>PATH01000002.1 GCA_002712325.1 Acidimicrobiaceae bacterium | reverse complement strand
AGGATCAAATCCACTTGGAGGTAATTCAATGCCCACGGGAGTTGATAATTGTACTTGGTCTCCGGTTGCTGTTTGGAGGCTACCGTTGATTGGGTCAAAATCTACAGTTCCAGCTAGAGCAAGAGCCATAACCGTTTCTGGGGAAGTTACGAATGCTAAAGTTGATGGGTCACCATCATTTCGCTTTGGGAAATTACGATTGTAGGAAGTTACGATGACGTTCGGCGTTCCGGCTTCGTGCCCTTTTTCTTCGGACCTATCCCATTGGCCAATGCAAGGACCACAAGCATTAGCGAGTACTACAGCACCAACCGCTTCGAAGTCGGCGAGAAGACCGTCGCGCGTTATAGTTGCCCTGACTTGTTCGGAACCAGGTGTAATTAGTAATCGACATTTTGACTTTAAACCATGCTTAGCGGCTTCTCTGGCTATTGAAGCTGCGCGTGTTATATCTTCATAGGATGAGTTTGTGCAACTGCCAATGAGTGCTGCACTTATTTCTAGGGGCCAGTTATTAGATTTTGCCTCAGCGCCTAGTTCCTGAACTTCTCTGGCTAAGTCTGGGGTGTGGGGTCCATTAATATGTGGGCGCAATTGATTTAGATCGATTTCAATGACCTGATCAAAATATTTTTCCGGAGATTCTAGTACTTCGGAATCCGCCATTAAATGCTGTTGATAGCTTTCAGCTAGTTCAGCTACATCACTTCTGTCCGTTGAATGAAGATAACGGTTGATTGACTCGTCATAAGGAAAGATCGAAGTAGTTGCTCCTATCTCTGCACCCATATTGCAAATTGTTGCTTTGCCTGTAGCTGAGAGATTGGAAGCTCCATCACCGAAATATTCTACTATTGCTCCAGTTCCACCCTTTACTGTAAGGATCTCAGCCACTTTCAGAATTACGTCTTTGGGGGCTGTCCACCCGTTTAAAGAACCTTTGAGGTGCACGCCAATCAACTTTGGCCACCGTACATTCCAAGGGAAACCAGTCATAACATCAACTGCGTCTGCTCCTCCAACCCCGATTGCTATCATTCCTAATCCGCCACCATTCGGGGTGTGGCTGTCAGTCCCGATAATCATTCCACCTGGAAATGCGTACTGTTCTAGGACAACTTGGTGAATTATTCCACTTCCAGGTTTCCAAAAGCCTGCTCCGTATTTTGCGCAAACAGATTCAAGGAAATCATAAACTTCTTCGTTTGTTTTGGATGCTGTTAGAAGGTCATGTTTGCCTTCAATTTTTGCCTGTATTAAGTGATCAGCGTGTGTTGTAGTGGGAACGGCAACATTATCTAGGCCAGCTGTCATGAATTGTAGCCAGGCCATCTGAGCTGTGGCATCTTGCATCGCCACTCTGTCAGGTCTCAAGTCTACGTATGAGGATCCTCGTTCAAGAGATTGGTTCGGTGAATCTAAGTGATTGATTAACACTTTTTCAGCGTAAGTTAGTTGGCGGCCTAGTTTTGTTCTTGCATTACTCAGTCTTTCATCAAGCGTTGAGTAAACGCCTTCAATCAATTCAATGGGGGTCTTCGTGAAAACGGTCATAATTCCTCTATCTGTGTTTTGATGCGGGCAAGAACGCATCTACTTTAAACAGTATAAATCTACCGTAATTAACTTCACTTGTGGTGGCGAGTCTTAAATTGTCGGCCACCGTTTTTTGTTATTCGCTGATTTTTCTGTATTAGTTTTCAATGTCCAAGCTTTTCGCCAGTTTCCAATTTCGGGGGCTTGTAGTGTGGGCGTTTGGCCTGAGTGTTTATGTTTCTGAGCAATCCACCAGTCATTGTTTTCCTCATCAGCTAACTCTGCAACTGCCTGTTCAATTTTTTTTGAGAAAGTTCTGCTGTTTTCATTTTCAGTAGGCCAGATGGGGGTACCGAATGAAACTTTTGTAGATGAACGTTTGGGCCACACTTTACCTTTTCGAAGGATATTGCCTGTTCCGGCAAGATGTATTGGGACAACTGGCGCATTGCATTTGATAGAAAGATAAGCTGCTCCTGCTCGGAATGGTTGCCCCCATCCGTCAGGAGAGCGACCTCCTTCTGGGAAGACCATGAAGGACCAGCCGTGTTTGATCAATGATGCAATTTGGTCAGATGAGGCTCTACTTACTTTGGTTCTTTCTACTGGAATAGCTCCTATGAATAGAGCGGATAGTGAACCACCAAGTTTTGATTTAAAGAAGTAGTCAGCAGCAGCACCGACGATGAGTCGCTTTCGCCATTGAATAGGAATCGATGTTAGTAAAAGCGGAGTATCTGCATGGCTATGGTGGTTAGCGACAAAGATAACTGCCTGGCGTTTTTTGAGGCCTTCTAGTCGGTCGTAGCCAGTCCGTTTTGGGCTGGCGATGTAACTCATTACTGGTTTCGCAATTAGCTCGGTAGAGAGAAGTCTTACGGTTCTAGCTGGTAGACGCCGGGCCCAGACAGTGGGATACTCCGAGCCAAGGTAACTTTTTCTTTCAAGGGGAGCAACTCCGTTGGGTGTTCGGGCAGCTCTATATGGGAATTGTGTTGATTTAATGTTTGATATGGATCGCATTCTTTGAGGAGCATTTCCAACCGCTTTGTAGATTTCACGTGTTTTTCGTTGAATTTCGCGTTTGGTTAATTTCTTTGCCATAGCTATGTCACATCTGCCATTAAGATAGGAGGGCTATGATAGTGGGTTACTGTTGGGCTAAAGCCAACTGAATCTGATGCTATTTCAAAAGCATCTTGCAGGGTAGTAGCTGATCGAAATCCCATTCTTCTCACAGCTTCTTGATTTCCGCCTACGATAACGACCTCTGATAGGTGGTCAAGAGCATGGGCACACCAATACCACATATAAAAGGGGTGTACTCCATGGTAGGCATGTGAGGTTCTATATAAATGCCTATACCAATCATCTTCTGCAAAAGCCTTTTCGTACTTTTGACTCATAACAGTAGGGTCTGTAGTTTCGCTAAGTACCCTTTCAAAGAAGTCAATGTAACTGGGGTGATGTACAGGGTGGAATTCCCAAGGGGTAGGGTGCGTCATGATTACAACACCGCCCTTCCTGACGAGTGGTTTTCCTTTATACATGTTAAAGAAATAGCCGAGGCCGAGGCAAGCGACGAGTATGGGGTTCATTACTGAGTTGACGTTGTACGGGCAAATGTAAGGTAATCCCATCGTTAGTATGTCGGTTTGCCCTTCAACTTGGACAAGGTGTTGTTTATAAACGTTCTCTGTTGTCGTTTTGTGTACAGCTTCTACTTCCCCAGCTTGAACAGACGTAATCTCGTAGGGTGAGTGCCACCCCTGGAAGGACTTGCGTTTCGATGAGTTTGACATTCTCTTCAGGCCAGCTTGCATGCTCAGAAATGTCATGCGGTCTTTGAAATTCCATTCCCATTCTCTCTTTTGGAGCATTGCAAGTGGTCCGTCATATCCAAATGTATTGTTATTTACTGTAGTTTCAATCTGGAAGACCTTTATGCCTGATTCCTTTAGGACCTTACCCTGTCGCCAGTTGGATTTATGTAGTTCAGAATTTTCTTGATCCATGAAACTTCGTGATTCAACCATTGTTTGTGGGTTGTGGTGGTGCCGGAGTGCTGTGTAGCCGGACAGGCCGGTAGCTGTGCTTTTCCAGCCACCATCCATAGATACTAGATTTATGTTGACGTATATGATTAGGTCACTTTCTGCGGCTCTCTTGTTGATTTGAACTTCTTCTCCATGGGGTGTTGTTCCAATGACAACCATTCCGTCTGGGTCTTCCGCATCGTGGTTATAGATTGCCCCGGTTGGTGCAAACGCGTCAAATACTCTGTCGCCGACAGCATGTCTAAGTTCGTTCTCGGTCATCCTTCTGTGGAGCGCTAGAGCAGCTATCAAGTGCACATCATCAACTCCCGCCGAAGCTGCAGTATCAAGCACTGCTTCAATGATTCTTTGCCTGATATCTGGTTTCCTCATAGGTGGAAGGGGAAGAGAGATATCGTCAAATGCTATAGTTAGCTTCATACCAGATTTTAGAAGTGCAGAAAGCGGTGGACTGTCCCCAAGTGGGTTTTCTAGTGCATGCCGAATAGTGCCGTTAGGGTTGGGAACCCCTGGTAGTGGTTCCGCTGGGTATATGACTCTAGATCGCCCTGCAGGAAGTTTTTCCATGCGAAATCCTTCTCCGTGATGAAATAGGATAGGTGGCGTAGTTCGGTCTACGTCTAAAACGAGTCCGGGTCTTGGGTGTTTACGTTGATTCTGTGGCATTGTTATTCTTTCTTTGAGCCTAAGGGTAGAGTTCTTTTGGGGGAGCCTGAAATAGGTTGAAAATTCTCGACTAACCAGCCTCTGCGTCTGGCAAGTGTCGCTAGCTTTGTTTCCGGATTAACAGCTACGGGAAAGCCGACGGCTTCAAGCATAGGGAGGTCGCTTGTTGAATCTGCATAGGCTACGGACTCTTTAAGGTCAAGGTTGTTCATGTCAGCGTAATTTCTGAGAACGGCTGCTCGTGTTTCGCCAATAGGGGGAACTTGAGTCATGCGCCCTGAGTATTTATTGCCTTTCATTTCAAGTGAAGGCGCTAATATTTCGTCGAAAAGTGGCTTCAGGGGTTGCACAACGAAATCAAGTGCACCTGTTATGAGCAGAGTTCTGTGCCCTAAAGCTCTATGTTCCCGGACACGTCTAATTGCAGCAGGAAATGATTTAGTTAATATAAATTCATTAAACATTTCAAGTGAGTCTTCGTCGATCTGCAGAACAGGTGCGCCTTCGTACTTCCGATAGAAATTTCTAAGGAAATCAGTCCTGTCTCTGCGGTCCATTGCAAGCATAGATGGAGCCTCGAGAATAGTTTTACTGATGATTCTAAATCGGTCTTGTGACGATAACCTTTTAGTCGCTAGGTACCCCCAAGATGAGACAACATTAGAGGCTATTAGGGTATTTTCGAGGTCGAATACAGCTAGTTGTCTAGTCGGGTCGAGAATTTGTTTGCGCAATCTGTCGTTTCGGGAAGTAGGGGGAGAGGATGACGGGGTTGTCTTGACTCGTCCTTGGGTAACTACTGTCGGAAGATGAATGTCGTAAACGTATTTTCTCCAGTCAATAACTCGTGGGTCAAATAGGAAAGAACTCTTGTCAGAATCCTCGAGAGAATCCCATAGCCCTAGAAGGTTTGATACGTCGTAGATCGCTTCGCATTCAACGTATTTGCCATAGAGCGTGATGTACTCCATAGCTTTGTCTAATTCGTTGCGTTTCTCTTCTAAGTCGGCCACTATCATTGCTTGGTTTCCTCGGATAGGAAGTTTGTGAAGTCCGTTTTCTGCCAGTTGGAGAATGCGCTTTGCTCTGGTTAATTGTGTAACTACTCGTCCGCGACCAGGAAACTCCCATTTCGAAGGTGTTATGGGTTGGTTTTTCTCATCAAGGATAGGGAAATTGCCAAAAAATTCATGGACGTAATCAGCTAATATGCCAATTTTGATTGGATTGCATGCTCCACTAGCAACTTGCACCACAAATGGATCTGTGGGCTTTTCTTGTGCGGCGACAGCTACTATCGCAGATGCAACTAGATCAACGGGAATTACGTCAATTATGCCTTCGGGAATTCCGGGGAACTCTTTAAGAGTCCCTCTTCCGAAATTTAGAATAATGGGTTCAGCCATCCTGAAACCTCTAATCCAACCTGAGTTGGGTTTATCCCATGACGATTCAATAATCGAAGGCCGAACTATTGATAGTGGTATGTTGCCACGTATTTCTTGGACTGCTTGCTCAGACATAGCTTTCGTGAATGCATAAGCATCTGGAAAGCCTAGAGAAGTGGCCCTTTCTCTTCCGGCTTCTACCATTTTGTCCTTGACCCAGCGTTCACGTATCTGCTCTGTTTTGGTCGCTATTAAGGAAATTCCAGGAGCGCCAAGTTCATTTTTAGCTTCTGTTCGAAACTTTTCGAGATTTTCGCTTCTTCGACTGTCATCTTCTGTGTAAGACCTAGTCCTTCGTGCGGCTTCAGTTTCTTCTCGCCAGTTTAGCGGAACGTAGAATGGGCTCTGTGAAAGAGGTTTTTCAGGGGCGGTCCCTTTCCTATTTCCGGCTACGTAGCATGTACTTACCATCACTAAGTGAGGTTCTGCGTCAAGGCTCTGCAAGGTTTCTACCAGACGAACCGGCCCCATAAGGTTAACCTCGGCTGCTCGATCGAGTGGTTCGTCAAAACTGACTGCCGCTGCGCTATGAATCACAACGTCACATTCGCTGAGCTCACGTAGCCCATTATCGTCCAGCCCTAAGTTATTCTTTGAAATATCGGCTGTTAGTGCCGAGACAGCGTTGTCGGTTAAATCTTTGAAACCTGAAGTACCTAAAGCTTCTTTCAATTGATCAAATGCATCGTTTTTTAAGATGTCTCTCTCCAAACGTTTTGATGCAGAGCGCTTTCCAGATGGCCTTATAAGTAGCCTCAGTTCAACGTCTTCAATTTCGCGCAATAGAAGTTCAACAAGAGCGGTCCCAAGAAATCCAGTGGATCCTGTTATGGCTATCTTCTTACCCCTGAGCGATTCCTTTATCACACTCTATTTCTACCACTTGGTAGGCAATGGTACAATCCATTCGTGGATACTTCAGTTCGAATCTTGAAAAGAGCTACGTTAGCATTTGGCGAATTTGGGTATGATGCAACCAGCCTGGATGATCTCGCACGAGCTCTCGATATCCGAAAGCAGTCTATTCTCTATCATTATCCGTCTAAGGAACTGTTACTTGAGGCGTGTGTGAGGCAAGCTATTGCCGATTTGTCGGTAGCGCTTGATGAAGCCATTCGTAAAAGTTCTTACGGTTGGGAAAGAATCGAGTCTATAGTGAAGCGCGTATTTCGCTTAGCAAATAATCGACCGGAACTGTTGGGATTATTGAGAGAGGTTACTCGTTTGGGTCCCCCGATATTGACGAATGCTGTCGAAGGGATGAGGCCTCTTCTTGACGGCGCAACAGTATGGCTAATTGAAGAGATGGAAAATGGAAGGGTTCGAAGATCAGATCCTGAGTTATTGGTACTTTCAGCGTATTCAACGATTATGGGAGCAGCCACGGAAGTTAAGTTGTTTGAGGCATTAGGTGAAGAGTCAACAATCCGGCATGTTGCAATGAGACGAAAAGAATTACTTAGATTCTTGAAAATTGCCCTTATCCCTTAAACTTTTTTGCGATGATTACTTAGCAGATGATTTACTAGTTCGGGGTAAGGAACACCTGTTGCGCTCCAAAGTTTTGGATACATAGAAATGGGAGTGAACCCAGGCATAGTATTTATCTCATTTATTAACCATTCGCCTGCTGATTCGTTATAGAAGAAGTCAACTCTAGCCAGATCTCGGCACCTCATGATTTTGAATACCTCTAAAGCAAGATTTTGGACCTCCATTATTTCGACCTCAGTCAATGGCGCTGGTATTTGTAGAGTCGCACCATCTTCATATTTATCTTCGTAGTCATAGAAATCCGCGCCTGGAGTGATCTCGCCAGGTAAAGATGCTATTGGTTCCCCATCTTCCAAAATTGCTACTTCAATCTCTCTTCCAATGACTGCCTCCTCAATTATTATCCATTCATCATATTTTGCTGCTTCAAGAAGTGCTGCCTTGATATCCTTCTGGTTCGAAACTTTTGAGACACCAATAGAGGATCCCATGTTTGCCGGTTTGACGAATAAGTCACCATCTAAATCTATGGAGTCTTTCTTTAAATCATCGATTGAATCCCTGTGGACTGCAACCCATTTAGTTTGCGGTATGTTGAAGGCGCTCAGGAGTTCTTTGCATTTTATTTTGTCCATGCTTAGCGCTGAAGAGAGAACTCCACTTCCAACATAAGGGATATTAAAAAGTTCAAGAAATCCTTGCATCTTGCCGTCTTCACCGTTGGGTCCATGGAGGATAGGGAAGACAACCAGTTCGATTGGGTTGAATTTCGAAAGATACTCCACGGGATTTATTAAGGTCCCATCAATTGGAAGCGCCTGATCAAATGCAGATTGATCTTCTGTGGAAAGGTCACGTTTGAACTCATACCAAAGCCCTGATTTATCGATAGGCACCAAGTGAGTTTCGTAGTTTGCAAGGTCTATAGCTTTCACAACATGAAGTGCCGATGCTCGCGAGACTTCATGTTCAGGAGAATTACCTCCATATAGGATAACTGCTTTGAGTCTTCCTTCTCTATGGCTGTCAATTAAGCTCACACTTTTAGCGTATCGCTTTCCGGCGAAAGAAAAGATGTGATCGCAGGCCATGCTCGATTATCTTGCATGAGGAAGAGGTGACCGCCTTCAAAGATCTGTAGTTGTGAATTCTTGATCAAGCTATGCATCTCAAATAAATTCTGCATAGGCGCAATGCCGTCATATCTGCCACCAGCAATAAATGTCGAATGAGAAATACCTCTTAGAGTGTCTGTGCAATCGTGTGTTGATCTAGCCTCAAGCTGACGACTTAACCCGTCGGTTATTAGATGGGGGAACAGTCTAGTGTTCATATTTAATGCATCTTTAACCATGTTGAGGACCGGGAGCTCTATTTGGGAATTTTTGTATCGTAAATCCAGGATTTGAAGCCAGGATTCTACTTTGTTTGAGGAGTTGGAGAGTATTTTTCTTAAATCAAATGACGAGAAGTCATCGCCGCCAGGTGATGTACAAGCAAGTATCAACTTATTCACCTTGTCTGGGTGTCGCGTTACTAGGTGTTGGGCGACCATTCCTCCAAACGAAATGCCAATTACATTGGTGCTACGTATATCAAGGTGCTCTAAAAGAGCTGCTGCATCATCTGCGTAATCTGCCATCGTATATTCGCAATGAGGGCTTGCAGTTTGTCCAAGCCCTCGTTGGTCGTAACGTAATACTTGAAAGCCCTCTAAAGTAGGATATCTCGGTCTAGGGTTTCGAAGGTCAGCGCCAGTGCCACTTATGATGAGCAGGGGCAATCCATCACCTTCTATTTCGTAATATAGCTGGATGCCGTTTACCTTAATGAATGGCATCCAGCTACATTAACCCGAGCTTGCTTTTATACGAAAGCTGAGGCAAATACCAGTGACACGATCGTCATGACTTTCAGCAGAATATTCATTGCGGGGCCTGAGGTATCTTTGAAAGGGTCACCTACAGTGTCTCCAACAACAGCTGCTTTATGAGGGTCAGAGCCTTTCCCTCCGTGATTCCCTGCCTCAATGTATTTTTTGGCGTTATCCCATGCGCCTCCAGCATTCGCCATAAATATTGCTAATGCGAATCCGGTTACGAGAGCGCCGGCCAATAGTCCACCTAAAGCGTCTATGTCGATAAATCCGACTACTAATGGAACGACAACTGCTAGGGACCCTGGGATAATCATTTCTTTAAGCGAAGCTTCTGTTGAGATTTCAACACATCGAGCTGAGTCAGGAGTGACTCCCTCTTTCCCTTCCCGGAGCCCCGGAACCTCACGGAATTGGCGTCGAACTTCTTCGATCATTGCTGTAGCAGCGCGACCAACTGCGTCAATTGTGAGTGCAGCAAATAGGAAAGGTAGCCCTGCGCCTAAGAATAATCCAATAAAGACGTCAACTTCACCTACGTTTAATGTAAGGGATCCACCAGCTTGCTGGACCGCTAGTTCGAAGCTTTTGAATAGGGCAAGCGCTGTAAGAGCAGCAGAGCCAACAGCAAACCCTTTTGCAATCGCAGCTGTTGTGTTACCAAGGGAGTCTAAAGCATCGGTGACTTCTCGAACTGACGGATCTAGTTCCGCCATTTCGGCTATACCGCCTGCGTTGTCAGCAATTGGACCATATGCATCCACAGATACAACTGCGCCAGTGGTAGCTAGCATTCCTATAGCTGCGACGGCTATGCCGTAAATTCCATTACCTAGTGTTTCTTCCCCTCCCCAATAAGCTATTCCGATACCAGCGAGTACCAGAATTACGGAAGCTGCAACGGATACCATTCCTGCGCTTATTCCGCTCAGAACGGTTGTTGCCGGTCCTGTTTCAGATTGGGCTGCGATTTTTTTAACTGGGGCAAAGTGGTCAGATGTGTAGAATTCAGCTGTTTTCCCAAGTGCCCAGCCCACAATGAGCCCCCCGATTACTGATATCGCTAAACCAATTGGATTGCCTTCAGCTGAGTCAAATATCCAGAATGACATTGCAATTGTCCCGATTATTGTAAGTCCCATAGCTACGTTGGTTCCTCTATGCAAGGCATGACTTAGAGCTTTGGAGTCAGTAGAGTCACCACCTTTCACCAGAAATGAACCGAGTATTGATGCAATCATGCCGACAAGAGCAATAGCCATAGGGAACATTAGTTGGCCGATTACACCTGATGATGTTGCATCAGCAGCTTCTAGGCCTCCGGTGACTGCAAAAGCAGTAAGAGCTACGGGTGCTATTATTGAACCCGCATATGACTCAAATAGGTCGGCGCCCATCCCAGCAACATCGCCGACATTGTCGCCAACGTTATCAGCAATCGTGGCGGGATTACGCGGGTCGTCTTCAGGTATGCCGGCCTCTACTTTCCCTACTAGGTCTGCTCCTACATCAGCGGCCTTTGTATAGATGCCTCCACCGACTCGTGAAAAGAGGGCGATAGATGATGCTCCCAGTCCGTACGCAGTAACAATTTCAAATGCGTCGTCTACTTCTAGCCAGATAACGAATAATAGGTATACAAACATTAGGCCAAGTAGAGCTAATCCCGCTACTGAAAACCCCATTACGGCGCCGCCTCTATAAGCAACGGGTAATGCTTTTGCAGGTCCTTCTTTGGCAGCTTCAGTTGTTCGCGCATTAGCCATAGTGGCTACAGTCATGCCTATATAACCAGCTGAAGCAGAGAGGATTGCGCCGATAAGATAAGCAACAGAGGCAAGAGGCGCAATAACAATTGCCAAAAGAATAACCATTGCGATGACGAAAAATGAGACCCAAGTGTATTCTTGCTTGAGGAATGCCTTCGCACCTTTTTGGATTTCGGTCATTAAGAAGACCATGCGGTCATTGCCGGCTGGGGCTGCCTTGACTGTTGTGAAAAAATAAGATGCCAATGCTAAGGCGGCAAGGGCGCTTATTAAAGCTAGGTAGGGGATTGATTCCAATGTTACTCCTCTTAACTGGGTAACAGCGTTGTTAATTCTGTTACAAGTACAATCGGGAAGTCTATATGCAAGCAGAAGCTTTGGTAAGTATTTCAAGCAATTTGTATCAAAAGAAAAGCAGTTTTTTTGAAGTATCTATGATTTCTACCCAGAAAACTGTTACCAAATAGTAGTGAACATAGTTGTAATAGGGGCTGGGGAAGTAGGTGCATACATAACGCGCCTGCTTACTGACCCTAAACATCAAACACAAAATATGAATGTTTCAGTTATCGATCCAAATTCTGCTCGTATTAAACAACTTGATGGGGTTTTGGATGCAACTATGGTCAGAGGAAATGGAAGCCATCCAGAGATACTTGAAATGGCGGGCATTGATGATGCAGACCTTCTAGTAGCAGTTTCGTCAAATGACGAGGTTAACCTGTTAGCCAATCTTTACGCGCGAAATAGGGGAGTAGGGAAATCAATAATCCGAATTGAAGCTGATGAAATTAAAAGGGCTTCGCTAAAAGAACCCTGGTTCCTCGGAGGAGAACAACCTGATCTTATTTTTGATCCCGATGAAGATACAGCGCGAGAGATTTCCGAGTTGCTGGACTCTTGGGGTGCTGACGAAATAGCAACTTTGTGTGGAGGCAAAGTCGTAGTTATCGGGGTAACAATTAATGCTGAGGCTGATTTTTGTGGAAAGACACTTTCACAAATCGGAGCTGAATACGAACCCGATTGGAGTTTCTTGGTAGCTGCCCTTCGTCGTGAAGGGGAAGCTAAGATTCCTCGATCTGAAGAAACTCTTCAGGCTGGAGACCATATTTGGCTAGTGATCAAAAAAACCGAGAAAGGTAAAGTGCTCGAAACTTTGGGATTCAAGCGTAAGAAAAACAAGCGTATCCTTCTTCTGGGTGGGGGGCGAACAGGAGAGTTTTTGGCAAGAAGGCTCATAAAAATGAAATTTCGCGAGGTTACGTTGGTGGAAGCCGACCCAAACAGAGCAGAAGAATTAGCTGAAAAACTTGATGGGGTTGACATACGAAGAGGAGACATTACTGATGCGCAGTTTATTTCTGAAATTGATGCCGGCAAATATGATGCTGCTGTGGCACTCACCGGTAAAGATGAAGCCAATGTCCTTTCCTGCATGTACGCGAAATCTCTGGGTACTGCCCGGACTATTGCCATTCTTCATAAGCTGAAATTGATGGATGTGCTTGATTTCGCTGACGTCGATTCAACACTTTCTCCAGTTACTGCAAGTGCAAATCGTGTCCTTCGATATGTGCACGATGTCAAAGATGTAGCTACATTCTTGGGTGTTGATCAAGATTTTGAGGTAGTTGAACTTAAGGTAGGCGCAGAAAGCAAGGCAATTCAAAAAAAGGTGAGTGAACTTAAACTGCCTAGGGACGTATTAATAGGAGCACTCATTCGAGACGATGAACCATCTATCGTAAGGGGATCAACTCAACTAAATGCTGAAGATACTGTTTTGCTGATAGCCCCACCTGAACAGGTTGATGCCATCCGGAAAGATTATTTTATTTCAGAGACTTCCGAAGATTAGTTTGCATTGTGATTGAGTTTCCCAATGCGAATAGGCACACTAAAATTGATTAAGATGCGCAACTTAAAAGATGTCGCTACGTTGCAAAGCAATTACTGTTCAGTGCTCTTTGTAACAATCTCCCTTGGTGCTATCTCAATCATCTCTGGTTTCGCAGATTACTCTTCCGGTATCGATGGAAGAATCTCTTTGGTTCTGATCATCGCCGGATTTTTACTATTGTTATTCGGTGTTCTTAATCTGAAAGGTTTAAAGAATTTTGAGCTACTCAAACCATCGGAAGTCTTTTCCTTTAGCTTCTACTCTCTTTTAAGTTACATAGCCCTTCAATCCTCTCTTTTGCTTGCCGCCGGTATCGTTAACACAATCGATCTAGCTATTCTTGAATCAACATCAGGAATAACCACAACAGCAATTTCGACACTTGACCCAGAGGCTTTACCCAGATCTATTAATGTTTTTAGATCATTGACACAATGGGTGGGAGGTTTAGCCGCCTTATTTCTAGTTTTCGTAGCTACACCAATAAGCTCAAGCGGGGATAATCCATCTGCTGCTTATGGGCCAAAAATATTCTCACGAAAGCCATTAAAGCGTATGCAAGAAATCGGTGTACTTTATTGCGGACTTACATTAAGCGTATTCGTAGCTCTGAATTTTGCTGGAATGGGGCTATTCGACTCGTTCGCCCATTCCTTAACGACTTCTTCAACGGGGGGCTTCAGTACAAAGGCATCATCCATAGCCTCTTTCCAATCAGGGCCTATTGAGTGGGTGCTGATATGTGCGATGTTTTTAGGAGGTCTGAATCTAGGGATCATTTGGTGGATCGGGAGAAGAAAACTTCAGCACATTAGATCAAATAATGAATTACGCCTTTATTTACTAATTTTCTTCGGTGGGGCAGTAGCATTTTGGCTGAAGGGAGACTTTGTAGGCTCTTTCGACTACCAAGTACGGGACGCATTTTTTAAGGTCTCTTCACTGTTCAGCACTACTGGTTATGTCAATAAAGGTTGGGAATTCTCTTCAGGGATTAGCGCTATCGCTCTACTACTTCTTGCTACAGGTGGTATGGCTGGATCTCCGGGTAGCGGATTTGGAGTTCATAGACTCATTGAGCTAATTAAATATTTACGTAGAGAGTTAACACGCAAGTACAACAGGCAAGCAATTAGAAAAATCAAAGTTAGCGGTGAAGTGGTAAATGAGCGAGAGCTTGACAAGCTTCAGGGATTCACTGCAATCTTTATATTCATTATCGCCTTGGGTTCTTTCCTGCTAGCCCTAGATAACGCATCTCTAAGAATAGAAGACTCAATAGCTGTAGCTCTATCAGCATTCGTGACTGCTGGACCTCCGATCACCGAATCCGGCTTGGCAAATGAGTATGGGGTTTTAGGAAATTTGACACTGAGTGTATTGATGATATTGGGACGACTTTCAATACTTCCTGCCGCGTATATGATTTTGAAATTATCACAATCAATAAAATCAAATTTTCGTGGATTAGTTTCCAGCGAGAGGCCAAGTGATGAAATTATCTAAACGGCTCTTCCTTGAGGGGTTATTCGAATCTGCAACTATAAATATCATCGGGTTAACACTACTTTTCCTCACACCGGGACTAGTAATTTCTGGGTTGATAGAGTGGGCATCACCAGATTCCCACAATGAATTCTCGCTTTTTGTGACCGCTGCAATTGCCGCACTGTTAGGCTTTTCACTTAGGGCAATCACATCAATCGCGGATGATTCAATGGATAGGCCTAAAGCTATTTTCTCAGTAGTCGCGTGGAGCTGGGTCGGGTGTGTTCTAGTCGGAATGCTTCCATACCTTTTCTCGGGAGTTTTCCCATGGTCTAGAATTGATAACGCGTTATTTGAAACTATCTCCGGTTTCTCTACCACTGGATCAACAGTCCTTCAAGATATAGAAGCCAGTAGTAGAGGTATTTTATTTTGGAGGCAGCTTACGCAATGGTACGGAGGTATGGGGATCATTGTTCTAGCTGTAACTGTCTTGCCAAGTTTAGGAGTGGGCGGACTTCAGTTAATGACTGCTGAGTCTCCAGGGCATGAATCAGATAAGTTGCGTGCACGTTCAATAGATACAGCTAAATCCCTTTGGCTTGTATATTTCGGTGTAACCATCACCATTTCGTTACTACTTTGGGCTACCCCTGATGTGGGTCTCTATGATGCCGTAGCCCATGGGCTTTCAACCGCAGCTATTGGAGGGTTTTCCACAAAGAATGGCTCAATAGGAAGCTTTGATTCCTATTTAGTTGAGCTGATTATCGTATTTGGAATGTTTATTGGAGCGATGAACTACAACTTGCAATATAAATTCTGGAAGAACAAGGGAGATATTCGCGTATTTACTCGATCTTCAGAGTGGAAGTTGTATGTGAGGATTACGTTATCGTTCATAACATTGATATTTCTTCTGAATTGGTTAATAGATTCAGTTGATGTAGGTACAGCTTTCAGGGACTCGTTATTTAACGTAGTGACTCTTGCGAGCAGTACTGGATTCGGAAATGTTCGGGCTGATGGTATCGGTAATTTTGTTTTATGGGGTACTGCAAGTCAACTATTACTTCTGTTCCTAATGACAGTTGGAGGCACCTTTGGTTCCACGGCCGGAGGAATGAAAATTTTCCGCATGCAAATAGGCTTTAAGGCTCTTTCCAGAGAATTGAAACTGATTCGACGACCTAATGGACAATATCCAATAAAGGTGGGTAAAGAGAAGATTGAAGAGAAGATTGTGGCTTCTATATTAGGTTTTATTGCATTATTTATTTCGCTAGTGGTAATCGGAACTGTTTCACTAACATTCTTCTTTAACGAAGATTTAGTAACAGCTCTTAGTGGATCAATATCGGCAATGAGTAATATGGGGCCGGCGCTGGGTGAAGCTGGGCCGACAGCAAACTATTTGGAATTCGAAAGAGGTAGCCGTTCTATTATTGCTATTTTAATGATTATTGGGCGACTTGAAATCTACGCTGTTCTTCTCATGTTCTTATCGCTCGTGGATAGACTGAAGATTAGGTAATCAACTTTTAAAGAAGTTAAACATAAAATCTTCCAGTGCTTTAACATCGTTTTTGCCACATAGCTCCCGAGTGGAGTGCATTGATAATTGAGGAACGCCAAGGTCTATTGTGCTGATCCCTAAACTTGCAGAACTAATTGGCCCAATAGTAGAGCCGCAGGCAAGGTCGCTTCTGTTACTAAAGAGTTGATATGGGATATTGTTAGTATCACAGATCATCTGAGCAATTGCCTGCCCGACGGCGTTAGTTGCATATCGTTCGTTACTATTTCGTTTAATAGCTATGCCTCTGTTCATTCGGATTTCATGGTCTAGGTCATGTTTTTCGAGATAATTAGGGTGTGTTGCATGCGCTCCGTCAGCAGAGGCTAATACCGAATTAGCCATAGCCTCTGAGTAATTTGAATCCTTTAAAATCCGCTGAATCAGTGAAGGTAGAAGATTCCCAGCTGCGCCTGCAGCGGAAGTGCTACCAACTTCCTCATGGTTAAAGAGGCAGACCATCGGGACTCTTGTAAATTGATCGTCAGAAATATTCCTGATGAAGGAAGATATGGCAGCGTGACAAGAGATTAGATTATCAATCCGAGCTGAGGCTATCCATTGCTTATCAGCACCCACAAGGCTAGCCCTTTGGAGGTCGTGGAGCATTAAATCCCAAGATTGAATGAATTGACGCTCGATACCGGATTCAGACGAAATAACATCGAGAAGGTCCGAAGTGTCGGAAGAAGTGTCATTCCAAATCGGGCGAAGGTGCTGTTGGGGATTTACGATAAGGCCACTCTCGTTAACAGATCGGTTTAAGTGGATCGCAAGTTGGGGGATTTTTGCGAGAGGCTGGCTGATCTGGACCAAGCTTTCTGCAATTTCACTATTTGGGGAAAGTGTGACAATTCGTCCAGAAATTCCTAGATCTCTATCAAGCCAACTATTCAATAAGGCACCGCCATAAACTTCAATACCAAACTGAGACAAGCCAACCTGTTCCCCCTTCAGGACAGGTTTTAAACGAAGATTTGGGCTATCCGTATGAGCTGCGACAATAGCTAGCCCATTCGAAGCCTCATTTTCGTTCCGTGAGTACCACGCAACGATACTCCCATCACGTTCAACAAAATAACCGCCTGTTGACAGCTCCCATGGTGTCTGCTCATCCAATTCATTGAAATTTGCTTCCAGCAAATACTCGCGCACATTATTAGCAGCGTGGTAAGGAGAGGTCGAAGTATCAAGAAAATTGAACAACTCGCTGAGGTTTCCTTCTAACATATTCACCTAAATAGCATGCCTTTATTATGAACCAACCGCTACTTACGTATGTTGACTAGTTAAAAGTTAGTTAGAATTGATAAACTATGACCAGCTGGGTCAACGTCGCCTCACGCTGTCCTAGTCGAACAGCATTCAAGGAAACGTGTGAATAGTAATATCAACCCAGACCTGCCAATAGAACAAGGTTTATACAACCCTGACTTTGAGCATGACTCCTGCGGTGTAAATTTTATTGCGGACTTAAAAGGGAGAGCTAGCCACGAAATAGTGTCATCTGGAATTGCTGCGCTATGTCAGCTTCAGCATAGAGGAGCACTAGGCGCAGAAAAAAATACTGGGGATGGAGCTGGGATCCTAATTCAGACACCAGATAGGTTCCTAAGAGAAGTCACAAATTTTGAACTTCCGCCAAAGGGGAGATACGCAACAGGTATAGCGTTCATGCCTCAGGATGAAAACAAATGCGAGTCGGCCGTCAACCAAATTGAAGCAATAGCAGAAAGTTTAAATTTGGCCGTATTGGGTTGGCGAGAAGTACCAGTTGATAGTTCTTTCCTGGGAAGTGGCGCACTCGGAACAATGCCAAAGTTCTTGCAACTATTTATTTCAACAAACTCTGCGGATGGAGATCTAGTTGACGGGATAGCGCTCGATAGGCGTGCATATATCCTTCGTAAACGTTGCGAAAATGAAATCGTATTTGAACAGATAGATGTATCTACGCAGGGAATGGGCGGGATGTCTAAAACACACCAAGGTGTCTATTTCCCAAGTCTCTCGTCTAGGACTTTTGTGTACAAAGGAATGCTAACCACCCCTCAGTTAGGTGATTTCTACCTAGATCTGAAAGATCCTAGGGTAGAAAGCGCATTAGCACTGGTGCACTCGAGGTTCTCCACAAACACTTTTCCATCTTGGCCACTCGCGCACCCCTACCGATTCGTCGCTCATAATGGTGAAATCAACACAGTCCAAGGTAATCGAAATTGGATGCGTGCACGCGAAGCCTTAATGCAGTCGGATCTTCTGGAAGCTGACCTTGAAAGCTTATTCCCGATTTGCACTCCTGGTGCGTCTGACACTGCAGCATTTGACGAATGTCTAGAGCTACTGGTGTTGGCTGGCTATCCACTTCAAGAAGCAGTCCTCATGATGATTCCCGAACCCTGGGAGAATCATGAAAGCATGGATCAGTCCTTGAAAGATTTCTACAAATACCAGTCTGCTCGTATGGAACCATGGGATGGCCCTGCATCAATAATATTTACTGACGGCACAGTAGTTGGGGCTGTGCTAGATCGAAACGGATTACGTCCATCAAGATATTGGGTCACTAATGATGACCTCGTGATTATGGCTTCTGAAGTGGGAGTAGTTGACGTACCTCCTGAAAAGATCGTTGAAAAGGGGCGCTTACAGCCTGGCAAAATGTTCTTCATCGACACAACTGAAGGAAGAATTGTTAGGGATGAAGAAATAAAGTCAAAGCTAGTTTCCCAACGTCCCTATGGAGTTTGGCTTAAAGAAAACCAAGTTGATTTGAGCGAACTTCCGGCTAGGCATGTTCCGAGACCCGAAGACAGTAGTCTCCTCACACGACAAAAACTTTTTGGCTATACGAGCGAGGAGATAAAGCTTTTACTGTCGCCAATGTATCAGTTCGGTAAAGAAGCAATTGGCTCAATGGGCACGGATACTCCTGTCGCTGTTCTTTCGAGCCGGCCGAGACTTATCTACGATTATTTTCAGCAATTGTTTGCTCAAGTTACTAACCCACCCTTAGACGCAATCAGAGAAGAAATAGTCACATCTACTTGCGGTTGGCTAGGTCCTGAGGGAAACCTACTGAACCCTTCACCGGAATCTGCTCGACGGATATTCATCAATCACCCTGTTCTGCTCAATAGCGAACTTATGAATATATTAGACATCGACGGTGAAATTAGTGGACAGGATGGCCTAGAGAACTTTAAGGCACAGGTAATCCCATGTGTATATTCAGTGGATGAGGGTGGAAGTGGATTGCGAGCCGCTATTGAGAATATTCGTGCTTTCGCAACTCAAGCAATAGAGGATGGAAAGAACTTGTTGGTGCTTTCTGATAGAGGAGCCAGCGCCAGTCACGCACCCATACCAGCCCTCTTAGCTACAGCTGCCGTTCACCACCATCTAGTTAGACAAAAGTCGCGTTCCCAAGTGAGTTTGATAATAGAAACTGGTGAAATGCGCGAAGTTCATCATCTCTGTCTTCTCCTTGGCTATGGGGCAAACGCGGTGAACCCCTACCTTGCTTTTGAAACGATTGCTGACCTTGTGGAACGTCAAGAAGAAGAAATAGACCAGAGATTAACTATTGAAATGGCTCACCTCAATTACATAAAGGCTTGCGATAAAGGGGTTCTCAAAGTTATGTCGAAAATGGGAATCTCAACGGTCCGTAGCTATGTTGGCTCACAAATTTTTGAATCGATAGGTTTGGGGCAATCTTTAATAATTGATGCTTTTCCCGGAACTATGAGCAGATTAGGGGGAGTTGGGTATGCGCAATTGGCCGAAGAGGTTAGATTACGGCATCAAGTTGCTTTTCCGAAAGTTCCTTCTCATAGAGCCCATAGGGAATTAATTGCAGGTGGAGAATATCAATGGCGTAGAGAAGGCGAATTCCACCTATTTAATCCAGAGACTATTTTTAAACTGCAACATGCAACACAAGAAAAGCGTTATGACATCTTTAAAGAATATACAAAGCGTGTTGATGATCAAGCCAGAGATCTAGCAACTCTTCGTGGATTGTTTAGATTTAGGTCAGGAGTTAAAGACCCGATATCAATTGACGAAGTTGAACCCGTAACTGAAATCATGAAGACATTTTCTACTGGCGCTATGTCGTATGGGTCAATCTCAGCTGAAGCCCACGAAACATTAGCCATTGCTATGAACAGAATAGGCGCTAAGTCAAACACTGGTGAGGGTGGCGAAGACTCTAAGAGGTATACGCCGGATGAAAATGGCGACTTGCGTCGCTCAGCAATTAAGCAAGCAGCTTCCGGAAGATTCGGTGTAACAAGTGAGTACTTAGTGAACGCTGATGATATTCAGATAAAAATGGCGCAGGGGGCAAAACCTGGAGAAGGTGGGCAGCTCCCCGGTCACAAGGTTTGGCCGTGGATCGCAGAAGTTCGTCATTCTACGCCTGGAGTTGACTTAATCTCACCTCCACCACACCATGACATATACTCAATTGAAGATTTAGCTCAGTTAATACATGATCTGAAAAACGCGAATCCTGAAGCGAGGGTCCATGTAAAGCTAGTTTCTGAACTTGGGGTGGGAACTGTAGCTGCGGGCGTTTCAAAGGCCCATGCAGATGTAGTCCTGATTTCTGGGCATGATGGTGGAACAGGAGCGTCACCACTTACCTCTATCAAACATGCAGGAACTCCATGGGAACTAGGTCTTGCTGAGACTCAACAAACTTTATTATTAAATAATTTACGTGATCGTATTGTTGTTCAATGTGATGGGCAATTGAAAACAGGCAGAGACGTAATGATTGCTGCATTGTTAGGAGCCGAAGAATTTGGATTTGCCACTGCACCGCTAGTTGTTATGGGCTGTGTGATGATGCGAGTCTGCCACTTAGATACATGCCCAGTCGGTATTGCTACCCAAAATCCGGAACTTAGAGAGAAATTTGCAGGGCAGGCTGATCATGTAGTTAATTTCATGGAATTTGTTGCAGAAGAAGTAAGGGAGATTTTAGCTACATTGGGTTTCAGGACTCTCAAAGAAGCAGTCGGAAGAGCTGATTGCCTGGATGTGACAGATGGTATTGAGCATTGGAAAGCAGAAGGACTCGACCTCTCTCCAATTCTTTATCAACCACCTTTAGGCTCTGATGCTGTTCGCTATTGTAATGAAAAACAAGATCACGCTTTGGATGAAGCACTAGACCAAACTTTAATACAACTTGCGGAAGGTGCTTTAAGGCATGGAGATAAGGTTAGCTTGGAGCTTCCAATTCGAAATGTAAACCGTACTGTGGGAACAATGCTTGGTTATCACTTGACAAAGAAGTGGGGCGGGGAAGGGTTGCCCGATGACACAATACAGGTCAAATTCACCGGGTCAGCTGGAAATAGCTTTGCTGCATTCGTTCCGTCTGGAATAACTTTGCGACTTGAAGGCGACGCAAACGATTACGTTGGAAAAGGGTTAAGCGGAGGACGTGTAATCCTGTATCCACCTATTGAATCTAGTTTCAAACCCGAAGAGAATGTGATTGCCGGAAACGTACTTCTATATGGTGCAACCTCAGGAGAAATGTTTATTAGAGGTCAAGTTGGTGAACGATTTGCGGTGAGGAATTCTGGAGCAACAGCGGTAGTTGAAGGTATCGGAGATCACGGTTGCGAGTACATGACAGGTGGAAAAGTTATTGTTTTAGGTATGACAGGAAGAAATTTCGCTGCTGGAATGTCCGGCGGGGTTGCCTATGTATATGATCCGGATGGTGCTTTCCCCCCGAAAGTAAATTCTGAGCTTGTTGAACTTGAAGACTTAGACGCCAACGATGTTTCGTTCCTCAGGGAGACTTTAGCCATCCATAACCAAGAAACCGGCTCGCTAGTTGCTAAAGAAATAATAGACTCTTGGCCAAGATCAAGCTCTAGCTTCGTTAAAGTTATGCCTAGGCATTATAAACAAGTGCTTGAAGCGATGGCTGATGCTGAGCGATCAGGTGAGGACATAACTGCGGCAGTAATGTCCGTGACCACGAGCGAAGGAAAATAAATGGGCGATCCAAGAGGATTCATCAGCCATAACAGAGAAGTGCCAAAACGTCGTCCCGTACCAGTGCGTCTTCGTGATTGGAAGGAAGTCTACGAACCTTTCAGTGCTGGTGCTCTACAGAAACAAGCGTCGCGATGCATGGATTGCGGTATACCATTCTGCAATAATGGGTGCCCTCTAGGAAATCTAATACCGGACTGGAATGATTTGGTTTATAAGAATAACTGGCGGGAAGCTATTGAAGCTCTTCATGCAACAAACAATTTTCCTGAATTTACAGGCCGTTTATGTCCAGCTCCATGCGAAGCAGCATGTGTTTTGGGAATCCATGAAGATCCAGTAACTATCAAGCAAGTCGAAGTTGAAATCGTGGAAAGAGCTTGGAATGAGGGTTGGATAAAACCTGTATTGGCCCACAAACGAACTGGAAAAAGTATCGCAGTTGTAGGGTCAGGTCCTGCCGGTTTAGCAGCAGCTCAACAACTGTCACGATCAGGTCACGATGTCACCGTTATCGAGAAAAACGACAGAATTGGTGGTTTGCTTCGTTATGGAATACCTGAATTCAAAATGGAAAAACAATTTATAGATCGAAGAATAAGACAAATGGAAGCTGAGGGTACTGAATTTCTCACTGATGTGAACGTCGGGATTGATATTAGTTATCAAGAACTCCAGTCACGTCATGACGCTGTGGTTTTGGCTATTGGCTCAACAAATTGGAGAGATCTGCCAATACCAGGTCGTGATTTAGGTGGAATTTATCAAGCAATGGAATTTCTAGAGCCAGCTAATCGAGTCCAAGAAGGAGATTACAATGACCATCCCTTCTCGGCATTAGGTAAGGATGTAATCATCATAGGGGGTGGGGACACTGGAGCTGATTGTCTAGGTACGGTTCTTCGGCACGGAGCCGCCTCGGTTAAACAGTTTGAGATTATGCCAAAACCACCCGAAGTTAGAGACCATTCTACGCCTTGGCCAACATGGCCTTTAATGATGAGAACCTCATCTGCGCACGAAGAAGGCGGAGAAAGAATCTACTCAATCAATACAACTCAATTCATTGGAGATGGTGGGGTAGTGAATGGACTTGAAACAGTTCAAGTAAAGGGTGAGAGTATTGATGGACGATTGGAATTTATTGAAATTCCTGGTACGAAGGAAATACATAAAGCTGATTTGGTATGTCTAGCCATGGGTTTTGTTGGGCCGGAATCGTCATCACTAGTAAGAGAGTTTCAGGTGGAGTTAGATTCAAGAGGAAACATTGCTAGGGACATCAATTGGATGACTAATATTGATGGGTTGTTCGTAGCGGGTGATGCCGGAAGGGGTCAGAGCCTGATTGTATGGGCTATAGCGGAAGGTCGATCATGCGCATCAGCAGTCGATAGCTGGTTGCAAGGCGGATCTCAGTTACCGAGCCCTGTAGCGCCTGACCTTCAACAACTTCGATAGGAATTACCACTGAGGCTCTGCATCAATAAACTTTAAAGCTGAGTCTATAAAAGCAAAATTCTTTGGAGTGGCAAAATGGTCGACTCCCTTTAATTCGAGGTATGTAGCGTTTGGGAGCAAGTCCATGAGCTCTGAAGCTGGCGATGCAAAATCACGATCTCCCAACACTACTAGAATAGGGCATGCAATTCCTTGTAATGACTCCTTGTCAAGTGGCGTCGCTGGCGAGGTGATAAGTTCTTGAATCGCGGACCTATTTATATCTGCAGCCTCGGACAACTGATTGAAGTAGCGTGATTCAGGGTTATCAGGGTCAGGATTTCCTGAGATGCCTTGACGGATGCTTTTGTATCTACTTTCATCTGTTGAAAAGAGGTTATTTCCAATACCGGATAGGACGAGTTTCCGAAATGTACCCGGCCGCCTACTAGCAATCGTGAGGAGTATCCTGGCTCCTAAAGAGAAACCAATCGCATCTACAGGCGGATTGGTAACGCTGTTTAGTACAAAGTCCAAACATTTCTCATAGTTTACTTCGCTTGTCGTGTCGTAATTAGTCCCATGTCCTGGAAGATCTACGACGATTGACCGTCGGTTAGCATCTTGTACCAAATCAAGCCAGCCATTTTCACCCCAAGTGCGTGCTCCTGAAGTGGCTAATCCATGAAGGAATAGAATTGGTGGGAGGTTGTCCATGTTCTGATGGTACTAAAAGATGTTGATATAAAAACACATTAGCCCCGAGTGATTTCTACTAGAGAAACCCCACGGGGCTGTGCAGTTTAACGTTTCCAAAGTCATCCCCTGAAGGACTTCTAAGGTTTGATCCGAACCTTTCGGTCTTTTGTCAAATTCCTGCAACTCAAGAGTTGTGGTTCTTTTGACGCTTAATCCCTTTCGGTCTTAAGTCGGATCCATCGGTCGAAACCGATGGCGGTCTGGTTAGTTATCCTAAGATAGCTTCCCAGTGATCTCCCTTTCGGTCGATCCCGTTAAACCTGTTCCGATGGCTGTCACATTTTCTTAGCCGTACCTTCCCGGATTTCGATGCTGCCACCGCTTCCGATTAGATTTTGCTAATCCTTTGTGCCGTTGTCATCGGCGTATATGCACANTTACATGTTTTTTTATTTCCGTCAAGCGAATATTAGAAATCCTCAGCATATCCACAAACATTTCTTAGAAATCCACATTTATATACTGTAACTCACATGTTTTCCACAGGATCTAGTCACCTGTTTCATGATGATTTAAATAGCATTTCATCAGATTCGAACGACTTGAACTCGATCCCATTCATGAATGGGTCATATAGGAACATGGACCATTGCTCGCCAGGGGTATCTACGAATCGCAATTTCGGTTCGAGAATAAATTCAGTATTACTTTTGAGCAGTCGGTCGGAAAGCTGAACCCAAGCAGTTTTGGGTAGAACAAGTCCGAAGTGAGGAATTGGAATGTGGTCACCATCAACGATGGTAAGGGGAAGAGACTGTTTGGTTTCGCCCTCAACTAGATGAGCGCTAAGTTGATGCCCAAAGAAATCAAAGTCTACCCATCGATCATGACTGCGTGCTTCTTCTGCTTGCATCGTATTAACGTAGAAATCACGAGCAAGATCTAGGTTAGTCACCGGAAAGGCATAATGGAAAGGGCTAATTCTCTTCATTCCAGATGCCTCTAGCTAGGTATACCGATTTCAATGTAGATAAGTTGTCAGTCATTATTCCATCAACTCCCAAGTCCAAAAGGTGCTCAATTTCTTCTGATTCATTGATAGTCCAAGCATGAACAACTTTTCCAGACTGGTGAGCCCGTTTTACAAANTCTTTCGTTATGAAGGGTACGCCTTTGATCTTTGACGGNACCTGAGCGCAGTCTCCGAAAGGGGAATCAAGAAACAGATTAGCAATTTTNGAAATTTGTAATCTTGAAATAGATTTCGGCCCCATTCCTGTGCACAATTTTGGACCGACAAGTTTGGCGACACGTTTAATTCTATTATCGGAAAAGGATCCGATGCACACTCTATTGATTGAATTAGTCCTTTTGACTATCTCAGCAAGTGGTTCTACTGCAGCATCATGTTTCGGATCTATATTGAACTTCGCGTCTGGGAGTTCTTCTAACAAGTCAACGAGGAGTGGGATGGGTTCCGACCCACCAATTAGGGCACTAGATAAGTCTGAAAAGTTAAATTGCGCAATTTTNCCTTTTCGATTTGTTACTCTGTCTAATCTGTCATCATGAAATGCGACTAGTTGTCCGTCTTTTGTTGCGTGTACGTCAGTTTCCATGTATCGAAACCCTAAGTCAAAAGCGCCTTTAAAAGCTTTTAAAGAATTCTCGGGGAATTCTTGTATTCCGCCTCTATGGGCGAAAGCAATAGGAAAATCAGATTGTAAGAAACCCTTGTCTGGCACAGTTGAACGCTAGCACATTAAAAGTTTAAATTACTGAAATTTCTAGTGGTCAACACGCTTTGGTCGTCAAATCTATAGCGTATAAGTATGGAAAGACGCACAAAGATAATTGCAACTATAGGACCGGCAAGTGACTCAGAATCTGAGCTGAGAAAAATTATTGATGCTGGTATGGATGTTGCTCGTTTGGGTCTTGCTCATGGAACTTTAGATGAAGCTATTGAGAGGTATAAACGAATACGCCAAGTAGCTAATGAGTTGTCGAAAAGGGTTGGAATTCTTGTGGATTTACCTGGACCAAAGATTCGCTGTGCAGCTTTCAGTGATGAAGGCTCCGAATTGATCAANGACTCTGAAATTTCTATCGTTCCTGGANGTCATGGATCAAATGCGAAAACGATCGAAGTCGATTACGAAAACGTTTTAAATGATTTATTGCCTGGGGATGTGATCCCGTTTGGNGATGGACAAGTAGTGATTAGAGTCGAGAATGTGACTGCTTCGGCAGCAACGGGAATTGTTACAAGCGGCGGTCGGCTACATGGCCGGCCTGGTATACGTATTCCATCTGAACGATTAAGTATGCCCACTCCTACTGATAGTGACCTAAGAAAGCTAGACGCCTTCGTTGAACTTGGTATTGATATGGTAGCCGTGTCCTATGTCCGATCTGCTCANGATGTTCGGCGCGTTGGTACAGAACCCCACCCTCGAGGTCCCTTGGTAGTCGCTAAGATTGAGACTCGAGCCGCGGTTGAGAACCTGAAGGGGATAATAGAGGCCTCAGCCGGCATTATGGTTGCAAGAGGAGACCTTGGAACAGAATTTGACCTTGCAGACCTTCCGCACTTGCAGAAGAAGATCATTGCTGAATGTATAGCTGGTGGTTTGCCAGTCATAACTGCAACACAAATGCTTGACTCTATGATTCAGAATTCTTCTCCGACAAGAGCTGAAGCTTCGGACGTTGCAAATGCGGTTTTTGATGGAACTTCAGCTGTTATGCTCTCAGGTGAAACTGCTATTGGGGAATACCCTGTTGAATCTGTAGAGACAATGGCGCGTATAGCTCAGCGGGCCGATGAAGCATTTGATTACGAACGCTGGGCCGAAAGGGTTGCCCAACTGCGGCAAGTTGACGATGATGAATCACCGTCAACTGGTTCTGAGGGAATAACAGACGCTATGACCTTAGCTACATGGCGTGCTGCGAATGAACTCGATTTAGCAGCCCTTTTATGTATATCGGGGTCTGGGTTCACGGTCCGATCCATGGCACGTTTTCGTCCTAATGTGCCAATTCTAGGNATGACAATGGATGAACGAACAGCGCAACAGTTAACTCTCAGTTGGGGNGTGATTCCGTACACAATTACTGGAGAGTTAGGTTATGAAACTCGAATTAANAATGCGATGAGAGTTGCGATTGTTGAAGGACACATAAAACCTGGTGATTTAATTGGCGTTCTTGCAGGCATAACTGGTAATTCGCCAGCAACGGATGTTCTTAGAATTATGAGGGTACCTTCATAGTTATGAGTGAAGTGACATTCAACAAAGGCAAAATTCCCGAAACAAAATTACCTGATGAGGACCCGTTATTGGAGCGAGAAATTCGGAAGTTGCAGGGTGAGGTCTCACCTCAAAATCGGTCTACGCTACTAACCATGGCTGCTAAGAATCCAGAATCGATAGGAATCTGGTGTGCTTTAGGGATGGCTTCAACCCAGGTAATGGAGTCTTATTCTTATTTTCGACTTGCGTACCATAGAGGTCTTGATTCCTTGCGTAAAAATGGCTGGAGGGGTTCAGGGTTTGTGCGTTGGGAACATACAGGGAACAGATATTTCCTATTCTCGCTTAGCAAGTTATCAGACATTTCCTACGAGATCGGTGACAATGCAGAGGGGGAACGATGCAGCACTTTCCTCCGGCAACTTGAACCGAATTGGGGACAACTGCAAACTGACAGCCCCTAGATGAGTTTCTCAGGGATCGTTCTTAATGGCGGGTCATCTACTCGGATGGGGCGCGACAAAAGTGAAATTTTTTACAAAGGAAGGCGACTTCTTGATATTGCCATTGATTCCCTTCTTGCAGCTGATGCATATGACGTCGTTATTGTTGGTGGAGTCACTAAATTCAACTTTACTGGGGAGAGGGTTACATACTGTGAAGACTTATTTCCTAATGAGGGACCTCTTGGTGGAGTAATAACTGGGCTGAAGAGTGTTAAAAGTGACATCGCTATGATCCTGGCATGCGACTACTTGGATGTTGATCGTTCTCTTATTCTTGAATGTATCTCCAAACTTGATTCGAGGAGTATGGTATTCCCAGTCTATGAAGGGAAAGATCAGTACTTATTTTCTGCGATTCGTGTGGATACTCTTCATGAACTTGAGCTGCAATTCATGAAGGGGGTACGCTCCATCCACAAAGCTACTGCCAATCTAGATTGCCAATCATATGAGTCCTCGTCCTCCGGTAAACTTCGAAGTGCAAATACACCATCTCAATTAAATGAAGACTAGTCTGAAGAAGTCAGATTTGTAAGGAGTAGCTTGACAGAAATACCAGAAATATCAATTGATGAGTTAGCTAAATTAGATTTGGAGAATATCTGTTTAGTTGACGTTCGCGAAGAATACGAATTTATAGAAATGCGAGTACCAGGAGCTGAATTATTACCTTTGGCAGAAGTTCCTGAGCAGGTTGATAAATTTCCAAAGGACAAACCCGTGTATTTAATTTGTGCATCAGGTAATCGCTCAAGAGTAGCTGGAGAATTCTTGTTAAAATTTCGCGTTGAAGCTATTAATATTGCCGGAGGAACTAAAGGTTGGGTTGCTTCAGGTCGTACTTATAACCATGGAGACACAGATCTAACAGTCTTTTGAATATGAACCCTGACCTAATTAAAGCTGAAGTAATTGACGACCAAAACGGATTGAACTCTATCGCGCAAGACTTAGACAAATGTCATAGTTACGCTATTGATACCGAATTTCATAGAGAGAAGACATACTATCCTAAGCTTGCGTTAGTTCAGTTGAGATGGAGTGATCGCTTAGCGATATTAGACCCTTTAACTCTTGACTTAAGCGTATTTTCAGCAATATTTCTTACTGACAAAGTCGCTGTCTTCCATGCTGGTTCACAAGACTTAGAAGTTCTTCAACGAGCTGTGGGGGTTATTCCTAACAGAATCTTTGATACACAAATTGCTGCAGGATTTCTTGGGATGAGAACACCATCATTAGGGTCACTCCATGAAAACATCCTTGGAATAAAATTAACGAAAGGAGACAGACTAACGGATTGGTTTCAACGTCCGTTGACCGAAAGTCAACTTAAATACGCAGCATCAGATGTTAGGCATTTACTTGATTTGCACCAAGTGTTGTCAGAACGCCTACTCGAACTCGGAAGATACGACTGGGCTTCTGCAGAATTTGAAACATTTCTAAACAAGAGGCAAAAGTCAATCGTACCCGGAGACGCTTGGCAACGAATTAAAGAAGCTAAGCATCTCAACAAACAGGCTCGTGGAGTAGCCAAAGCGCTAGCTGAATGGCGTGAGAAATCTGCACAAAAGAACGATATCCCCAACCGCTTCATAATGTCTGATCTAGCTTTGGTGGGAATTGCACAAAAGAAGCCGACAAAATTATCTGATTTACAGAATATTCGTGGCTTCGATTCCTCGCAATATCAAGGAGAGAAAGGGGAGTATCTTCTCAAAATTGTCAAAAAGGGCCTCAACGCCGACCCGGTTCCGAGTCTTAAAAACCATAAGAAATCACTACCGCCTGAGATGCGCCCAGCGGTTACGCTACTCTCAGCATGGCTTTCACAATTTGCAACTGATAAGAATATTGATCCTGCGCTGTTGGGAAGCCGTTCTGACATTGAAGAGCTCCTAAGGGGCGAAACAAAGAGCAGGCTTCAAGATGGATGGCGACAAGAAGAAATCGGAGAGCAAATCGATAATTTATTGAAAGGCAAATGTTCTCTTTCTTTCAATGATGGGCGTCTTGTAATTGAGAATAGAGGAACTGTCACTTAAAGCGCACAAACCGTATGATCACGACTAGACTTAATGTGATCATCCCCTTAGATACTTGGCTGTGTGGAGGAATCATGAAAAAGGGAAGACATCGACGATATGAAGAGGCTAGAGCCTTAAAACAACAGAATGACCAGCTTGATGACTTGTTTGAAGAAGACGAGGGGCCTTGTTTAGAGTGTGATGCGTTGCCAGGGCAGGATTGCAAAGAATGGTGCTTAGCTAGGTCGGAGCCAATTTAGTAAGACCTAAACCTGTATTCATATTTAGGCAATCTGCCTATTCTGCTGTTACAGGTATGCTTTTCTTCCGTGAATTATCAGCGTCGAATCTTTTGTATAGGGTGGTGCGTTGAATGAGTTCTCTACCTATTGGCCTGCATAGATCTTCAAATTGCTGTCTCCCTAGCATTTGCCCATGCTTTGCACCGGCCGCACGAGAAATATTTTCTCCGTTTAATGTGCCGCCAACATCATTTACCCCTGCTTGAAGCATCTGTTTCATGCCATCTAAACCTATTTTCACCCAAGATGCTTGAATGTTATCTATCTGTCCATGGTAAACAATTCTAGCTATAGCATGCACCAAAAGATTCTCGCGGAAAGTTGGGCCGCGTCGAGCCCCTTTCCGGAGATAAATAGGTGAAGCCATATGGACAAATGGCAGGCCTACGAATTCAGTGAAACCGCCAGTTTCTCGTTGTAATTCTCTTGTTCGGATGAAATGACGGGCCCAGTGAGTTGGCTCTTCAACACTGCCGAACATCATGGTGACGTTTGATCGCAAACCAATGTTATGTGCGGTTCTGTGTGCTTCAAGCCACTCTTCGGTTGAGATTTTATCAGGGCATAATACACTCCTGATTTCATCGTCAAGAATCTCGGCTGCTGTCCCAGGAAGTGACCGAAGCCCAGCATTATATGCTCTTTCCAGATAGCTACTTAGAGGTTCGCCTAATCGCTTAGCCCCCTCTGTTACTTCCAGAGCTGTGAAGCCATGAATATGCAAATTAGGTAGTTCGTCATGGATTGCTTGGCACATGTCGATGTAGTAGTCNCCGTCAAAATCAGGGTGAATTCCGCCCTGCAGGCAGATCTCAGTAGCTCCGTTTGCATGAGCTTCCGCGGCACGGGCTATGACTTCTTCCAGGGTATGCAAGTATGGTTTACCCCGTAGATTCAAAGAGAGAGGTCCTTTAGAAAAACCACAGAACTTGCATTTGAATGTGCAAACGTTCGTGTAATTTATGTTGCAATTAGACACGAACGTGACAGCGTTTCCGTTGACAGATTCCCGAAGTGAGTCCGCGAAGTCCAAGATCGTGGATACTTGTCCACCCCTAGCTTTAAATAATNGAACTATCTGCTCTTCGGTAAGNTCACGCCCTGAAGACACTTCATTGATTATTTCGTTGATCTCTTTGGAATCTTTTGGTTTGTGCAATAGAAGNTTTGNGGGCGAAGTTGATGAGCCCGAATACCATTGCGTTGAATCCTCACCAACTTGCGCTACTTCGGCGCCATCATCAACGTTTGTGATAAATTCTATCTTCTCTGGGAATATAGAACCNGGGTCATCTCGGCCAAGGAATTCGCTATCTGACCGATCCATCACAGGGAAATGCAATTTTTTATNAATCCATTTATCTGAATCTCGGATGAATTCAGGGTAAACAGTCAATCTCGGAGCAAGAAAATAGCCGTTATCTTCAGAGGTGGATTTCAAGCGTTCTAATGCAGGCCAGGGTCGTTCTGGGTTAACAAAATCCGCAGTAATTGGTGATACACCACCCCAGTCGTCAATGCCAGCTTGCAGGAGAATAGAGAAGTCATCGGACAGATTGGGAGGAGCCTGNAGGTGAACGTCCCTAGGTAGCAATATTCTTGCAAGGGCGATTGTTTCAAGATATTCATTTAGAGGGGCGGGNTTCTCTTTATGCATTGTAGTACCCGGCTTTGGAAGAAAGTTTTGGATAATNACTTCCTGTATGTGTCCAAACTGGTTATGCAGTTCGGCAATAGCTTTAATGGTTTGAATTCTGTCTTCTCTAGATTCNCCGATCCCTACTAATAGTCCAGTAGTGAATGGAATTGACAAATCTCCTGCATCCAAAAGTGTCTGGAGTCTTCGATCAGGCTCTTTATCGGGCGCCCCTCGATGGCAATCAAGATTAGGATTCAATGATTCGATCATCATTCCTTGTGATGGCGACACTTCGCGTAACATTGCAAGTTCATCTCTGGAGATTGCTCCAGCATTAGCATGGGGCAGCAGACCTGTTTCATCAAGNACTAACTGAGCCATTGCATGAAGGTAATGTATGGTGCTTTCGTAACCATACTCGTCAAGCCATTCTCGAGCAGCTGGGTAGCGTAGCTCCGGTTTCTCTCCTAGTGTGAAGAGGGCTTCATGGCACCCAACTAATGCACCTTTGAATGCGATTTCCTTTACCTGATCTGGCGAAAGGTAGGGCGCTTGAACTCTTGCTGGAGGTTGAGCAAACGTGCAATATCCACATTTATCTCTACATAGATGGGTAAGTGGTATGAAGACTTTCGGGGAGTAGGTAACTCTTGCTCCGAAACTGCTGTTCCGAATACTCTGCGCTTCCGCCATCATAGATTCAAGTGGTCTTGCGGATAGTGATTTCATCCAATTGCCTTAAGGGTAGATTGTTTGGGAGAGCGACTTGAAATCTCGCTCGGGTTTACCTGAATATCGCAATGCGGGCATAAAGTTATCTGAGTTAGCGCAGTGCCGCACTTAGAGTGGGTGAGGATCGTAGGTGGTTCACCGTCCGCATACCACTTATCTCCCCAGTGCATTAAGGCAATAAGTGATGGGGATAGATCCTTCCCTTTCTCAGTGAGATAGTAATTATTTCGAATAGGATTANTTTGATATGGGCGTTGGGTAATGAGCTCAGAATCATGCAACTTAGACAGGCGATCACTTAAAATATTTTTTGCGATACCAAGATCTTGTCGAAGTTGCTCAAATCGTCGTACACCGCGAAAGAGATCCCTCAGGATCAATATAGTCCATCNATCGCCGATGACGGACAAAGTTGAATCTATAGAGCATGGGTGACTTTTTTCGGGCACAAGGTGATGCTAGCAGGTAAGTTTCAAATTGCAACTAACTAGTTAGTGCGCTGCCTTTTGTTGTAAGTGTTTTCAGNAGGTTTTCAAACGAGTTCTCAAAAGCTTCTACGCCTTGTNTTTCAAGCAAAGTTGCGACCTCGTTTAGATCTATTCCAAACTCCTCAANTCTTTGGANAATATGAGCTGCTGCGCCAAAATCAGTGTCTACAGTTCGTTGTAGNGTCCCATGATCAACGAAAGCCTCAAGTGTTGCATCTGGGAGNGTGTTTACTGTGTTAGGCCCGATAAGGGAGTCGACATAGAGCGTGTCTGGGTACATAGGATCTTTGGTTGAAGTGGATGCCCAAAGTGGTCTCTGCATCTTGGCGCCACGGTTTTCTAATGCCTTCCAGCGGTCGGTAGTAAAAGCTTCAAGAAATGATTTATAGGCTAATTGCCCCTGAGCTACTGCAGTCCTCCCTTTGNAGTCAATGGATTCACTACTGCCGATATTCTCTAATCGTTTATCTATTTCAGAATCAGTTCTTGAAATAAAGAATGACGCTACAGATGAAACATTCGACAAATCTCCTTCGCATTCCTCCAGTCCGCTTAAGTAAGCTTCAATGACTTCTTCGTAGCGCTCCACTGAAAAGAGCAGTGTTACGTTCACTGAGACTCCTTCAGAAATCATTTGTCTGATAGCAGGTATCCCTTCCTCTGTTCCGGGTATTTTTATGTAAATATTCGGAAGACTAAGTCGTTCATTTAAATTACGAGCCGCTTTAATGGTGAGTTCTGTGTCCCTTGCTAGCCTTGGATCAACTTCAACCGATACAAACCCGTCGATACCGTCACTCTCTTGATAAACCGAGTTAAGAATATTAGCTGCTCCTGCAATATCTGTTATTACTAATTCCCAATACGCATCTTCAATGGAATAGCCAGNTTGAATAAGCTCCTTAAATTGGGCATCGTAGGCATCGGAGGTACTTATGGCCTTTTCGAAGATCGATGGGTTAGAAGTAAGGCCACGGACACCGCTATCAACCCACTCTTGAAGTCTTCCTGAGTTAACCCACTCTCTTCGCAAGTTATCCAACCAAGGGCTTTGCCCAAAATTCTTGTAGAGCTCAAATAACAATTAGATTCCCCCTTCTTTCACTTCTCTATCTATAGTCGTTTCGTTAACGCCGAGACTATCCATGACCTCATCACCAGGAGCAGAAGCGCCGAAACGATCAATGCCGATCCACCTATCGGCATATTTAGACCAGCCGAGAGTAACACCGGCCTCTACTGATATCACATTAGAGTCCCTTGATCGCTGTTTCCAATTTGCTATGTCTGGCGAAAGTTCNTCTGCTACCTCCCAAGAAGGAATTGATATTACATTGATAGCTTTGTCCTTTGCGTATTTCATACAGAGAGAAACTTCAGAACCAGTTGCTATAAGCGTCGTTTGTGCCCCGCTTTCTTCTTTTAAGAAGTAGCTGCCCTTTTGGGCTAGATCGACGTCGGTTTCAGCGAGTATGGGCAAGTTTTGACGAGACAATATCAACGCAGTTGGACCATTATGATTTAAAGCAGTGATCCAAGCAGCTACAGTTTCTTTTGCATCTGCAGGCCGTATCACTAACAAATCAGGTATGGAGCGAAGAGACATTATCTGCTCAATAGGCTGATGAGTTGGCCCATCTTCACCGACCCCAACAGAATCATGAGTGAAAGAATAAATGACTTTTGCTTTACTTAAAGCGGCAAGTCGAATGGCTGGTCTCATATAATCACTGAAGACCAAGAAAGTACCCCCAACAGGTATTATGCANCCATGGAGCGAAATTCCATTCATGATTGCGCCCATAGCATGCTCCCGAACTCCGTAAAAAAGTTGCTTTCCTGATGGATGAGTCTGTGAGAGCTGATTAGAATCTGCCAACGCTGTTCCAGTATTTCCGGTTAGGTCAGCGCCCCCTGCAATTATTGATAAGTCCTTTGCTGCTTCATTAAGGCATATGCCACTTGCAACCCTGGTAGCAACAGTTTCTCCTACGGACTCTTCATATTTTTTTTGAATCGAAGACAGGTCCCACGTACCCATATGGTCTTTGTGGTCCCAACTGTAGGCTTCGGCTTCTTGTAAGTAACGTTTTCCAGCGGTTCTGTACATTTCCAGTACTTCAGAGGGAACATAGAAGTGTTTTTCAGGAGGTAAACCCATCAATTCTTTGGTTTCAGCAATTTCTTTATCTTTAAATGCGTATCCATGAGCGCTAGGGCTGTCTGTAAGAGAAGGAGAAGGATACCCTATGTGTGTTCTTAATATAATGATTGTCGGTGAGCCTGTATTTGATTTGGCATCAAGCAATGCTCTTTCAATTGCATCTAAATCTTCCGCGGATTCACCGAGGTCAATGACGTTCCAACCATAAGCGGCAAATCTTTTGCTGGCATCATCGGAGAGTGATAATTCAGTAGGTCCATCAATAGTTATATGGTTGTCATCATAAATNCAGATAAGGTTTTCTAATTTTTGAGCACCTGCAAGTGAAGCAGCTTCATGACTTATCCCTTCTGAAAGGTCTCCGTCGCCACAGATTACGAAAACATTGTGGTCTACATTATCACTTCCAAATTCTGACCTAAGCCAACGCTCAGAGATTGCCATTCCTACTGCATTAGCAAAACCTTGGCCTAATGGTCCGGTTGTCACCTCAACACCGTCTGTGTGTCCGACTTCTGGATGCCCTGGAGTCAAGCTACCCAACTGCCTAAAATCCTTAAGGTCCTCCAAAGTTATTCCATACCCTGTTAGGTAAAGCATTGCGTATTGTAGAATCGATGCATGCCCAGCACTCAAAATGAACCGGTCTCGATTAAACCATTGCGGGTGTTGTGCGCTGTATCTGAGAATACGTGTAAATAGAACGTGAGCAAGGGGTGCAAGTGCCATAGCGGTTCCTTGATGACCAGAATTTGCGGCATGTGGGGCGTCCATTGACAAGCCCCTTATGGTATTAATCGCTAATTCTTCTAAATCCTTATTTGACTCAAGTTCTGTCATGTCGCTCCCATCAACGTGTATACATTAACTTGCAAGAAGGGTCGGGGCAGGAAATTAAAAATTAAATTTATTGACCTTCTGTCTTTATCGTTAAAGGGACAATTAGAGGGTCGTTCTGATTAAGTCTGCAATGTGCAAAAACTATAGANGGATTATCTAGCTCTAGCTCAGCTCTGATTAATCTATATGCGAATAATCCTGGTTCAATCTGTAAAGGTTGNACGTTACGTGCGATCTCCTTTTCATCACAATGGTAAGTAACCTCTAAAGCTCCAGCACCATTTGAACTGTGATCGCTGTGAATAAGNACCACTAGATGCGGTGCAAGAGTTACGGGGAAAGGTTCCGATGCAGTAATACTGAATTGAACTCCTGAGAGGTTTAAGCGAGTTAGGCCATTCTCGTTCTCAAACATTGAAATATCGTCAATAAATAATGCAGCTAAAATTTTCATTATGTCCTCAATTGGAAACTACTATTTCATTTGCATGGATGGCAACTAAGACGCGGTCAACGATGCTAAACGGGTAATGTTAAAGAATGAACTCCTTGACCGAATTTGAAAGTAAGAGACTCTTGAGCGAATTCGGTTTAGTCTCTTGCAAAGAATCNGTGGTTAAAAGTGTTGATGAGGCCTGTTNAGTTGCTTTAGAGATCGGATATCCAATAGTGCTAAAAATATCCGGTGAAGGAACTGAACATAAAACCGATGTGGGTGGAGTNAAGTTAGGAATAAAAAGTGAAGCCGAGCTACGGGTCGCCTTCGAGGAGTTACTGAAAAGTAATAGTCGGGTTATTGAATTTCTCGTTTGCGAACATATCTCAGGTAATCGGGAATTCATAGCTGGTTACCATGTTGACAAGGACTTTGGGTCAACAATTATGTTTGGGCTAGGGGGCGTCTTCGCTGAAGCGATTACAGACGTANCGTTTCGTTTGTTGCCCTGTTCTCGTGATGAATTGAAATTAATGGTCAGTGAACTGCATTCTAAAGCTCTTCTGCAGGAATTCCGAGGAGAACCTAAAGTGGATATTGAAGCTCTTGTGGACATACTAGAAGCAATTGCGGCTTGTGGATTGAGTGACTCTGAAGTTCAAGCTGTTGATGTAAATCCTATTCTTATCGAAGGCAGCCGACCAATTGCTGTTGATGCATTAGTGATTAAATCATGAATCGGCATTTAAATTTACAAACTCTATTCAACCCCAAAGGAATAGCCGTTATAGGTGCTTCCACCCATCCAGGGAAATTTGGATTTGTCGCCCTGCACAACATACTTTCGGCTGGATTCAAAGGGAATGTTTACGCAACAAATCCAAAAACTCCTGTGATTCTTGGGATCCAAACTCTAGATTCTGTTGAAAGTATCCCAGAGGACTCTATTGATNTTGCAATGATTTGTCTCGGTCCACAGCAAGCAATTGCTGTTCTTCCCGAGCTAGCAGACAAGGGAGTGAAGGCTGGATTTGTTGTATCTGGCGGTTTCCGTGAAGTTGGCAGTNAAGGTATGGAANTAGAGAAGGAATTAATCGATACAGCTAATGCTCATGGCATATGTATTGCTGGACCAAATGGGCAAGGCTTTGTTTCGACACCATCGAAATTATGCTCCCAAATTGTTTCGCCCTATCCGCCCAAAGGAAAAATATCTATCGCGAGTCAAAGCGGGAACATACTATCGACCATGTTAAATTTGTCCCGTGCTCGAAATATTGGCATAGCGCGAGCCATTTCTATTGGCAATCAAGCGCAAATTAGTGTGGCTGATTATATCCGATACTTCGGAGAGGATTCAGAAACAGAAGTCGTTGTCGCCTATGTAGAGGGTTTGCCAAACGGAAGAGATTTCTTTGATTCTTTAAGTGAAATCTCTGTTGACAAGCCCGTTATCATCGTNAGAGGAGGGACAACTTCCGACGGTGCGAAAGCAGCCTCAAGTCATACNGGCTCAATGGCGTCTGATCAGAAAATCTTCGATACCGCTGTGCAACAAGCTGGCGCTATCTTAGCAACTGACCCTAACGAAGCATTCGAATACGCTGCAGCATTCGCAACAAAGCCATTGCCTCGCGGTAGAAAAGTGATCGTAGTTACAACTGCAGGTGGATGGGGAGTACTTACNGCCGACGCNATATCTCAATCAAATCTAAATCTGATGGAATTGCCACAAGACCTTGAAGAACAAATTAACGAATACCTTCCACCACGCTGGAGTAAAGGCAATCCAGTAGATCTTGCTGGCGGGGAAACCCGAGACACGATCCCAACGCTTATTCCTTTGATACTTGCACATCCAGCTGTCGATTCAATGATCTTTATGGGGCTAGGGGTGCAAGGTAATGTCGCCAGAAGTTATTTAGAGAGTCCGGTAGCAACTGCTGAAACGCAAAGGATGGCTAATTTTCATAATGCTCAAGAGCAGAGATATGCAGAAGCAATCGTTAGAGCATCAACCGATTTGAGAAAACCGATATTCGTATCGACAGAACTTGGAATTGCTGATCAAGATAATAGAGGCCCTAAGACATTGAAAGACTTAGGTGAAGCCTGCTTTGATTCTCCTCTTAGCGCAGTTAAGGCCTTAGAAGCTATGACGAACTTTTCTGTCAGAGAAAATATGGGTTGATAACAGATAACAGAATTTAGAACTAGACTCAGACCGTGTTGCAACTTCTTAAAAGAATTACATTGCCTTTGCTCATTTTGGCTGTCCTGATTGCATTGTTGAATTTTAAAGACCGTTTCGGATATGAAGAGATTAACGTTAGCGAAGCGCAAGTAACTGAAACAAAGCGTTTAGTGACACCCGTTTTCTCGCTACGGCGTGCTCCAGACCTACTTACTTCTCCTCTTGCGACTCAGCAATTGCAAGAAAANCTTTCCCAGCTAGTCAATCTTCTTCCAGTTTCAAGCTGTTTCAAACTTTCAACTGACGACGAAGAGCTCTTTAGTTTCCAGGGAAAACTTCCTTTAAACCCTGGCGGAACACAGAAAATTATCACTGCGTACACTGCTCTGGCGCAGTTAGGGCCAAATTATCAATATGAAACAGTAATTTCTGCTGACCGAGAAACAGATGAAGATGGAAACCTTCTAAGCAGCGATTTATATGTTTTCGGAAGCGGTGACCCTCTTATCCGGACAGACGCTTATATGGAATTGTTACCAGAATCATTTAGTAGGATCCGGACGAGTGCAGATGAAGTGGCTGACTTGACTGTTGGAATGAATGTTCTTTTTATTCAGGGCGCAGTGTCTGTCAATGAGAGTCGGTATGACGAAGAACGGACAGTTGTAGGTTGGAGTCAAGAATTAAAGGAATCCAGCACGATCGGTTCACTGTCAGCATCGCTATTAGATGGCGGCTTTGACGGCTTAAAGCAGAATTACTCTCAACAACGTGGCGAAAACCCCTCACCATTAACTCCAAGCATAAATCCAGCGAAAACTTTTGCAGCGAATTTTGATGATTTGCTCGAGGCGCGCGGCGTCATCATACTCAGAGGAGCGAAAGAAATTAATAANGTCGANCGGAATACTCTTGTTGAGCTCCTCACTATTAAATCACCAACGTTAGACCAAATAGTAAAGCAGATGCTTACAAATGACGATGACGTTACAGCTGAGATGATCCTTAAAGAAATCGGATTTTCGCGAACTGGACAGGGGTCGACCGGAAGTGGTTTAGTCTCATTGCCAGAAATACTCGCTGCCAACAATCTTCCGAATACTGAACTACTTCTAATAGATGGTTCGGGTTTAAGCCGTGACAATCAAGTTACTTGTAATTTATTCCAAGGTATTCTTCATGATGATAAATACGGGACAACTTTAAATGCGGCACTCCCACTGGCAGGGGAGGAGGGAATCGTTAGTAATNGATTTATCGGAACCCCGTTTGAAATGAATCTTGTTGCTCATTCGTATTTCGAAGCAGATCGGGGTGCGATGGTAGGTTCTTATACCACCCCCGAAGGTCTTGAACTGAAGATTACCTATATCGCGAACTTTGACGATACTGAAAGCGCTCAAAGCATTCATGAGGACTTCTTAAACGGACTTGCTTCTGTGTTAAGCGAATTCACAGGAGGGAAAACTCTTGAAGAAATGGGGCCAAAGCCGGTAATTGAGTGAAATGATTGACTTAGCTATGTTTCCTTTAGGAACCGTTCTTTTCCCTGGAAGTGTTTTACCGCTAAGGATTTTTGAGCCTAGATACCTGCGTATGCTTTCTGAGTTAGATCAAGAGAACCCTCTTTTGGGAACATGTTTAATAGAGAAAGGAACCGAAGTCGGTGGTCAGGACAGTCGTTTTTCTTTCGGAACGCTATGCCAAGTGACGAAATTACAAGATCTAGGACCAAACCAGGTAGCCATACAATGCGTAGGGCTTAAAAGGATAATAGTAACAAAGTGGCTTCCAGACGACCCGTATCCAATGGCTCAAATAGAAGAGTTGGAAGACGATGGAGGAACGGACTTCTCAAATAAGCGAGAAATCATTGAGGAACTTGAGCGGTGTTATGTACTGCTTGTTCAAATGGGTGCTATTCCAGCAAAAAGTATGAATATTGAAACTCTTGAGGCGATAGATCTTTTTACTGCATGCTCACTCGCTCCACTTGGTCAGTTAGATAAATATAAGCTACTTTCGGCTGAAAGCTCCGAGAACCGCTCCAAGTTGTTATTGGCACAAATTACTTCTGAACGTGAAACGCTTGCAGCTGTGAGTAGACTTCATCAAGATGAAAGTTGATAGTCAATACATACGAGTAGATAATGAAAATTGAGCAGGACATAATTTCTGAAAAGTTTAGCGAATTGCGTTCTCTTATTGTTGAGTATGCCAAGCAAGAAATCCGTGACCCATTAAAAGCACTGACAAAATGGTTGTCTTTAGGCTTACTTGGGATGCTGTTCTTATCGGTAGGCGCCGGCTTGGGTGCTTTAGGGATCCTCAGACTATTGCAGAATGAAGTCTCCCTATTTGACGACTCGCTTTCCTTCATCCCATATGTATTAGTATTCGTAACTTTGTTGTTTGTGATTGGGATTTCTCTTAAAGCTTTAAGGAAGGGCCAATGACTTCTTATTCCCCTAAAGAGATAACGCCAGCAGATATTGAAGAAAAAATAAAAGAACTCAAAAGTGAAGTATTGTCAATATCGGGTGGTATTTCAGTGGCGCAAAAGATTGCACCTTCAGCGATGACAATGTTGGGAATCTTGGTTCGAGGTAACGCAAAGCGTAAACGCAAGAAACAGAGAAATCCTGTTATCCAAATTCAACTATTTCCGCATGTGAAGAAATATTTTCGAAACTCAACTGATGAAGATTAAAACGGAAATGCATCAAAAATGAATAACGAAAATAAACTCTTACATGAAGGGGAACTGGTATTGCTTGTTGATCATAAAGACAGGAGATACTTGCTGACTTTAGAAACCAACTCAGAGTTCCATTCTCATTCCGGTTTTGTGTCCCATAATGAACTAATTGGAAAAAATGATGGAGTGAAGATTAAGTCCTCCGGTGGCCTTGAATATCTAGTGCTTCGGCCGACTATGTCTGATGTGATTCTTAAAATGCCACGTTCTGCGCAGATTATCTACCCAAAAGACATAGGGCCTATCTTAATTGCTGCTGATATAGCTCCGGGTCATAATGTGCTCGAATCCGGGGTAGGTTCAGGTGCATTGTCAATTGCTCTATTGCGAGCTGGAGCAAATGTAACTGGAATTGAACTAAGGGAAGATTTTGCACAAAGAGCCCGTAAAAATGTCGAAGCATTTTTCGCAGAGGAACTAGAAAGGGATCGATATACAGTTCTGATCGGGGACGCGTACGAGAAAATAACTGGTTCCGGTTATGACAGAATGGTACTAGACCTTCCTGAACCTTGGCGTGTTATCGATCATGTTGAAAATTGTCTACGGCCAGGCGGAATAATTGTCTCGTATTCGCCGAGCATTACTCAGGTTTCTCAACTTACAGATAGGCTTGACAGAGATAAATTTGTGATGACTGAGACACAAGAAATTCTTTTACGATCATGGCATATCGAAGGAAGAGCAGTCAGACCAGATCACAGGATGGTAGCCCACACAGGTTTCATAACTAGTACAAGGTATTTGGGAAATGAGTAGCGTCAGCTATACCTCAAGGTAGATGCATTCCCCAGGGCACTCTTCAGCAGATTCAATCGTAGCTTCTTCTTGTCCGTCAGGAACCACGGCTAAACCTTCAGGTCCACCCGGATCAGAATAGATTGTTTCACCTTCACGAACATACGCTAAACCATCATCTAAGAGCGTAAAAACATCGGGAGCAATTTCTTCACAAAGTCCATCTCCTGTGCAGAGATCTTGGTCAATCCAAACTTTCATTTATATCCTTCGCTACTAAGTCACAAGCTTATTATCTCAAATGTTATAAGAAATGCGTGGATGTTGAAACACTTTTTGGCGATAAGTATGTCACATTATAAAAAAATCAAATATAACAAATAGGCATGGCTATTAATGCGGAAGGCTTCTACGATAGAATCATGTCAGTGAATGATCTAAAGCGACAGTTGGAAAAGTCACAAATCGAGATAGAAGAATTGCGAATAAAAATCGCATCACTCCGAGAGCGCAACAATAAACTATCGGAGACGAATTCTCTGGCGCCAAAACGAATTGCATTACTTGAAGAACGATTAAGAGACTCAAAAATTCTTCTAGCTAAAGCTGCTAAAGAGAACGATAAACTTATCGTTGCCCTAAATGAAACACGAAATCAGATCGCTTCACTCAAAGTTGAGGTGTCAAAGCTAAGCCAACCTCCGATAGGGTACGGCACATTTCTAAAGGCTAATGAAGACGGCACCGTTGATGTTGATTCGACTGGAAAAAAACTACGAGTAAATCTTCATCCTGATATTGATGCCTCGAAACTGGGTCAAGGTGATGAGGTCGCATTAAACGAATCGTTAAATGTAGTATTACATCGTCAAGGCGAAAATCTAGGAGAGATCGTTACTCTTATTGAAGTTCTTCCAGAAAGTGATAGAGCACTCGTAAAGGGCAGAGCTGATCAAGAAATGATCATGAACTTATCTGCCGGAATACCAAAAAGTGGTTTAAAGCCTGGTGCATCTTTGCTTGTCGCAAACAAAACTAACGTGATCGTTGAATTGATTAATAACCCTGAAAGCCAGAAACACCTCACATACGAGGTGCCAGAGATCACTTATGACAACATAGGGGGGCTAGATGAAAAAATAGAACTAATTCGTGATGCAGTGGAACTACCTTTTCTGCACTCTGAGCTCTTTTCGGAGTATAAACTACCTACCCCTAGAGGAATTCTACTATACGGTCCGCCAGGTTGCGGAAAGACTCTAATAGCGAAGGCAATAGCTAACTCTCTAGCTGAAAAAGCTACTATGAGACAAAAAGGGAAAAGTGTTAAAAGTTATTTCTTCAACATTAAGGGTCCTGAGTTGCTAAACAAGTACGTAGGGGAAACTGAAAGGCAGATTCGAGTTATCTTTGAAGAAGCCCGAGAGAAGTCAAAGGACGGTTACCCCGTAGTTATTTTCTTCGATGAAATGGAATCACTCTACAGAATCCGGGGAAGTGGAATAAGCTCAGACATGGAATCAACTATTGTCCCTCAACTACTAGCAGAACTCGATGGGGTTGAAGAGCTGAACAATGTTATTGTCATTGGAGCTTCCAACCGTGAGGATCTGATAGATCCTGCCATCCTTAGGCCGGGAAGGCTCGATATCAAGATAAGAATAGATAGACCAAATCATGATTCAGCGATAGCAATCTTTTCACGATACCTGACCCCAGATATTCCTATCTCCATAAGCTGCATCGAAGATTTAGGCGGTGGAGATATCGATAAAGCGATACGTGTAATGATTGAAAAGGTTGTTGAAGAGATGTACGCAACAGAACAACGTAATGAATTCTTAGAGGTGACCTATCAAAATGGTGACAAACAAGTTATGCATTTCAAAGATTTCGCATCAGGGGCGATGATTGAAAATATTGTACGCCGAGCCAAGAAACATGCAATAAAACGCTTTATCGAAACAGAGCAACCTGGCTTAGTGTTCGATGATTTGATGCGCTCCGTAAGGGAGGAATTCAGCGAGCATGAAGATTTACCTAACACAACGAACCCTGATGATTGGGCGAAGATTTCCGGAAAGAAAGGTGAGCGAATCTCAATGATCAGGCCTCTGCTTAACGCCGATATGAGCCCAGAAAGTACTCAAACAATCTCCGGTCAATATTTATAGATGGCTATCCCCAAAATATGCGGAATAGAAACTGAGTATGCGGTAATCCAGCCAAAACTTGACGAACAGAATCCGATACATGCTTCGTCAGTACTAGTTAACGCTTACGCTAAACAAGGTGAATTATCTGAAAAAAATGGTGTGGCCTATTCAGTCGAATGGGATTTTAATGATGAGACGCCAGACAACGATGCCAGAGGTTTCACCCCAATAGGTTCGTTACCTCCACTTGTTGAAACTCATCTTGTCAACGCAGTATTAGAAAACGGTGCAAGATTTTATGTTGACCATGCGCATCCAGAAATCTCAACTCCCGAATGTATCAACGCTTTACAAGCTGTCAAGTTCGACCGTAGCGGAGAGCAAATTCTTCAAAAAGCAATGACTCTTGCTAATGAGATGCTTTCACCGGAAGAGGAAATAATCGTTTATAAAGACAACTCGGATGGAAAAGGAAACTCATACGGGTGCCACGAAAATTATTTAGTAGATCGAACCACACCATTCGGCGAAATTATTTGCCACGCGACAGCACACTTTATCACCAGGCAAATATTTACAGGATCCGGAAAAATTGGAGTTGAAGCGACTGGGATCGACCCCAACTCGATCCAATATCAATTAACTCAGCGTGCAGACTTTTTTGAAGAAGAAGTCGGGTTGGAGACAACCTTGAAACGCCCGATCATCAATACGAGAGATGAGCCCCACGCAGACGCAACAAAATATAGACGCCTTCACGTCATATGTGGTGACGCAAATATGAGTGAAACCGCGACATTCTTAAAAGTTGGATCGACATCCATACTGCTTGCGATGATCGAAGATAACTATATGACTAAAAGAATTATCTTTGATAACCCAGTTCGAAGCATGCGAGAAGTATCGCATGACACAACATTAAAAAAACAGCTACTACTAGGTGATAGATCAAACATTACAGCTCTAGAAGCACAATGGGAAATTTTCAAATTCGCTTCAACATATGTTGATAAAGGCGGAGCAGAATTCACTGGAGGATACGTTGCTGAGAAGATTATTAGTACATGGGAAAGAGTATTAACTGGTTTAGAAAAAAATCCTGAAACTCTTCGGTCAGAAATAGATTGGATTGCTAAAAAACTATTAATTGAGAGTTATGCAGAGCGGCATAACTTGTCGATGTTCGATCCGAAAGTCCGGTTACTTGCCCTTCAATACCACGACATAAGACAGGATAAGAGAATATCTGAAATTATAGGCTTAAAGAAACTGATTGCTGAGAGTGAAATTATTGAAGGAATTGAGAACCCTCCAGAAGAAACGAGGGCATATTTTCGCGGAGTATGTTTACAAAAGTGGCCCGAGTCAATAGTTTCAGCGAATTGGGATTCACTAGTGTTTCGAATCGAAGGAGAACACCTTAGACGAATTCCAATTCCAGACCCTAGCGAAGGATCGTCACAGAAAGTTAGAACACTACTGAATCGAGTTAATTCCCCTGCCGAACTAATAGCAGAAATAGAGTTAACTAATAAATGACTAAAGTTCCTAGAACAGCTAATATTTGTATTGGGAACTAATATGGCAGAACAAGAATATTCAAAAGAGCAAATACCTAGTGAAGACTCAAATCCTTCGCTTGATCACGAGGAGTCTAATCAGGGTCAAACAAATTCTGAGCTTGCTAGCGAATTAGATGGCCTCTTAGATGAAATAGATTCAGTATTGGAAACTAATGCTGAGGAATTCGTCAAATCATATGTGCAAAAGGGCGGACAGTAGTTGCCAGACCTCGTTGCAGGTACGATTAAAGAGTGACTTTACCAAAATTCTCAACTCAAAATGATCCTGGCCCGAATTTTGCGGCTTTGATAAAAGAATACGGGATCGAGCCTCTTGCACTAAAGCATCCAATTGAGAACCTTGCGCATGGGACAACTTGTGTTGCGATCAGGTTCAAAGACGGTGTTGTCCTCGCAGGCGATCGTCGGGCCACAAGTGGGCATCACATCAGTCATAGAACACTGGAGAAAGTATTCCAGTCTGACACCTACTCCGGAGTAGCAATATCCGGGGCAGCAGGTCCGGCTATTGAGATGGTAAAACTATTTCAACTCCAATTGGAACATTACGAAAAAGTAGAGGGTAAATCCCTCTCGCTAGAAGGAAAAGCGAATCAACTTAGCACTATGATACGCCAGAATCTCCCAGCTGCTATGCAAGGAATGGTGGTTATTCCGTTATTCGCTGGATTTGATCTACGAGAGAAANTCGGACGGATATTCCAATACGACGTAACTGGTGGAAGGTATGAAGAGAAATNTTTTGCGACTACAGGGTCAGGAAGTCTTCACGCAACGACAGTAATTAAATTAGGCTTCGCGTCCGAACTATCAGCTTCTGACGCAACTGAACTCGCTGCTAATGCAATTTTTGAAGCATCAGAAGAAGACTCTGCTACAGGTGGACCAGACCTCATACGCGATGTTTTCCCTACTATCTCGTTGATAACTGAAAAGGGATATTCGGCACTTCCCCATGACGACGTCTCTTCTATTTTCAATAGAATTATTGAAAATCGCATCTCCCGGAATGGGGAACAAAAATGAGTATGCCCTTTTACGTAAGCCCTGAGCAAATGATGGAAGACCGCGCTGATTATGCACGGAAGGGTATTGCAAGAGGGAGAGCGTTAATTGCTGTATCTTTTAAGAAAGGTATATTGATCGTCGCAGAGAATCCTTCAAATACATTACATAAAGTNAGCGAAATTTATGACCGTATAGCTTTCGCAGGGGTTGGTAAATACAACGAATTCGATCAATTAAGGATTGCTGGNGTGCGACATGCCGACTTGAAAGGCTATTCATTCAGTCGCGACGACGTTGATGCCAGAAGTCTCGCAAATCAATATGCTCAGATGCTTGGGCACATCTTCACGCATGAGATGAAGCCTATGGAAGTAGAGATACTTGTTGCAGAGGTTGATTTTGAAGGCGAAAATCTTCGGAATCAAATGTTTCATATCCTTTACGACGGCACCGTTAAAGATGAAAGCTCATTCGCTGTCTTGGGTGGTGAAAGCGAGGCAATTCATGAAAGATTCCAGGCTCTGTTCAAAACTAACATGCCTCTTAAGAGAGCGCTGAACCTATCCATCGACGCTTTGACAGCTGGAGAGCGTGATATTGAACCCGATGACTTGGAAGTAGCAGAACTTTCAATTGAGAATGGGCGAAGAGCTTTTAGACGGATACCTGCATCAGAAATACAAGAACTAATCAATTAGCATTCCGCTATACAAAACTTCAAAATTTCATCTAGCGTATAGATAGAGAATAAATGGAACGGCGTATCTTTGGAATNGAAAGCGAATACGGGGTTACTTGTGTTTCCCCAAACGGACAACGACGCTTAAGCCCAGACGAAGTAGCACGCTATATGTTTCGGAGAGTTGTTGCTTGGGGTCGAAGCAGCAATGTCTTCTTGGAAAATGGTTCTCGATTATATTTAGATGTCGGGTCACATCCGGAGTATGCCACACCAGAATGTGATTCGGTGTACGACGTAGTGACACACGATAAGGCAGGCGAGCGAATCCTTGAACANTTATTACAAAATGCGGAAACGCGACTTCAAGAAGAAGGAGTGGATGGCCGTCTTTATCTCTTCAAGAACAATACTGACTCGGCAGGGAATTCTTATGGGTCACATGAAAACTATTGCACTACGCGAAGCGAAGATATATCTCATTANGATCAAGTTCTTATTCCATTTTTTGTTAGCCGACAAATCTATTCTGGAGCTGGGAAGGTACTACAAACTGCGAGAGGTGCAACATATTGCATAAGTCAAAGAGCGGAACATATATGGGAAGGAATATCAAGTGCAACTACTAGAAGTAGGCCGATAATCAATACTAGAGATGAACCTCATGCCGACGCCGATAAGTACAANCGACTGCACGTAATAGTGGGGGACTCNAANATGAGCGAATACGCATCCTTTCTAAAAATTGGATCGGCTTCACTGATTNTACGTATGCTGGAGGAACGAACAGTCGTAATGGGGGATCTTACATTGGAGAACCCTATAAGAGCCATACGTGAAATAAGTCAAGATTTTACATGTAAAAGAAAAGTGCGTTTGGCAAATGGACGAGAACTAAGTGCCCTTGATATACAATCAGAATTTCTAGAAAAAGCCATAAAATTTTCTGAAAGACGTGAANTATCCCCAGANGAAAAACAGACACTTCAGATGTGGGAACATTGTCTAAACGGACTTAATAGGGATCCACTTGAATTGCATAGAGAATGCGATTGGGTCATAAAATTTCATCTTTTAGACAGATATCGGCGTAAGCATTCGCTCGACTTGTCTGATCCGAAGATTGCGTTGCTTGATCTTCAGTATCACGACGTAGATAGGTCGAGGGGTCTCTTCTATTTAATGCAAAGATCCGGACTACTAGAACGAGTTTGTAACGATGAAGATATAGTTCATGCAGTAACAAACCCTCCACAAACTACAAGAGCGAAATTAAGAGGGGACTTCATAAAGCGAGCAAAAGAAAAAAACCGTGACTATACGGTTGACTGGGTTCATTTGAAACTAAATGATCAAGCGCAAAGGACTGTCTTGTGTAAAGACCCCTTTTNATCAAGTGACGAAAGAGTAGAAAAACTTATTGAAAACCTCTAACACAAGAAGATAAGAGTTAGCGTGAAATTATGGCAGCAGAAAAACTAGAGAGAATTCTAAAACTCCTCGCTGAATTGCTCAACGCATCTACACCAAANACTGCTGATGAATTAAGAAATAAAGTAAACATGTACCCGGATAATCTTGTTGCATTCCGNAAGCAATTTAGTAGAGACAAAGCAGCGTTAAAGGAAATGGGAGTTCCCTTAGAGGTTATATCAGTCGGATCTTCTGCAAATTCAGCTGATGCATATTTTCTTGATAACAANAAATATTACCTTCCGGAACTTGATCTAACTGACGAGGAATTATCACAACTTAATTATGCATCTAATAGCATTCATCTCTTAGCCGACATTACCGAAGAAGAAGCACTTCGCAAATTAGGTGGCTACTCAAATCAAGAGGTCGAGTACGGTGCCTCAGCGTCAATCGGTGATCCAGATATTTTCAATATCCTTTTTGAGGCGCTTTCCCAGAAGAAGGTAATCACATTTTCCTATTCTTCAAAACAGCGGCATATTGAATCGCATTTGCTTCAATTTAAGGGGGAACATTGGTACTTAACTGGTAGGGAGATTGAAACGGATACAGTAAAATCTTTCCGGACTGACAGAATTGAGGATATTGATATCGGTGATGACGCTAATGGGTTCTCATTACCTGACTCCTTAACAGGTGCAGACTTCTCCCACTTTTCTTATGGTGATGATGAACAAGTTATTGCTAAAGTTTTAATAGATAAATCCCATATTGAATGGTTCAAAAATAACCTTGANGTACCTGTGCAAATTAATCATGATGGTAGCGGAATTGCTGAATTTATCGTTAAGAATTATGAATCGTTTCTAAATAGAGTTCTGCTTTTNTTAGATCATGCAGAGATCCTCGAACCTAGTTTTCTTCGCGAGAAACTAATTGAACGCATGAAGCAACTCATCNGCTATGACGGAGAAAANGATGCTTAAAGCTACAGAAAGGCTTGAACGTTTGNTNTCNATGGTTCCATGGTTGATAGAGAACAATGGCGCAACTATTGATGAATTGGTAGCTAGATTTCAATATCCCCGAGAAACACTTTTGAATGACCTGACAAAAGTCTTATTCTTTGTTGGCCCGCACCCTCATACCCCAGACAATTTGATCGAAATTAATGTTCAAGACGGCGAAGTTTGGATTAATCAGGCAAACTATCTCTCGCGACCACTGAATCTGACTTACGCAGAAGCCTTCTCTTTACTAGCTAAAGGTAAAATGCTTCTTGAGTTAACAAATGAGAGTTCAAAGCGCTCATCGTTAGCTACTGCTCTAGAGAAAATTGCAAATTGTATTGGAGCGAATCATGAACAGGTTGTCATAGATCCAGGTATTAGAGACAGCGAAGTCTACGAAATAACAAATGAATCATTAGCTAATCGAATGAAAATGGTCATTAACTACTACTCGTTTAATGATGATTACTCAAGTGAGAGAGTTATTCAGCCACTAGGGTTTGGAATTAATGACCGATACCTTTATCTGGTGGCTTATTGTGACACAGCGCGTGATTTAAGAACTTTCCGTATGGATAGGATCATCAGTGCAGAAGTTACGGAAAATCACATTGATCAGGAACATTTAGATTCTCTTCAAGTCGAATATTCTTCTAAGCCTGTTGATCTTGACTTCCAGTTCTCTGATGAAGCATGGGTCACTTTATTGATAAAGAAATCAGACAGTTGGATTATCTCNAANTATCCAACTATTTCTGTCACCGAAAAGTCAAATGATGCGCTTGAAGTAACTTTGTCAATAGCTTCGAACATTTGGTTAGGTCGACTTTTGCTTCAACTAGACNTAGAGACAGTTATTGTAAATGCTTCTCCCAGTGTGGCTAGTGATGCGGGACATGATTTAGCAAAACGCGTCCTGAGCAGATATGGCGCGAATGACTAAAGAAGATAGGNATTCCGAAACTAATCCATCTCAATGGATCGAAGATGTTGTCAACCGAGCTTTAACTAGTTCGTTTGGAAGTGACGAAAAAATTGCTANNGAGAGCAACCANAANGNNGANANTNANGANNCGTATAAGCCAAGTGAGCAAGAAGGAACGTTTGAACATTACCCATACCCTGATGAGGATGANAGCTCCAAAGTCATCGAGCCTTCTCAAGAAGCGAGCGAGGAAGTTTCAAAAAAATCGGTCAGGAAAGCAATCGAGTGGTTAGCGGTAATCGTTGGGGCACTGTTAGTTGCCTTCTTAATCAAAACATTTTTGATGCAGGCATATTACATACCCTCTTCATCTATGACTCCAGCCTTGCAAGTGGGAGACAGGGTATTAGTTAACAAATTGAGTTACGAATTTGGTGATATTAGTCGAGGGGATCTTGTCGTATTTAAACAAACTGAAGTTGAAACAGAGAACAAAATCGACCTTATAAAGCGAGTTATAGCTACAGAAGGGGAGTTAATTGAGATTTCGGACGGCGAAATATTCATCACCGAGAGAAACGAANGTGAACGCAAACTGCTNGTTGAACCGTACTTAGCTGAGGGCGTAAGCACCCAAGGCTTTGCATTCGAGGGTCTTTGCCCTGAATCTCAACCAAACACTTGCCTTGTTCCTGAAGATTCCTTATTCGTCATGGGAGATAATAGATCTGGATCTCGGGACTCAAGATATTTTGGGCCAGTAAATGCTAACGATGTTGTCGGACGGGCATTTATTAGGATCTGGCCATTAGGAAGTTTGAAACTTTTATAGATTTGTTGTGAAATAATCACATTTGGGTACTCTTTAGATGTGTTCAACATTGGTGGTGGCGAGCTTCTGATTATACTTTTGGTCATTGTAATTTTCATTGGCCCCTCCAAACTTCCTGAAATAGCCAACACATTGGGGAGGTTATCATCCAGCATTCGCCGTTTTAATCAAAGTTTCCAAGATGAAATACGTAATTCCTTCGACGACCCCATTGAGGAAGCTGCACGCGAAAGAGGTAAAGCACTTATAAACGAAGAANCAAAGGAACTTGACAGTACACCGGAAGATGCTNCGCTTNCAGNGGAAACNAATGAAGAGTTANGTTTTGATGAAGAACAGTAACCCAGAGGGCCGAATGAGGGTTCTTGAGCATCTCAGCGAGCTNCGAACAAGAATAATTCGCGCTCTTATAGCTATAACGTTTGCTGGAGTAGCAGGATGGATTCTTTATCCCTTGATATTAGATTTTATTCTGCAACCCTATTGTGACACTTTAGAGCGAGATTGCACGCTTCGTATTGATGAACCCTTAGAGGGGCTAAATACTCGATTCATGATCGCTACATATTCCGGGATAATTCTCTCCTTTCCTATACTTTTATGGCAGTTTTGGAGGTTTGTCAGTCCAGGTTTGCATCGCAATGAAAAACGCCACGGAGTGATTATGGTAGGTTTCGGAGCGTCTTTATTTGCTTTCGGATGTTATTTAGCATTTGCAACTCTTCCTCGAGCATTAGATTTCCTAGTCACAATTGGTGGCACAGATCTTGTCACCGAATTTAGAGCAAAAGCGTACATCACTTTCATCATTAAAATGATGCTGGCGTTCGGTATTGGATTTCAGTTACCTGTTTTTCTTATCACTTTGCAACGCTTAAGCCTGCTTCAGTACGAAACACTGAGACGGCAATGGCGATATGCTGTCGTAATTATTGTAATCGTGGTAGCTGTTATTACTCCTAGCGGGGACCCAATTTCGTTACTTGCTTTAGCGGTACCTATGTATGCGTTATATGAGTTCTCTATACTTTATGGCTGGTTAAGAATAAGAAAACTATCAAAAGTAAAATCTAATGAATGAGCAAAATTCTGCAGCTAAATACCTGGATAGTTGGCAATTCACCACCCAAACCGGATCTTCATTAAAAGTTGCTAAAACCGACACCGAAATCGTTAGGTACTATGAGTCTGGTGAAAGCCTGATCAGACTTCGAGGCGGCGATTTGTATAAATCCCTTGGGGGCAAGGAAATTTCACGTAACGGCACAGGGAATACCTCTGTTGCTTTGAAACTTGATCTTGGTGTACTTAAGCTGAAGCAATCAAAATACCTATTTGCTAGTTACTGTAAGGTTGCGGACCCGTTGAAACCATGGCTCGCTCTATGGGCCGTGAATTCTCCGATAATTGCAGGAAAACGTATTTCTCCAAAGAGCCATCCAGCAGATGGCCTGCTTGACATAATTGAATTTTCAATGACACTCCGTGAGTTTCAAAAAGCATACAAACGTTTCAAGAGTGGAGACCATATTCCGCACCCAGATATTAAGACATCAAAGAAAAGCGAGTACCGAATAAATTTAAATAAGAAACAAAGAATTGTTGTTGACGGGAAAACAGTAGCGTACGCCAAAGATTTATCAATAGAGTTGATACCGCATGCAATCGCTGTAGTGCTGCTTTGAGAATAATTTCGCCCCCTCCACATATTTGATCAAGAAAAAGCCTAATCTCAGATGTCGTGAGTGTATACATAGCTGAAGATTGGACAACCGAGGAATCTGACGTTCTACGCAGATATTTCACTAATCTAGACCAGCCTGTTTTTGCTCTTGTTAATTTGCCTGAGGTAGTTAAGGGTGCTTTATTTGCTCGCTACAGTAGATCGGCGAAAAGCTTACGGCGTCTCTTCCTTGATGAATTCTTAGGGGATCTGGATATCTCAGGAGATGCTTCCATAGACGCCACCATAGGTCTTGAACATGCAGAGAAACTCTATCACAGGATTTTCTTCGAATATGGTGATGATTCTGTTGCGCAGTTAGGTGGTGTTCATTTAGCTTGTGAACAAGCTTCAAATCTCCTCACAAAGGTACTCGAATGGGGTCGATTGATGAGCTACCTAGAACAGTCTACGCGCTACATTTCCTATGATTCGCGTTTCGGTGGAAGATACAGATACTACCGGGACCCAGAGATCATGGAATCCAGTTTTGGGGCTAGGTACATCGGCGATTTGGATCGCATATTTGATACTTATGCACACCTTGTTCCGCAAATGCAGGATTTCGTTCGTGAACAATTTCCTAAACATCCCGATGATGGTGATTTTGTTTATAGACAAGCGGTAAAAGCGAAAGCGTTCGATGCACTTCGGGGACTTTTGCCAGCGGCTTCTCTATCAAATGTCGGTATTTATGGAACAGGTCAGGCTTACGAAGCGTTGCTGCTTAGAATGCGATCTCATGCTTTGCCCGAGGCAAGATACTATGCGGACCTTATGCTGGGTGAGTTACGAAAAGTTATTCCATCCTTTCTAGAGAGAGTGGATAGAGAGGATAGGGGAGTAGTTTGGAGCGATTACTTACAGGAGACTCGAGAAGATACTGCTGACGTTGTAGCTGCTCTGTTTCCTGAAGGCTCAATTGTTGACCCATCACCTACCGTCCGGCTTGTAGACTTTGACCCCGAAGGCGAAGTAAAAATGATTGCTTCCATGATGTACCCGCATTCAACAATGTCTGAAGACCAACTTGAAAGACGGGTAGCTGGAATGAATCACGAAGACCGCATGGCGGTTGCTAGGGCTTATGTTGGTGATAGGCGAAACCGAAGGCATAAGCCGGGGCGCGCACTTGAACGCCCATTTTATAGATTCGATGTACTAGTTGATTACGGTGCATTTAGAGATCTTCAACGGCATCGAATGCTTTCGATGGACTGGCAAAATCTTAGCCCACACCATGGCTACATATCTTCGCCGCTTGTAAACGCAGCAGGTATGGGGCCAGTTTACGAAGAGGCTATGGAGCGCTCTGCTGCACTCTATGACCTACTCGTCGACGATTTCCCAGATCAGGCCTCGTATGCCATAAATTTGGCATACAAAATTCGTTTTAATATGAATATAAATGCAAGGTCAGCTATGCATTTGATCGAACTTAGAACAACGCCCCAAGGTCATCCTTCTTATAGGGAAGTAGGACAAGAAATGCACAGATTAATCGCAGAAGAGGCTGGTCACACAGTCATTTCAGAGATGATGAAATTTGTGGATCATACAGATGAGACTGACCTTGAGCGACTCCAAAGCGAACGAAAAGCTCAAGAAAAACGACAATCAACAAATAAAACTTGAAATTAACACCCCTAATGAGGATATAAGCTCTATAGTCCTCGTTAAATAGGCTATTTATAAGGAAATAAGGTGGCTGAAGAAAAATCTGAAGTTGAAGAAGAATATGAAGATGCTGAAGTTGATCTTGATGGTGTGGACCCTGAAGATGATGCTATCGAGGACGTCGAAGATGGGGAAATGTTTGACGATGACGATGACGATGACGATGAAGAATTTGAGGAAGATGCTTCCTTAGAAGAAGTTGCAGAATCCGAGGAAGAAGATGATGATGACGAAGTGGAGGCTGATCTTTCTGCAATTCTTCAAGAACGAATAGCAGCTGACGATGATGAAGACGAAGACGAGAGTAAGGATCCTCAAGCCAACACAAATGAAACTTCCGATTCTGAGGAACCAGTCTCTGCCAAAGAAGATGAAGTCCTATGTGAGAGCTGCTTTACTCTTGTACCTCAAAAAGCAATAGACGAAGAGGGAGCTTGCCCAAATTGCGGTGCAGAGATTTAATGCACAGACGAGTAAATATTTATGTCTGAATTTGAGTCAGCGCGGTTTGCAACCAAGTCGGATCTTTCTGAATTTGAAAACCTTTTCACACAGTCTCGCTCAGAAGCTGCTACATATAAGGGCTATGACATTTGGCATTCCTTGGAGGCTTTATCTGGTCCTCCTGTTGCGATTTTCAATGACTATTTAGATGGTGATAATAAAACTATCCTCATTGGCGAGTTCGATACCGTACCGGTCGGATTCATGCTCATTCATCTATTCTCGATTGATAATGAGATTACTGCCCGCGTTGATGAAGTCTTTGTCCATAGCGATGTTAGAGAAGTCGGGGTAGGTGAGCATTTGATGACAGCCGCAATTAATTGGGCTAAGGATAATGGAGCTAAACGCATACTCGGTAGAACTTTCCCTGGCGATCGTCATATGAAGAATTTTTATGAGAGGTTTAAAGTAACTGCTAGATTGATTGAAGTTTCAAAAGAATTTAACTAGCTCACAGAAAAAAGTCTTGCTATCTGGGGTATGCGTTCTCCGTGTTTATTGATGCTCTTGTTAAGGTCATCTGAGATATCTGATGGTAAACCCTCTGGAACTACCTTTTGGCGTACTGGAGAGAATGCAACAGCTTCTGCAACGATTGACCATCGGTAAGCGGTAGCCTCTGCATTTAAAGCTTTATTTGCTTGGTCTATAAGACTATTCGTTATAGTTTCGGGAAGTTGCGCACCAGCTTTTGGTGAGCGAGAGCTTAGATTAAGAGCTCTGACTGTCTTTTCTTCTTTAAGTGCTTCCTCAATAGAGTTGAGCCATTTCTTGTGATCTTGGTCAATGCGTTCGTTGAGTTTAGCTTCGAGCCTCTCTTTAACAGCAATTGATTCTGGTGATTTAGCCCATCGACCTGATGAGGCAACAACTGATCTGAAGTCTTGCAAGTCGATACTTTCAATATTATTTTCAACTGCTGTAGCTTTATCCATCCACTCAGCCATCTTTAGTTGCTGATTTAAATCTTCGGCATAGTCAAGTAAGGCGTCAGGAAAGCCATCTGGTAGCTGCATCTTCTTAATAACTTTCCGCAAATTTGGAATAGTGCTTCCGGAAAGTTCCATAGCTAAAGGCTTATGTAATTCAGGGAGAGATTTAATGTATTCATTACGGTACTTTTTGGAAGGCTTGAGTCGCTTTCCTCTAGGACTTCGATAGGGTTTGCGACCTTTTCTTTCAGTTTTTGATTTTGAGTTTCGCGGCTGTTTTCTTTCTGTAGTTCGATTATTTCTTGGCTCGCGCCTTACATCTTTTCGGCCTTTTCGTTTACCTTTCTTTTTAACTAATGAGGTAGTTACACCAGAGGTTTCTTTCCCTGTACCAAATAGTTCTAAAAGTTCAGGCCCATCTTTCTTAGTCTTTTGTGGGAGAACAGCAGTTATTTCAATGCCATCTATCATGAATTCCGCTTCTACCTTGAGAACATCACCAATAGCTACACCTGATGGAAGAAGTGAGGCTTTTATGGTTCCTTTAGGCTCCTTAGCTCCAGCAGAGCGCCAAGTGTAGGAGGAGTCCGTTGACTGACTTGTTATTTCAATATCCAACCGATTTGGCATGGAACGAATGGTACCCGTTTAGATGACATCTGACACACTCATGACACCAGATATCCTTATGCTGTATAGTGAACTGATAATAGTAGGGGAGCTTGGTAACAGGCTGAGAATGCGAAGGCAGACCCTTGAACCTGATCTGGGTAATTCCAGCGGAGGAAATGATGAAATTTTTCTATAATTCACTGAAGATTACTGTTATTGCATCTTTAGTTTTGGTTCTATTAGCAAACTGTTCAACTGACAGCGATGAACTCTCCGGAAATCAAGAGATACAGAGCTGTCTTGATGACTCTGGACTAAGCGAATTCGAGTTGAGTGATGAAGCGAAGGACTCAGTTCGTGGTGAGTCAATAGATTTAGTTGTGTACGATTCGTTTCTTGCACCGGAAGGTGCCTTCGAGCGTTTCAAAGATGAAACAGGTATAACGGTTAATATTCTCACGACGGCTGATACTGGGACTATGGTTTCTCAAGCTGTGCTAACTAGCGGTGATCCAGTGGGGGACGTGATGTTTGGGATAGATAACACTTTCCTCTGCCGAGCATTAAATAACGATGTATTCCTTCCCTATATACCAAGCACTTGGGACGAACTTTCAAACCCTCTCAAACTAGACCCTGTCGGAAGAGTTACTCCCGTGGATTACGGCGATATATGCCTGAATTACTGGAAAGATTCTTTTGAGGTGCCTCCAACAACGATATCAGATCTAACTAATTCAAAATTTTCAAAGGAATTTGTTACTCAGAACCCTGAAACGTCTGCTCCGGGAATGGGTTTCTTGCTATCTTCAATTGCAGTTTTCGGTGATGATTGGGAGAACTTCTGGACAGAACTTCGAGCTAATGATCTCGCAATTCGTTCGGGCTGGAGTGAGGCATATTACGAAGATTTCTACAGTAAGGAAAGAAATATAGTAACGAGCTACGCCACAAGCCCTGTTGCAGAATATATTTTTGCTGACCCCGCTGTTGAGTCTCCACCTACAGCAATAATTGCTGATTCTTGTTTTAGGTCCGTTGAGTTCACCGGCATACTCAGAGGCACTGATAGCCCTGCAGCATCTGCACTACTTGTCGATTTCCTTACATCTGTTGACTTTCAAGAGCTTATTCCCGAAACGAATTTTGTCCTTCCAGCGAATGAAAATGCTGAACTGCCAGAAGCGTTCAATCTATTTCTTGAGGAAATACCGGACGCAGTTACGATTTCACCAGACCTCATTGAAATTAATCGCAATATTTGGACAGAGCGTTGGACAGAGCTGGTACTTCGTTGATGGTTAATGTATGAACTCTCGTGTATTTACGAGGTCAAATAGAGCAAACTTAATAGGGATACTGTCATTACTAGCTTTTTATCTAATTTTCTTCTTCTATCCAATAGGAAAAATACTTTCTCTCGGATTCAGCTTCTCTTCTTTCGAGCAAGCGTTTACATCAGTATCCGTTCGTAAAGCGCTCTGGTTTACTATATGGCAAGCAACTGTCTCCTCAGCATTGTCTCTTGCGATAGGCACCTGTATATCCAGTGTATTTGTTAAGTCAGAATTCAGATTTAAAAGATTCTTCGAGGGCTTAACTTTCATACCTTTCGTTATGCCAACGGTCGTTGTAGCCTCTGCATTCATTTCAGTGAACGAACTGCTGAAACTTGATGGGACACCATTAAATCTTCAGGGGACTGCATTGGGAATAATCGTGGCGCATATCTTTTTTAATACATCAATAGTCGTTCGAACATTAACAAGTACTTGGCCCATGATTGATTTTGAGTCAGAACAAGCCGCCCAAACTTTAGGCGCTAGCAAGGTCAGAATCTTCTTTCAAATAACTTTACCTCAACTGAAATCTGGATTGATCTCTTCAGGGTCGCTAGCATTCCTTTTTACATTTACCTCATTCGGGGTAATCCTAATTCTTGGAGGTTTAGGAAAGGCGACTATTGAAACAGAGATTTGGCGCTATGCGACACAGCGGACAGAATTTGAAACTGCTGCAGTATTGGGCATAGTTCAACTTCTAGTGGTGGTCACAATGCTTACTATAAATAACAAGTTCCTGACGACTGACAGCACGAATACTAATCTGCGATCAAACGTTCAATACCCTCACCCAGTTTCAAAATTTCGTAAATCAGCTAACAATGTATTTATCCTAGGTTTCTTTGGTTTTCCGTTCCTTGTCTTGTTTGAGCGATCACTCAGCACACCAACCGGACACTCATTTGTCTATTACAAGCAGCTCCTTTGGGAAAGCTCAGATGAACGCTTTGCCATATTTGGAATAAGGAAAGCTATTCTAAATTCATTGATGTGGGGATCACTGGCAATGATAATAGCTACGGTCCTGGGCTTAATTGCAGCGTACTTATTAACAAATAAGTCAAGGTCTGTTTCTCAATCTTCTGGAGTTTTTCTGCTGCTTCCCTTGGGAGCATCAGGTGTCTTACTTGGATTTGGAATTCTAATTTCACTCAACAGTGGATTTTTCGATTTTCGATCAGAGTGGTGGATTGTTCCAGTCGCTCAAGGTTTACTTGGTGTCGGAATAGTTGCAAGAATTAGCTCAAACGCAATAAAGAAAATCGATCCGACTATTAGGCATGCAGCATCAACCTTAGGTGCCTCTTCACTTCTTATTTGGAAAAAAATTGATTACCCAATAATCGCAAAAGCAGTTCTGGCTGGATCAGCATTTTCATTTGCACTAGCGCTTGGTGAATTTGGAGCAACATCATTTCTTGTTCGGCCCCAAAGACCAACAATCCCTACAACAATCTTTAATCTATTAGGACGGCCAGGTTCGTCTACTTTCGGACAAGCTATGGCTTTAAGCGTAATTCTTGCTGTGATAACTTGGATTGTAATTTCATTGCTTGACAGGTCAGGATCGTTATCAACTAATGACTTTTAATGGATTAGAAATATCTGAAGTATCGGCCGAACTTGGCGGGGAAAGTGTGCTCCAATCGATCAGCTTCAGTCTGCAAGAAGGCAATGGTTTAGCCATTTTAGGGCCCAGCGGTTGCGGCAAAAGCACGCTTTTGAAAGTAATAGCTGGAATCGTGACCCCGACCTGCGGGCAGATATTTTGGAACTCAGTCGATATCTCAAAGACGCCTGCTCACAAGCGGGGCATAGGGCTAATGTTTCAAAATAACGCTCTTTTCCCACACATGAGCGTGCATGAGAATATTAGATTCGGTTTAGAAATGCTGTCTGTACCAAAAGATGAAGCAAATGACCGAACAGATGATTTACTTGAGTTAGTTGATCTTAAGGGGTACGGAAATCGATCGATTGATTCGCTATCTGGAGGAGAGAGTCAGAGGGTTGCTTTAGCAAGAGTTTTAGCACCGGAACCAAAGCTGGTTCTTTTGGATGAGCCGTTTAATTCATTAGATAGAGCCCTCAGGCGAACTTTGGTTGATCAAGTTTTTGAAATACTCAGAGCGAAGAAAATTACGTCAATACATGTAACACATGAAGGAGATGAGGCGTCTCTTTTTTCAGATTCAATACTAATAATCGAGAGCGGTCAGATTATAAATGAAGGAACTTTTACAGAGATTATTGATTTACCTATGAACGTACTGTCTGCTGATCTGCTCGGATTACGAACGATATTCGTACCCGATGCACAATTTCACAATGGGAAATGGAGTTTTTCAACACCATGGGGTTCCTTAGAATACGACGGTTCTGAATTAGAAACATATCAACTTTTGTTGCGTCCCGATCATATTGAAATATCGAATAATGGGTTGGAGGCCCTTGTCACTAAAACTTTTCATACAGCAGGGAAGAAGTTTGTTAATTGCAGGGTGGGCAACTTAAAAAATCTTACTGTGTCAGTGGACAGTCATATTTCTGTAGGGGAGTCTATTCATTTAGCTGTTGATCTAGATTCAATTGAAGTTTTATTAGCTTAACTCTATTGATTGAATTGCTCTGCAATTAACCTGTAGGAATTCTTTCGCTGGTTGTGGTCATGACAAATGGTGACAATTAATAATTCTTCTGCTTCGTAGNCATTTGCCACGGACATGAGTTGCTCATGTACTATCTCTGGTGTTCCGACAACCATAGGCCGGCTAGGGGAGAGTACGGTTAGTGAGCTTTGNCTTTCCTCATTAACTGCTTTAGGTATCGGGCCACGTAACCCATCTTTACGCCATCGTTCAAGACTCTCGAGCATCAATGCAGCTTCGTCTTCAGAATCTGCACAAAGAACATTCACACCGACTGAAACTACTGGATCGCTGTGTTCAAATGATGGGCGNAAATGCTTCCGGTAAAGGTTACATGTCTCAGCCCCATTGCCATTGATAAAATGGGCCCAACTTAAAGGCAATCCACAATGAGCAGCCACACTTGCAGAACCTTCACTTGAAGCTAGTAACCAAAGCTCAGGCATAGTCTCTGTCAAAGGTAAAGCCTCAACACCGGCAAGCGGGCCAGTTTCAATAGGTTCTCTTCGTAAAAGTGTNCGAATTTCAAGAACAGACTCTAGATATCTATCAGATCCGGATGCATTNCCGAAGCTCTGAAGAGCATAAGCAGTTCGGGCATCTGAACCGGGAGCTCGTCCAAGTCCCATGTCTATTCGATTTGGGTGAAGTGCCTGCAATACTTGAAAGTTTTCAGCAACTTTAAGAGGGGAGTAGTGACTCAACATTACGCCACCTGATCCGACCCTTATCTGATGGGTATTTTCTGCTATATGCCCAATTAGAATCTCAGGGCTTGAACCAGCTAAGCCATGCATGCCATGATGCTCAGCAACCCAGTATCGGTGATACCCAAGCTCATCAACAAAGGAAGCCAAATCCACAGAGTTCCGTAATGCTTGAGCAGGGGATAGACCTTCAGGTACAGGTGTTTGATCTAGGACTGAAAGTCGCACACCATATATTCTCATTTATATGTAGGGAAGTCACATCAAAAAGATTACTTGAAGNCCTTACAGTCACCCTTTCAAGATCTTTAAGATGAAAAAGCATTCAGATCTGTTAATTTGTGGTATTCATATTAGATATCAACTCTAAATAGGAGAATCATGAAACCTAAACTATTACACGCNTGGGTAAGTAACCGAGCAAACGATTTGAGAATGATGTTGCTCGTTTACACTGCGGCAACAATCGCTACACTATTTCTGATTAGNGATGCATCTGGCTTTGGTGGCGAAATGCAATTTGCAATTGCAGCTGCGATTGTTTCATTCGGCGTAAATGCAATCGTCTGGTTTGACGGNGCTATAGCTGATATTGGAGCCAGTACTTCATCAATGGACGAAGACCTATCGAATTCTGANATGGGCAAGAACTTTAAGAAAGCCCCGTTCATCATGTTTCGACTTATGGCTTTATCAATAGTAGTCGTCAACTCAGTGGCGCAGATAATAGCGCTTTACGCTTAAAAGGTGGTTGGTGACCCATAGAGGATAAAGGCACAGGNTAAATCAAAGCGCCGGAAATACACGTTATGTAAAGTAATANTNATGCGAATCCANTACTTCTTAGCTCTAATCAAATACCGTGTAGAACTTTCCGCATCCTTTGAACTGGTTTAAGATAAAGCTGTTTCTGCAATACAGGGGGTAATTATGCTTGAAGATAGATGGATTACAGATCGAATACCGACGGAAAGATTTCCACACTACACGCGAGCTAATGCTGGCGAAGTACTTGCCGACCCNGTAACACCCTTAGGATGGACTTTTGGTTGGGAATCTGGAATTGTTTTAGGATGTAGAGATGGTTTCGTTTCATATGGAGTTTTCGACTCGGATGAGTACGGAGATCCACCCGAAACTTTCGGCTTATTCGGAGGCTATTTCTATAACTGCCTAACGTCNGCAAGAATGATGGGTGTGAGAATGCCTGGGGTAACTCCTGAGGCTATAGATGATGCGTATTTTGATGCGCATCCTGATGTNCCNCCTTATATTGCGGAAGATTGGCACGAAAGTGAGCGNCATAGTGAGATTTTGGCTGAAACTGGAGCCTACTTACTATCAGCCACCGAGCATCCACCTATCGAAGANCATAAGAAAATCGGCAATGAAATNCGCGCTTCCAGACCAGACTTAAGCCAATTAACCATTGCAGAATTACTATCAAGGGCCCGATCTTTACAACNCCATTTAATTTCAATGTTTGAACAACATGTATGGGCTTCACTTGGCGCTTCTAATGGTCCAGGTATTCTGGGTGCACTATTAGCGGAAATAGGTAGATCTGATGACGTCGTAAAACTTTTATCTGGTATAGGCGACGTAGACTCAGCAGATATAGGACGTGAGCTGTGGAAATTATCAAGGATGGTGCGATCCTCTTCAGAAATCTCGAGTGCGTTTGATATGGGTACATCGGATGGGCTTCTTGATCGATGTCCTCCTGAATTTAATGAAGCGTTCCAAACTTTCCTTTATAACCATGGATCGAGAGGCCCAAACGAATGGGATATTGGAGCACACACTTATGAAACAAATCCGGAGTTAGCACTTTCAATGCTAAACGCTATGCGCCAGCAAGATGACTCAGCTGACCCTGAAGTAGCAATTCAGAGGAACTCACAAATTCGTGAGGACCTCCGGGCAGAATTTACTGCCATATTCAAGGAAAACGAAGAAGCATCTGGGATGTTTGCTGCTGGAATGCAGGCCGGTGAGGTCTGGTTAGCAGCTCGCGAGCGACAAAAAAGCACGATAGTTAAACCCATACAAGAAATCAGATTGTGTTTCCGTGAAATTGGCTCAAGATTAACGGCAGATGGACATATTAGTAATCCTGATTTGATCTTTATGCTTCTCGAAAGCGAATTAGACGAGTTTATCTCTGATCCTTCTTCATTCTCTGATCAACTCTCATCTCGAGAAAAAGATTACCAAGAGCTGTTTGACTTAATACCGCCTTTTATCGTCAACACAACTTGCGCTCCCCTATCAGATTGGGCAAGAAAGTCCAAACGGGAAATAAGTACTGTCAACGTAGGTGATGAGCTAACAGGAGTTGCTTGCTCCCCCGGAATAATCCAAGGAACCGCAAAAGTCATTCTTGATCCGAATGATTCAGTTTCTTTAGAGCCTGGGGATATCCTAGTCACTCAGAACACGGATCCAGCATGGACACCATTATTCCTTGTCGCTGGCGCAGTTGTTGTAAATGTTGGAGCCATAGCTAGCCACGCTAGTATCGTAAGTCGCGAACTTGGCATTCCATGCGTTGCTTCAGTTGCTGATGCCAGCATGAAGATCCCGAATGGTTCGATCATTACCGTCGATGGTTCTGCTGGCACAGTTGTAATCAACGAATTGCCATAGAATCCGAAGGGTCTTCTCATCATCCATAAGATTACCTTGAAGGGAAATATTCGTCTTGCGGCCTTGCTGGCAGGTTTTATAGGTGGTTGGGATGCGTCTGCTTCTTTCTTTATATTTCCTGATATTCGTGACAATTTTGCTGGCGGCGATGCGGCTACTGCTTCGTGGGTTCTCAATGCTTCCAATGTTGTTGGCGCAGCACTACTTCTGCAAGCCGGTCGACTCGCAGATAGTTCTGGACCGTATAAGTTATACAAACTTGGCATAAAGCTATTTATAGTCGGAATGATTCTCTCAACTTTAGCTCCATCGATCTGGCTTTTAGTTGCTGCTAGGGGCTTAGCCGCATCAAGCCAAGCATTGATGGGCCCCGCTGCAGTTGCGTTGGTTATAAAGTATGGAGAACGTGGAAAGGAATCTGAGTCAATAGGGCGATGGGGATTCTATACAGCTGTTGCTGGATTTACAGCTCCTCTAATAGTGACGCAACTTATCTCAACATTTTCTTGGCGCGCTTTATTTGGGCTACAGGTCCCGATAGGTCTCCTTGTGCTCTACTGTCTGTCAACAAATTACGAGCCAGATCAAGTTAGTAAGCCATTTAAGATCGATAAAATTGGATCGGCATTAACAATTATTGGATTGAGTTGTTTAATTCTCCCTATCGTAAAGTTAGACGATTGGGGATTTGCTTCATCAAAAACTCTAATTCTATTTTTGGCATCGATATTTCTATTATCCGTGCTTATAAAGAGAAGTTTGACTTTAAGTACCTCACCGCTACAAACGCAACTTTTTCTTCACCGAAACTTCTCTTTAGCATGCGGAATGTCGCTGTTTGCTGGAATTGCTTTTTATGCTCATTGGCTAGCAATTCTTTTGTTCATGGTAGAGATCTGGGAATTCAGTATTGTAAAAGCAGGCTTACTATTGACCTTAATGCCAGCGTCGATGAGCCTCTTTTCAATTTGGTTCGGCAAGATTGCAGATATGAAAGGGTACAGGATTGTTGTTATTCCAGGGATCACGATATATTCAATTCTATTTTTGCTTATGTGGATCTATGTTGATCAAGATCCCCGACTGTTCGTCACAATACCGGCTTTGATAGGATCTGGAGTCGGCATGGCTTCAGTCTGGCCGACCCTAACATCTATAGGGGCTAATACGATAGAAGCTAATTATCTAGGGAGTGGCACGTCAGTCATTCACACCATTCAAAGAATTGGTGGAGCATTAGGAATAGCTATCGTCTTAGCTGTTATTAGCGGCTTTTCAGAATCGGGTGCTTTCTTTGCTCATCGCGCTGCGATTCTGATTATGCCAATTGCCGGAGGAATAACTCTTCTATTGTCATGCCTTTTAAATGACTCTCAACGGGACCGTCGCTGAAGTATCTCTTGCACGACAGTCGCAATATGAGAACCACTCTGACTGTATATCTTTCCAGATGCCAGTCCCCTGTTATTTATATGATTTATTCCCTCGTGAAGATGTAAATGCCACTCGTGGGGAGGGGACGATCGGTGAAACCAGACGGCGTGGTCTAGACTTGCGCCAAAAAATGGCGGATCTCCATTTCCGTCCCAGATTCCTTCATATAGTGGGTGCAATCTGACAGCCGCATCAAATGGAACATCATCACTTGCGAAAACTATTCCCTCTTCATTGGTTGCAGAAGGAGATGGATCTCCATTGATTTTTAACCATACCCCGTGTCCGTTAGGAATTTGAGATGATGGAATTACTCTCCTCTCCATGATCTCAGACCAGTTATCACTTTCAAGGTCTTCAGGGCGAGGGATTTCAGACATATTAAGCGAGTGGTCGATGCTGGGACCTTCTTCGTTCAGCTGAAAAGAAGCTGAAAAATTCAATATAGCTTCACCCTGTTGATACGCAATAACCCTTCGTGTCGCGAATGATTTGCCATCCCGTAGCAGGTCGACTTCATATGTTATTTCTTTACTAGAGTCGCCTCCACGAATGAAGTAGGCATGAATAGAGTGAACATTTAGTTCTTCACTTACAGTCATTCTTGCTGCAGCAAGTCCTTGCGCGACGACTTGACCTCCATACACCCTTCCCCAGTTATATTCGGGACTGTGACCCACGAAAGTAGCAATATCAAGTTTCTCCAGAGCCATAAGCTGGTTGAAGGTCTTTATTTTTCCTGATGATTGCAATTTTTATCCTGTCGAAAAATCTCTTATTTTGGGGGTAGTATCTGAATATGCAAGATGCTGTGATCATTACAGGCTCTGCGGCAGGTTTGGGCAAAGCCTTATCGCACACTCTATCTTTAAAGGGAACCAATGTTATAGGAATTGATAAGAATGCAGATTCTGACATTATTGCTGATTTGTCCACTTCAAACGGCCGTCAAATAGCTATTGAAAAAGCATTAGATATTTGCCCGAAGCCTAAGGGAGTTGTTGCCAATGCAGGGCTTAGTCCTATTCATCACGACCCATTTGAGATTCTCGAAGTTAACTGGCTTGGAGTTAAAGAAGTTTTAGACTCTTTTCTTCACCCTCTCTCTTCAAACAAGAGCGGGTCTGCTGTCGCTATTTCGTCTATTGGTGCTGCTGTAGGAGGTGACAAAGACTTAATTGATTGCCTACTTGAAGGGCGAATATCCGATGCGAAAGCTACCCTAAGGACTATTCTTCAATCCGGAATTATCGAAGCTGGGATCATTGCTTATAGTTCATGCAAAGTCGCTGTAGCTCAATACGTTCGTGCGAATGCGAAATTGTGGGGAAATGAAGGCGTTAGATTNAATTGTNTAGCTCCGGGGCGCATGCAAACAGACATGTTGGATGGACTTCTTTCTCATGAAGACATAGCCCCTGGAATTGAAGCCCTACCAACAGGAATCGCTAAATCAGCTAGTGCNTCACAAGTAGCCGATGTTGTAGCTTTTTTCCTGAATGAGAAATCATCGTTTGTTCATGGCCAAGTTCTGTATGTAGATGGTGGATCCGAAGCCCTTATTCGTCCACATGTTATTTAGTTGGTAAATTCACCACTTTGATGCCATTATCGGCAACAATCGTCCCATGCGTTACCTGCTAATGAGCCTAAGTGATTTAGATGACGAGATTCTTGAAAGACTTCCTACNGATATTCGTGGAGCTATTAAGAATGGAACTCTAAANATTTTGCCTAAAGACGTCGTTGACTCTTTACCTGATCAGGTATCAGATTCAATTCCAAAATCCTTAATAGAGGCCGCCAATGCTAACCCAGTATTAACTCTGATTTTAGTGATTTGCGGAGTAATTGGTGTAGTTGGCTTTCTCTATGGCGTTTTNAAAAGCGGACTGAAAACAACACTGTTCTTTGGCCTTATCGCTGCCATATCATGGGGATACTTTGCAGTAATNTAGTTATGGCCTGGTGCTCCTGCTGTGATNCCACCATCTACGAAAATTACTTGACCAGTTATATAGCTGGAATCAGGTGAAGCAAGAAAGCTCACTGCCTGCGCTATGTCTTTGGTATTTCCAATTCTTTTTAGAGGAACAGCATTCGCTCTAATCTCTAATGCCTTGCCTTCATAATTCGGAGCTGTTCCCTCAGTGATTATCATCCCAGGCCCCACAGCATTAACTCTGATCGGCGCCAATTCTAGGGACCATTGTCGAGTTAATGCTTCAATAGCTGCCTTAGAGGCCGCATACATGCCAAGACCGGGAGAATTCGTCCTCGAAGCTGCGGATGTAAGATTAATAACAGAACTTGCAGTAGAGTTCTTTAGTTTTCGCAGTGCGTGCTTAGTGCAATTAAGCGTCCCAATGACATTAGTTTCCCAGACACTNTTTTGAGTTTCGACGTCTAATACATCTAATAGTTCTGGTTTCCATANTCCAGCATTATTGACGAGTACATCAAGTTCATCGAGTTCTGAGATAGCTTCTTTAACTTCCAACTCAACAGATACNTCGACTTCAAATACTCGGCAACCTAGAGTCNTTTTAGCCGTTTTCAAAATTTCTGAATTCAGATCAAAAANAGTAACTGAATAACCTTCNTTAATAAGAGAGTCCACGACCTGATACCCAATACCCTGCGCCCCACCTGTGACCAATGCCTGCATACAGTTCCTTTAAATTTTACTCAATTGAAGATTTACTGTTTTCATGTATCTGTCGAAGTAACCAGAATCTCAGGTACCGGCCAATACTAAATCGTAGGTAGATAAACCCACCCACGATTGAAAGCACTACACCAAAGATTGCAAGAATCATGTGTTCGTTATGCTCAAGATTATCTATATCAACGTTTCCGCTATTCTGCGATCCAGCTACAAAGTAAGAAATGAGGGTTAATGCTGCCCCTCCGAACAGAACCAATAACCCAAGCATTTCGTAAATCCTGTCGCGTTCGTTAGATCCAGTCTTGGCTCTTATTTCTTGGATTGCATTTTCAAATTCTTCATCCACTAGTACTTCCCCCTGATTTAAACATTACCCTTTGTGCCAAGATACGCATCCGAGAGTTGATCCTCAAGTTCATTTGGAGATCCCTCTGATATTATTTTTCCATTTACAAGAATTCCCGCCCTTGTTGCAACTCCGAGTACCGTTCTTGCAAATTGCTCTACGACAAGTACCCCAATCCCCTCTTCGGCCAACTGTGAAACTATTCCGTAAAGATCTTTCACAATAATCGGGGCTAATCCCATAGATAATTCATCGAGTAGCAACAGCTTTGGATTCGTACTGAGAGCCCTTGCCATAGATAACATTTGCTGCTCGCCACCAGACAGAGTTCCGGCGAGCTGTTTTCGTTTATTACCTAATTGGGGGAATCGTCCAAATGTTGCTTCTTGTATTGCATCTAAGCTTTCACCAGCATGCGTCATCATAGTTAAATTTTCATTAACAGTGAGGTTTGGAAAAATCCCCTTGCCTTCAGGAATCGTGCACACACCAACTTTCGCTAGTTCTTCTGGTGATACGCCCTCCATTGTTCTTCCGGCAACTTTGACTGAACCTGACCAAGGGTCAATTTGCCTCGAACATACTTTTAGTATTGTTGANTTGCCTCCACCATTGGGTCCTAAAAGTGCGTAGATGTCGCCGGTGTACACAGATAAATTGATTTCATGCAGTACAGGAATAACCCCATACCCCGTTGAAATATTCTCAAGCTCCAATAATGGCTTATCCATTACTGCCTCCNAGATAGGCATCAATTACAGTTGGGTTATTCTGTATTTGTTCGGTAGAACCATCTGCAATTAGAGTCCCAAAATCTAAAACGAATACTTTGTCGCAGATGTCCATCACTAGCGACATGTCATGCTCTACTAACAAAATAGTAATCCCTTCACCATTCAAAGTTTTAAGTATTTCTGCGAATTCCTCTGTTTCGTTTTCGTTTTGTCCCGAAGCAGGTTCATCAAGAAGAAGCATAGAGGGATTTTGAACTATTGTTCTTGCCAATTCGACGAGTCTGGCTTTACCAGTGGGAATTTCAGCGACACTTCTCGTGGCCAAACTATTCAGCCCTGTTAACTGCATAACTTGTTGAACACTGCTTTCTATACTTGTAGCAACATTTGAGGCTCCTGACCACTCCCCTCTTATTTCTGCGGCCACCTGTATATTTTCTTTCACAGTCAAACTTGGGAACAGTTCTAGCCGTTGAAAGGTTCTTCCTAGTCCCAATTTCGCTCTACGATACGGAGAGAGGCCAGTCATTACTACATCATTGAATTGAATAGATCCTTCGTTTGGTTTGAGCAGACCGCTTATCACATTAAATAATGTCGTCTTTCCTGCACCGTTAGGGCCTATTAGGCCTGTGATGCTGTTCGATCGGACTGTTAAATGAACGTCGTTCAACGCTGTGTGGCCTCCAAAGCGGACAGTAACACCAGTAAGTTTAAGTTCAGTCATCTCTGCCAACTTCTGTTACTTGTTGATCATTAGTGTTTCCTAAACCGATCATTTGATTAAGAAAGGCTTCTTCCTTGTCAGATATTTCGGAGTCGATTCCTAGCAGTTCCCAGTTAGGTGACTCCCTTTGGTCTTCATTTGATTTCATGTCGGCAATAAGAGTAGATATAAGTAAGATCGGCATTGAAACCAGCAGAAAACTCCAGCCGTCTATGATCTCTGTGATTCTAAGAATCCATACCAACCCAATTAACGTGNTCGTANCTATTAGAATCNGTCGGGATTTTCGTTCCCCCAGGACTCTAAATCCATCAAATATTTGTGCTGCGATTCCTGTTGGATTTCTACCAAGACCTATTCCAGCTACGGCGGGTCCAAGAAATAAGAAGAAGTCGTGGGCGAATGTAAAGAGCCAATCGAAACTATTCCAGTCACCTGCAAGTTTTGCCCAAAAGTCCCCCATCACTAGAAATGCTGTTCCATAAAGTATNCCCCCAATAAGTGCCCCACTGATATAGCCAATACCGCCGACGACTGTCAACATGAAAAGGCCCAAACCTTCGAATACAGTGAAAGGCGCGTCTTCTTGAATAGCTCGCAGATTTGAAGCATGTAAAGCACCCCCGAGACCAGCTATTGCAGCAGCTAATGTAAAAACTGATAACTTGAGGCGNAGCATATTTAGTCCCAAAGTGGCACTAGCAGCAGGACTATCTTTCATTGCCGATAATTGACGCCCATAGGAGCTCCTTTTCAAGCGAATAAGCAAAAGCGAGATAAGAGTGAAACATATTGAGAGAAGTATGAGCATCGCTGATTGATTATTTTTAAAATTAATGCTCAGGAATTCTGGTCTTGGAATATTCAAAGCTCCGTTATTGAAAATATTAAAAGTGATGTCCTCTCCATCCCCAAAAAATGGAATATCTAAACTTAATGTTTGCCTCTGCTTATAGACCATTTTGTCAACGAAGATTGCGAAAGCAAAAGTGGCTAATCCGAGATACAGACCTCGGAGTCTTAACGCAGGTAAGGCTACTAGAGCCCCTGCAATTCCCGATATTAGGGTTGCAACGAGTAACCCACTTAACGACATACTCTCGCGNCTTGCGATTCCTGTTCCGGTTGTTCCATCAAATACAGTAACCATAAGCATGGTTGCCAGCGCGATAGAAACAGACAACACCCATAGTTTCTTTCGATTCATTCCAAATGCGGACAACACCAAGAAGGAAAAGAGTAATGCTAAAAGTGTGCTTAACGTTGCGAACCCCGCACCAGTTTCAACTGTAGAACCTACATCAAATTGATACGCTGAAAGAGCTCCAATACCAGCGAAAGCAAGTGGTGCAAGATTAATTTCTCCCGCATATCCGGTTAAGAGAACCATAGATAATGCGATGATGCTGAAACCAAGTCCTTTNGAAAGACTAAATTCCCATTTACTTTCAAGCATGGGAGTCAATCCNGAAATNANCNCNACNAAANCAATNCCCCANANAANTGANGANTTCATNGNNGGTGTTGTNAANACTTCGCGATGTTTTTTTATTGCCGCCCCTCGAAGGCGTTCCTGAGGCAAGACAATGAGAATAGCAAATAATATCAATACCGGAATTGTTGCTCTAAGCTCAGATAACCAAGGCCATTTCCTGCCAGTCCCTGAAACCCAGTTCCAATATGATACTGCTAACCCGATTGCTATACCTCCAAGGAATGTCAGTGGAAGATTTTTGAGGCGTCCAAATATTGCTGCCGCATATGCGTTTACAACCAACAATGTTAAAGCGAGCACATTGAGACTCCCTAGAAGTGGCGATATCAATATTCCAGCTAGCCCTGCTAATACAGATCCCATTACCCAACTTAGAAGAGCTGAATAGTTAGGATTGCTGCCATTGAGCCGAACAAGCTCTTGGTTATCGACAACGGCTCGCATAGTGATTCCAATACGGCTATTCGTTAACAGAACTTTAAGAAGTATTGCGAGCACTATGGCGACTATGACAACAATAGTTTGGTGAGTCGTTATGAACGCATCTCCAAGTTCCCATTTCGAGTCACGCCCGAAAAATGGTTCAGGAATTCGTGATTCGAAATCTTGCCAAATCCAGTTTGTTATCCCAATGAAAGCCAACATAACTGCGATTGGAATAACAAGTTTTGTAGTTTCAGACGTTCCCTCTAGTCCTTTCATAACAATTGCTTGCAAAAGAATTCCGAGTGCTGGGGAGACGATTAGGAGAACAAATGCTAGGGCTATTGGTGCTGGCCATTCCCCACCCCAACCAGAATCCCAACGAAGTTGCCAATAAATGAAGGCTGCGAACATGCCGATCGCCCCGTGAGCAAAGTTAAAGATACCGGAAGTAGTATACGTGACTACCAAACCCACTGAAGCTATTGAGTAGATAGAGCCTATCGCTAAGCCAACAACTGTAAAGGTTATAAGCTCTGTCATTTTAGTGAACTACTCAGCAGTGAATTTTTGCGAAACTCTGTCCTCATCCAATTCGGCATCATCAGTCCATCTGTTCGTAAACCCAGCATTCCAGCTTTCGTTACATTCATAGGTGCCAGGTTCGGTTGGGAATATACGTTCGTATGTAGTTCCGACTAACTCAATTACGATTCCGCATGGAGGTGGTTCATTAACCCCAGGATCGCTCGCAACGTGCATGCCACCACCAGACCATTCGTCTATCTTTGCCGCCTCTTCAAGGACACATGATCTGGTCAAATTTGATCCGCAAGCTTTTGCGGCTGTTGCCCAAAGGAGGAAAGCTGAAGCAGCTTGCATCCCTAGCAGTGCGACTTCCCCACCCTTTTCGTCCATGATCTCTAGATAGTCATTTACTCCTGGAGCGTACTCACGTTCCTCAAATGGAATGAAAGCCATGCGTACATAGGTATTATTCATTACTCCATCACCATTTGCTTCTCGACAGCTATTTTCGTAGAAATTCGCATCGGTAGTGTAGATGGCTTCAAACCCATTGACTGAAGCAGCTGCTCGAAATGCTTGGTAATTCGGCAGGCATGTTCCGGTGAAATAGATATGCTCAACTCCAGCGTTTTTTAATTCTAAAACAAATGGAGTCCAATCGTCCTCACCGACAATGTTGTATTCGAGATTTGCTATAAATTCAAAACCCAGCGGAGGATACGATGACAAGGTTTTGTCCTTTGTCTCTATAGTTGCAGCAAAATTTCCATACATAGTCGCAGATTTCCCTATTGCGTCTGGGTACGTTTCAGCAATATATGAAGCCATTGACAATGGATTCCTGTCTGAGGGGTTCGGTACTGGTTGGATCATCATCGGTCCGTGAGCAGCAGCTGCGCTGACTGTGTAAGTAGGTATATGAGCTAGCTCGCATTGAACTCTTGTTTCTTCGCCAAGAGAATCGACTGCAAAACCTTCAGACACCATCATGAACATTCTCGGGCAAGCATCGAGCCAGACAGTACTGACTTCAAAGATTTTGGCATCGTATAACTCAACTAGAACTTCCCTACCATTGATTCCGCCTAGCTCATTACATTTCTCTACAAAAGCTTTCAACGTATCGGTTTGCGTTATGTTCAAACCCAAGGAGGCGGCGTAGCCGCGGTCATCTCCACCACCGATTAAGATACTCGTATCAGTTACACCTTGATCTGTTGCTCCTGTTGCTGTTCCTGGGTTGCAGGGCCATACAATGTCACCAAACATTTCATAATCAGGTTCTGTTTCAGTTGCAGTTTCCTCATTTCCGTTTGTATTTGTTGGTTCGCTTGATGCGGGCTCATTCTCTACTGATGTACTGTCTTTCTCTTCTTCTGTTGAAGATTCTTGAGCACTTTGTGTTTCGGAACTCGAACTTTCACTTGTCTGATCATTTGTTGATATCTCGCGATCGCTGCCGCCTCCGCATGCCCCAGAGAGAAGCAAAATAATGGATAGTATTGAAAGCGCTTTTATGTGTACTCGCATAATCCCCCGATTACTGATTCCTATGAGTCAAAGAATACACCGATTTCTTTGTCGGGTCAGATTGATGTGGTAGAACTATTTGCTTTGTGTGTCTCGTTTTCCTTCAATAAATGCTTGCCTGGCTTTTTCGCCTTCTCCTGCAAGGTTGAGTTCATAAGTAAAGCCCTGCTCGAATCTATAGCTATTTCGAATATTTAGTAGTTCGATGCCATTTGCTGATTCTTTAGCTGCGCGAATGGTCTTTGAAGGTTTCCTACTTATTTTCTCCGCTAGTAATCGAGCTGAATTTAATAATTCACGAAGAGCTACAACCTCATATATGGTTCCATATCTCTGGAGTTCTTCTGCAGGTGCAGTTTCACAGGTATAGAGCATCTGTCTCGCTCTTTGTTGCGGAACTAGACGTGTTAAGTGAGTCAAGGCACCTAATGCCCCATTATCAACTTCAGGAAGTCCAAATTGAACGCCTTCTGCAGCTATAACAATATCTGCCGCCCCTGCCAAGCCGATCCCGCTACCTAGACAAAAGTCATTGACGGCTACGATAACGGGTACAGCACATTCATACACTGACGCAAAGGCATTATAACAAGCCTTATTTATTCGCAGAATTCCTTCGTTTGCTGGCAAATTTTCGATTTCCTTGATGTCTACCCCTGCGCAAAATCCTTTCCCCACAGCTGTTAAGATCGCAACTTTGATATCAAGATTCGCCGAAACAGACTCGAATATGTTCGCCAACTGTTCAGTGTCGGCGATCCCCAACGCGTTGACTGGTGGGTTGTCTATTACGACTTCGAGCACGCCGTTATCATTTAAACTGTAATTAATTCCCATTTTATACCCTTGCTATAACCGAACTACCGTGCCCGAACATTCCATAATTGATTGACATGCCAATCTGTGGGTTGTCTACTTGCCTACCTGTTGCCTGTCCTCTTAGTTGCCAAGTTAATTCGCAGACCTGAGCTATAGCTTGCGCAGGTATAGCTTCCCCGAATGCGCCTAGACCGCCGGACGGATTTACAGGCACTTTTCCTCCAAGCCTGGTATCTCCGTTATGCAACAGATTTCTCGCATCACCTTTCTCACAGAGCCCTATATGCTCATACCAATCAAGCTCGTACGCTGAACTCAAGTCATACACTTCTGCAAAATCTAGATCTGTCGAAGTTATGCCTGCTTCTTTGTAAGCGTGCTGTGCTATCTGGTTCTTAAATGTATGGTGCTGATCTCCAACAGAGTGCCAGGAGTCAGATGCGAAGTAAGGCATGTCTATAATTGCATTTGGATACGTTGGGCTGACTGTAGAGATACCAGCAATTCTTACTGGATCTTTGATGCCCTTTTTCCTTGCATAGTCAAGGCTCGAAACCACCAGTGCAGCACCCCCATCACTTGTGGAACAGATCTCCAGCAAGCGAAGTGGGTCAGCTACGACAGGTGATGCATTTACATCGTCGATAGAGAATACTTTTGCATATCGAGCATTTGGGTTACTCGATCCATGTTCTGAGTTCTTTACTTTAACAGTAGCAAAATCATCTTCAGTGTCCCCATAAAGAGCCATTCTTCTTCTTGCGAACATTCCGAAGTATGCCGGATTTGATAAACCCATTAATCTGAACCGCAACCAATCAACATCATTGGGGCGATCTCCCGGAACTGGTGCGAACATTCCTTTTGCTACTTGGTCTGCGCCAATCACTAATGCCACGTCGCATATACCTGAGAGAATTTGAGATCGAGCGATGGATAATGCGGTAGCTCCAGAGGCACAAGCAGCATAACTTGAAGCTATTTGACATCCTTGGAATCCTAATGCGTTTGCAAATGTGGATGCGGAAACCCATCCTGGATATCCGTTTCGTACTGTATTTGCCCCCGATAGAAATTGGATCTCATCCCATTCTATTCCAGCGTCAACAAGCGCATTTCTTCCTGCTTCTACGCCAATGTCCACAAATGTTTTTCCGGGGAATTTTCCCCATTTGTGCATACCAACACCAAGAACGGCTATTTCATTAGTTGTCACTTTTGCACCTCATAACAAGTCCCATTTCCAAACAATATATTCGTTTTCTTCGTCCTCATATAGAACATCTAAGGCTAGCTTTACCTTAGTGCCGACATCGATATCTCTAACTTCAATTCCCGGCATCATTTGTCCACATATAACAATATTCTCTTTTTCCAATTCCACAGCGCTAATCACGAAGGGTTCAAAAGGCTCAATTATCTGGTAAGGAAGCGCTGGAGGGTAACTGGCGGTTGTATAACTCCATATAGTCCCAACCGTTGAAAGAAAAACCTCTTCGCGATCTTCACTCCCTTTGCCTCTAGGGTCAGAACCGCTGAGATCTTTTGGGAAATAATAGCTTCCGGTAATTTTGCTTCTTCCCCCAACGAGTTGAGGGTTTTCAAAATCCATTGTGAACATGCTCTCAACGGCAGGTATACGATTCTTTGACATATTTGTATTGTAGATGATCTAATCTGTAGATTACAGAAACAGTGCATTAGAGATTGGGTGAATTTTGAATAACCAGCAATTATTGGTAACCGATCTTGATGGAACACTTTGGTTTGATGGCGAAAAGTGCCATCAAAAATCTTTGAAAGCATTCAATGAAATCCAAGATCATGGAGTAGCTATTTTGATAGCAACTGGGAGACGATTTCGTATCGTCGCTGATACTTTTGCTGATCTGGGGTGGAAGGTTCCGTGTCTTCTCCTCAATGGTTCACTGTGTTATGACTTTGCTAGCCAAGAAAGACTATTTTCAGTTTCGTTTTCTCCTCAAGAAAGCACTGAAATACTTAAGATATTCACGTCATATAATCTTTCTCCGACTATATATGCTGATGATAGTTTTGTATATGCCTGCAACCCAACGACCAGTAAAGGGCATATTGAGGCAATTGGGCCAGACCTTATCAAGGTGCCGAACTTGGATACCTATTCACGGCAATTGAACATTCTTAACTTTTGCATTCTTGGAGTAGAAATGGGTGATATAAAAGCGATCTCTGAAGCCCTCGGTGCATGTGGATTCGCCAACGCCTATCTTTACAAGGATCAGATCTTTGAAGGTTACTCACTGACTGTCCAACCATTTAATATCTCAAAGTGGTCTGGAATAATTCAGTGGTGTGAGTATACGAATTTTTCTCCATCGCGAATCGTTACAGTTGGTGACGCTGGAAATGATTTAGAGATGTTAACCCATGCAGATACCTCGATTGTTGTCGCTGGAGCGGAGCAAAGACTTTTGGATCTCGCAGACCATGTGATATCTCCTCCTGATAACGGAGGTTGGTCTGAGGTTTTAAATTTTCTATAAATACTTAAGTAATTAGTTCTTGGCTTCCGAATTTTAGGTGAAAGCATTCTCCGAATATGCTGATATTTGACTACCTAAAGGAGAAGCATGTCTATATCTTCATGGGATGATTACCCAGTTCATCAGACCGCAGAATATATTCGACACCCGGCGACTAGTGATAGGAATTTTTATGACCGTTACTATTTTAATCTCCACGGATCCTCCGACGAGGTTATGACCATCTTTGGTTTGGGGCAATATCCAAATCTCGGAGTCACGGACGCTTTTATTGCAGTTGGCACCAAGGATAAACACCGTGTCGTACGCGCTTCCAGACCGCTTGACGATAGGTCTGACCTTAAAGTTGGCCCCATATCAATTGAGATTTTGGACCCCCTGAAATCGTTACGGGTTAAATGCGAACCGAATGAATGGGGTATTGATTTAGATGTCACGTGGACTGCTTCACATCATCCGCTTGAAGAACCTCGGCAATATCTCAGGAGAGAAGGGAAAGTGGTCTTCGATACGATGAGATTCGCTCAACTTGGTCGATGGGAAGGTCATTTAAGTACACCTGATAAATCTTGGGATATTGCACCTGAAAACTGGGGCGGTAGTCGGGACCGATCTTGGGGTGTTCGACCTGTTGGCGAAAAGGAATCTGATGGAATTCGTCAAGGAGTATCCGTGATGGAAGGTTTATGGAACTATTATCCCGTTGACTTCAATGACCATGCAATCATTTACATGCTTCAAGAAACGAACGAGGGTGTACGCGAATTAGAAGAGGCTATGCGCGTTTGGCATGATCCGGATAGGCCATGCGAGTGGCTAGGCCGCCCAGAATATGAGCATGAACTAGTACCGGGGACAAGGATGTTAAGTGGTTCTGTGATTCATTTTCCTGATGCGGGAATTAGTATGAAATGCACTCCTTTGCTAGCGAACTACGTAGCTATGGGAACTGGGTATGGCATCGAGGAAGATTGGCGTCATGGAATGTATCAAGGGCCTGAACCTGTAGTCCAGGGACTTGTTAACGATGTTTCAGCTATATCAGGAATTGGACAATATGGAATCGTAGATCACGTTGGGCGTTTCGAATACGATGGTCATGTTGGCTATGGGCTATACGAGCATGGATTTTGGGGTCGATTTGAAAAGTTTGGCTTGACTGATCGTGCATCAACATTTCCAACTGATTAATACTATAAAAGGCAAGGTACGAATATTTAAGCTAGGATTCGTAGAAGCTGCAATGTTCATTGCGGGAGAGATCAACTTAGTTGGCGCCGAAGGAGCAAGGGTCCCCCCGAAACTCTCAGGCAAAAGAACCGTTCTGATTAGCTATCTGGAAAGAATGTTAATTCATTCACCGAAGGGGAAAGACATAAGTCGAAGCTCTCAGGTACCAAGACAGAGGGGGATATCCGTCTAATCTGAGGTACCAAAATGATTGAGAATAGTGAATTTTCGCTAAGGCACATAGGCCCCGATGAAAATGATATATCAGTGATGCTAGAGGCTCTCGAACTTGAGAACTTGGACACGCTTATTGATTTAGCAGTTCCGATTAATATACGCGAAGCATCAGAAACTCTCCTACTTCCCGATCCGGTAAGTGAGGCCGAGGCTCTGCAGCGCTTAAAGCAAATTGCTGGAAAAAATACAGTTCAGACTTCGCTCATAGGTCTTGGGTATTACAATAATTTTACGCCGGGAGTTATTCAGCGGAACATTCTAGAAAATCCGGCATGGTACACCGCTTACACACCATACCAACCAGAAATATCCCAAGGACGCCTTGAAGCCCTGATCAACTACCAAACTCTTGTTAGCGAATTAACAGGTTGTGAACTATCAAACGCATCACTCCTTGATGAACCAACTGCTGTCGCTGAAGCAATGACGCTTCTTTATCGAGTTCAAAAGTCATCAAAGAATACGTTTCTTTTGGATGGAGATGCGCTCCCCCAAACTAAAGCAGTTGTATTAACTAGAGCAGAGGCTATGGGGATTAACGTAGTAATTGGCGACCCAACACAAGCTCCAGATGATTGCTTCGCAGTACTTTACCAATATCCTGGTGCCTCTGGTGAGGTTAGAGATTTGACAGAGAGCATTCAAGCTCATCAAGAAAATGGCGTTTTAATAGGTGTTGCCGCAGATTTGCTCGCTTTAACATTACTCACTCCCCCTGGAGAATTAGGAGTAGATGTAGTTGTTGGAAGTGCACAACGCTTTGGCGTTCCTATGGGGTTCGGCGGACCTCACGCTGGGTATATTGCGGTGAAAGAAAAGTATAAAAGATCTTTGCCAGGAAGACTAGTGGGAGCGTCCATAGATGCTCTTGGCAACCCAGCTTTTCGATTGGCACTTCAAACACGCGAGCAACACATCCGAAGAGAAAAAGCAACCAGTAATATTTGTACAGCTCAAGTCTTGCTTGCAATCATCGCTGGGATGTACGGCGTTTATCATGGCCCCGAAGGATTAACTGCGATAGCTCAACGAACACATTCTCTCATGAATGATTTTGCTCTCACCCTAACTGAATCTGGGTACGAGATCGTAACGGAGAATTGGTTTGACACCATAACAATAAGATTACCTGGTGAAGCGGACTTGTACATTGAAAAAGCCCTGCTCCGCGGTTTCAACTTGCGTTTAATTGATTCTGACCACCTTGGTGTTTCCTTTGATGAAACAACAAACCGAGAGATAGTCGATAATCTACTTCAAGCTTTCACTGAAAATGATCTCCGCTCCGGCGTGGCTTCCACATTGCCTGAAAAGGTACTGAGAAAGTCGAGTTTCTGCCAGCAGCCAGTATTTTCTCTGTACAGAAGCGAAACAGAAATGCTTCGATATATCCGAAGGCTATCCGATAAAGATTTAGCTCTTGATCGAACAATGATTCCTTTGGGGTCTTGCACAATGAAGCTAAATGCTAGCACTGAGATGATTCCGATCTCTTGGGACGAATTCGCTAATATCCACCCCTTTGTCCCAACTGAACAGCGCAAAGGCTACAGCCAACTAATATCTGAGTTGGAAGACTGGCTTGTCAAGATAACGGGATACGCTGCCGTTAGTCTCCAACCAAATGCTGGGTCACAAGGTGAATTTGCTGGTTTACTTGCTATCAGGTCATATCATCTTGCAAGTGGGGATGAGTCTAGAAATATCTGTTTAATTCCAGCTTCGGCTCATGGAACTAACGCTGCGAGCGCAGTTATGGCTGGCATGAAAGTGGTCGTTGTTAACTGCGATGAGAATGGAAATGTTGACCTAGTTGACTTAGCGAATAAAGCAGAAGAATATTCTGAGACCTTAAGTGCAATCATGATCACCTATCCATCAACTCATGGTGTTTACGAAGAAGCTGTCTCAGATATATGCGACATCGTTCATGAACACGGCGGGCAAGTCTATCTTGATGGGGCAAATCTAAATGCCCTTGTTGGCATTGCTCAACCGGGGAAATTTGGCGCAGATGTTTCTCACCTAAATCTACATAAGACTTTTTGCATCCCGCATGGAGGAGGAGGACCAGGAGTTGGCCCTGTGGCTGTCGCTCAACATCTCAGCGCATATCTTCCGTCACACCCACTAGCGCCTGAAATCCAATCTACTGAAGGAGTTGGCAGTGTAAGCGGGGCCCCGTGGGGATCTGCGGGGATACTCCCAATATCTTGGGCATACATAGCGATGATGGGAGCCGATGGGCTTACACATGCAACCAAAACTGCAATTCTGAGTGCCAATTATGTGGCGAAGCGCCTATCTGACCACTACGACATACTCTTCACTGGAAAAAATGGGTATATTGCGCACGAGTGCATTATTGACATTCGACCAATTAACGCAACCTGCGGTGTTTCTGCAGATGATATTGCAAAGCGATTAATGGATTACGGTTTTCACGCTCCTACTATGTCGTTTCCCGTACCAGGAACACTAATGATAGAGCCCACTGAATCTGAATCTTTGCTTGAAGTTGACAAATTCTGCGATGCAATGATTGCTATTAAACAAGAAATTAATCAAATAGTCGATGGAACCTACGAGTACGAAGATTCGATGCTGCATAATGCACCTCATACTGCCGAGAGTGTGATTTCTTCTCACTGGGATCATCTGTATTCCCGGGAAGAAGCTGTTTACCCATTGTTGTCCGTCAAAAGTGAGAAATATTGGCCTCCCGTAGCGCGTATTGACGGAGCTTATGGTGACAAGAACCTCGTTTGTAGTTGTCCGAGTATTGAGGAATTCGCAGAATAATTTATACTCGTAATTGAAAGGTTAAATGATGCCGGATGCAATTGTAGATATTAGAAATCACGTTATGACTGTTACCTTGAATAGGCCGAAGCGCATGAACGCCATATCAGGTCCAATGATCGTAAGAATGTATGATGCTTTTGTCGAGGCTTCTGTGAATGAAGATATTCGCTGCATAATAGTCACTGGCGCTGAAGGCAATTTTACCTCAGGAGCTGATCTTAAAGCGATGTCCGGCGATGCAGATGATGCAGATACTGGCGTTGATATGCGTGCCAGATCTCAGGAAGATCCGGAAATCCATTGGAAAGGCCTTTTGAGGTCCTACAGGCCAACTAAGCCACTTATAGCCGCAGTTGAAGGTGTCGCCATTGCTGGGGGAACTGAAATCCTTCAAGCTATGGATATCCGCATTGCTGGAGAGAGTGCAAAATTTGGTATTTCAGAAGCTCGTTGGAGTCTTTATCCAATGGGCGGATCTGCAGTGAGGCTCCCCCGACAGATTCCCTATACTGTTGCTGCCGAACTTCTACTAACAGGAAAGCATATTTCTGCCCAAGAAGCCAAAGATATAGGTTTAATTGGGCATGTTGTTCCTGACGGTCAAGCGCTTGCGAAGGCTTTTGAAATAGCTGAACTAATCGCTGAGAATGGGCCACTTGCTGTTGAAGCTATTCTAAAGACCCTTCATGAAACAAATGGAATGACTGAAACAGAGGCATTGGCTTACGAATATGATTATGGCTGGGCCGTCTTTGCTAGTGAAGATGCGAAGGAGGGACCAAAAGCATTTTCACAAAAGCGTAAACCAGATTTCAAACGAAAATAGTTCAGAACTCCTGATTAATTAATTCTTCTCCATTGAACATCCGAATGGCGTTTTTAACGAAAAGATCAATGGCGTTCCTTTCATAGTCGTCGAAAGAAACGGAGCAATGAGGGGATAGATATAAGTTGGGAGCAGTCCATAGAACATTGTCAGCTTCAAGAGGTTCATTCCTTACCACGTCTAATATAGCTGCACGTAAATGACCACTTGCGAGGTGAAGAGCCAAATCTGATTCAACTACATGAATACCCCTTGCGATATTGACAAATATTGAACCCTTTTTCATTTTTGAGAACTTCGATGCGTCAAAAAGATTTTCAGTTTCTACCGTTGATGGAGCAGCCATAACAACGAAATCGGATTCAGCGAGAAGGGCATCAATATCAGAAAACGGGTACAGGAGATCCACAGATCTGGGAATACCGAGGTCAATACGCTTTCTGACCCCTATGACTTTCATTTCAAAAGCTTTAGCTCGTTTTGCTATTTCTTTACCTATTGAGCCAACGCCTACGATCCCTATCGTTTTCCCCTTTAACTGATTACCAAATCTTGCTTGCCATATTCTGTCGTGTTGTTGGTCGTCTAACCTCCGCAAGTGCTTCATCTCTTGCAAAAGTCGCGCGAATACAAATTCAGAAATAGCTTCTGATGCTATTCCCTTAGCTGTAGTTAATCTGATATCAAAGCTTTTCAAGGAATTGCTATTGATATGGTCATGACCGGCTGAGACCCCTTGGACCCACTTAAGATCTGGAAAGAAATTGTGTGTATCGGTTGGTAGGTCCATAGCGATTACTGAATTGCATTGAGCCCAGACGTTGCGATAACTATCGGGTATCAAAGGCTCTTCAATGTTCTCAACATTCAACCCTTGGTTTAATCCCCGACTGGATCTCAATTCCGTGCTCTCAAGATATGGAGTTAAGAAGAATTCGAAAGGATACTCACCGGCCAAGGCAGAAAGATCACTCTCCCCTGCACGAAGAGGGAAAAGAACTGCTGTTTTCAGCTTCTCCATTTCAGATAACTCCTTAAATTTTGATGAATATAAGACTAGCCCCCCATTCGGCATCTCTGATAGAAAGGAACAATGATTAAAGAAAAGCAAAGCGTAGTTATTACTGGGGGTGCAAGCGGGATAGGTAGAGCTTTAGCTTTCCGTTTCGGCAGAGGAGGCAATGACATAATAGTTGGTGATGTTGAAGAGTCAGCCTTGAATATCACTATTTCAGAACTAAGATCCGAAGGAATATCAGCAACCGGAATTATAGTCGATGTCGCCGATCTTGATTCTGTCCGCTCTTTCAAGGAACAAGTCATTTCAGATTTCACTCCCCCTTATGTGCTTTGCTTAAATGCAGGTGTTGGAGCAGGTGGTTCAATTTCTGAATCTGATATTCTTGACTGGGAATGGGTCCTAGGCGTGAATTTGTGGGGTGTTATCTATGGGTTAAACGCATTTCTTCCCATCATGGAAGAGAATAATAATGGCCATGTAATTATCACTTCATCAATTGCTGGGCACCTTTCTTATCCGAATATGGGTGTTTATAATGCTTCCAAACATGCCGTTTTGAGCATTGCCGAGACACTTTATTACGAAGTCCAAGAAAAGAATAGCGATATCGGCGTTAGTGTCCTATGTCCTGGGTTAGTGAAGACAAATATTCTTGACAGTGATAGAAACCGGCCAGAAATTCTAACAATTAATGATTCTCTAGATGAATCAGATGATCACGATATCCGTAAAGAGGCAGTGCGTGAGATATACAATTTAGCTCTGGAACCGGAAAGAGTTGCGGATTTAGTCTTCAAAGCTGTTGAGTCAAGACAGTTCTACATTTTTACAGAAGATACTTTTCAAGGGGCTATTCAGAGCCGACATAGAGATATAGAATTGGCACGGAACCCAATGCTCGGGGCTAATTTGGTCGAAGAACATTTAAATGACTCTGACTGAGACAAGATTTCTGAAATGAAGGAATTTGATTTAATCATCATTGGTACAGGGTCAGGAAACACGATAATCACACCTGAATTTGATGATCTAAGCATAGCAATTGTCGAGAAGGGCACTTTTGGGGGAACCTGTCTCAATAGAGGTTGCATCCCATCGAAAATGCTTATTTATGTTGCTGATCTTGTAACAGAGATTGCTCGATCTAGAGAATTAGGCATCACAACAGTTGACCACCTTGTAAATTGGCGTCAAATACAACAGCGTATTTTTGGGCGAATTGACCCAATAGCTAATGCAGGCGAAACCTACCGGCACAGCCTTTCCAACGTCACAGTTTTCAACGGAGAAGGTTCATTCGTTTCTGTTAACGAAATAATCATCGGCGATGAGATAATCCGTGGGAAACAAATCGTAATTGCCACTGGTGCAACCCCTGTCCTACCGAAGATAGCTGGACTATCTAACGTTGAACATCACACCTCGGATACGATCATGCGAATTCCTGAATTACCGAGTCGACTCGCAATTATCGGAGGCGGCTATATCGCCACAGAACTAGCTCATGTCTTTAGCTCCTTTGGTTGTGAGGTGGTAATGCTTGTTAGAGGAAATACTCTTCTCCCAAATGAAGACATTTCAATTCAGGAACGCTTTACACAAGCCTTTAGAGAAAAGGTTGATTTGCGACTCGAAACAACAGTTAGCGAACTTCAACAGAATAGTAATGGGATACAGATAAGTTTTGAGAGCGAAATTATTAACAGTTTGGAGGTAGACACGCTGCTTCTAGCTACTGGTCGCCTTCCGGATTTAGACTCACTCAATGTTAAAGCTGCGAACATAGAAACAAAGGACGGATATATCGTCACTGACCAGTGCATGCGAACAACCGCTGATAATATTTGGGCTTTGGGTGACGTCACAAATCCTGCACAGCTTAAACACACTGCAAACGCTGAAGCGAAAGTTATCTCTCATAATCTTATTAGTGAGAATTTAAAGGAAATCGACTTAGACCCTATCCCCCATGCCATCTTTTCTAACCCGCAAGTTGCCTCAGTGGGCTCTACGGAACAAATCCTCAAAGCTACTGGGATAAGGTATGTAACTGCAATCGAAGAATATAGTGACGTTGCCTATGGGTGGGCGATGGAGGAAACAACTGGAATGTGCAAAGTCATCGCAGACCCACGAAGTGGTTTACTTCTTGGAGCACATATTTTAGGACCACAGGCTTCAACGCTAATTCATCAACTCATTCAGGGAATGAAATTCGGTCAGACGGTTGCAGAACTAGCATCTGGATTCTTATACGTACACCCTGCTCTAAACGAGGTTGTTGAAAATGCACTTATTAAAGTCGCGACATTGTGTGAGTAATTATCATGATTTTTTACATTCATTGTTAATGCACAGCAAACTACCCAATAACTGCCCTAAAATGTCAGGATGAGTAGTTCATTCGGTTCAACCTTCCGTATTCATACATTTGGGGAATCACATGGTCCCGCAGTAGGCGTAGTTATTGACGGTTGCCCTCCTCGGCTACCAATATCACGTGAAGAGATTCAATTTGATCTAGACAGACGGAGACCTGGTCAAAGTAGCCTTGTCACTCAGCGAGATGAAAAGGATACTGTCGAGATACTTAGTGGCTGGAAAGATGGGCTAACCCTTGGAAGTCCGTTAGCTCTTCTCGTCCATAATAGGGACCATATCAGTGGAGCTTATGATCACCTAAAGGATGTTTACAGGCCATCGCATGCAGATTTCTCGACAGATAAAAAATATGGCATCCGAGCACACGAAGGCGGAGGCAGGTCTAGCGCTAGAGAAACAATCGGAAGAGTGGCGGCAGGTGCAGTAGCACGCAAACTTCTCTCCATGTCCGCCGAGACAGAAATTTTGGCATGGGTGCATCAAATACATCAAATCTCTGGATCTTACGACATTAATACTGTTGAGCTTAATGACGTGGAATCATCGCCTACACGCTGTCCTGATCCAAGTGCAGCTACAAAAATGACTAAAGCCATAGAGAAGGCTCGAAAAGAAGGCGATAGCCTTGGAGGTATTGTCCAGTGCAGAGTCTCTAATGTCCCTGTTGGTTTGGGAGATCCTGTCTTCTCTAAATTAGAAGCTGAACTTGCCAAAGCAATGATGAGCTTGCCTGCCTCAAAAGGCTTCGATATTGGAAGTGGTTTTGCCAGTATTGAGATGACCGGGAGTGAGCATAATGACGCGTTTGTTATTGGCGAATCTGGAAACGTCACTACTGAAAGCAATCATTCAGGAGGAGTACAAGGCGGCATTACAAACGGGTCAGATATTACATTTCGCGTTGCTTTTAAACCGACAGCCACGATTGCTTCTTCACAAAGGACAGTCAACACGAGCGGAGAAGAAGTTGAGATTAAGGCAAAAGGCAGGCACGATCCTTGTGTACTTCCCCGAGCAGTACCAATGGTTGAGGCTATGGCTTGCCTAGCTTTAGCTGATGCTTTACTTCGCCAGTCAGCTGTAGATTACCTTTAAGATATTTTTTCTGCGGTATAAAACGGCAGTTTCACCACTGTTGCTTCTTCTTCATTTCTTCGCCCTTGAATGATTACTTTTTCTCCTAGGATTGTTTCGGACTGCAATAACGCTATTGCAATTCCGCATCCCAATATAGGGGAATAATTTCCGCTAGTGATTTCACCCAAGGTCATTCCGCCTTTGGTAACTAATTGATTGCGGCGTGGCGGACGTCTACCATGGGTTTTTATTCCGAATAGCTTTCTTGAGTTGCCAGTCCTTAACTCTTCTTCTACAGCCGACTTGCCTAAGAAGTCCGATTTTTCCATAGCAACAACCCACTTCATGTTTGCTTGAGTAGAGGTAATATCTGGCGAAAGTTCATTCCCATGAAGTGGGAGTCCTGCTTCCAGGCGAAGTGTATCGCGCGCCCCTAGTCCTGCAGGTTTTGCGCCGCAGTGAATTAATTCCTCCCACAGAACAGGTGCTATAGATAAAGGAACACTTACCTCGATCCCGTCTTCACCTGTATACCCGGTTCCCGCAGCCGTCAGAATAGAGGATTTGTATTCAATTTCTTTGACATGGAACCGTTGTACATCTGCAAGTTCCAAAGATATCTTCCCTAATACTTCCCGAGATTTCGGTCCTTGTATTGCGATAACGGATCTTGCTTGAGTTACTTCAGAATAGTTAAAATCGCCTTCAAATTTTTCTAAAGCGTCGCTCACCCGTTTTGTATTAGAGGCATTTGGCATAATGTGAAATAGCGAATCATCTATCCACCAGATGATCACATCATCTATCACGCCACCTGACTCATTGAGCAGGTGACTGTATTGAGCTTGCCCGGGTGAGATGCGATTCATATCATTTGTAAAAGTTGATTGAATTGCATTGAGGGCGTCACTTCCGAGAACCTCTAAAGTTCCTAAATGAGAGACATCAAAGATCGAACATTCTGTTCTGCATGCCTTATGTTCTTGAAGTGTTCCTTCAGAATAAACTAGTGGCATACTCCATCCGCCGAATTCTGCGAATTTCGCTCCATTTGAAATATGTAATTCGTGAAGTGGCGATTGACGAAGTGACTCAGTCACAGAGCTGTTTAGCTTCCTGTTCCGGTATTCAGTTGAGAGTTTGAACTATTCTTTTCAACCACTGGTCGCAATTCCACGATTGCTGAATCAATTTCCTCTTTAACTGTTGCAAGCGGCAGGATATTCAGTACACCTTGCCCCTTTTGGAGAATATCAATTAACTCGTCACCGCTTTTTACGAGCACTGTCTTATTTCCAGAGATAACGAGATTCACTTTAGTTACATCCTGGGATAGTTGATCTTTGAGGAATTCAAATATCTGACGGATCTTCTCAACTTTAATGCCACCATCAATTAAGTTCTTTATTACCCTGAGCTCGAGAAGGTCTTTGTAGGAATATCTTCGTCTACTTCCACTTCCTTCGCCCTTTTCAATTGAGGGTGATATTAATTCTGTACGTGTCCAATAATCCAACTGTCGGTAAGAAATACCGACTATTTCAGTGACTTTTTTACCCGAAAATGACATTTCGACGTTTGTTTGCTCCATAGTTGCCTTCCTTTAAATGACATTGCAGAAATTACGTCGTTGTAAGTACTAAGAGTTTAAGGAAGAATTTTGATTAATCCAACTTTACGCTACTGAAGATCAATTATGAAGAGAAGTCTTCAGGGCTGACATCATCTAAAAAATCTCTGAATTCCGCAAGTACATCTTCCTCGGGCTCTTCACTATCCTCACGAATTTTATGTCCGGCAGCAGCAAGAACTTCCTCTTCGGCGTATATGGGAGATGACATACGAACAGCTAAAGCTATTGCATCGCTTGGTCTGCTGCTTATAGTTTTAATGCCGTCGGCTGTTTGGAAATGGATCTCAGCGTAAAAAGTTTTGTCGTCTATCTCGGTTACTACAACTTTAGTCAACGATGCATTCATCTCTTTCAAAGCAGTAGCGAAGAGATCGTGGGTCATAGGGCGCGGTGGACTGTCGTTCCTTAGATGTATGTCGATAGCGTTTGCTTCTGCGTTTCCAATAAATATTGGCAACACCAATCCTCGCTCATTATTTTCTTTCAGGAGCACAATCGGTGCTGGGCCGGGAAATTCGACTCGCACTCCGACCAACTCCATTTCGATCATAATAAAAACATAACTGGATTTTCCGGAAAATGCTCCCCGTTTTTTCAGCTAATCTTAGTATTCCCGTGAAGAGCTCGTCGAAGCAACAGTGTTTTCAACTCACTACTTAACTTTGCGAGCTCCACAACTGCTTTCGTTGCTCTCTTCCCTTGTAGGCCAGTAAGTCTTTGGTCAATTAACAATGCTTCAGCGTCAGCGCCGCGTTTGATGTGTCTGAGGTGTCGTGGCTCTATCCCATATGAGTAGAATCTTGAAACTATTTGAGCGACAAACAAGTCATCTGCATTGTACATTTCGCCTAGAGACTGATTTACCTTGGGCAATATCCCATACGAGACCAATTCTTTGAACTTGTCTTCTGATAAACCCGTTCGTTTGAGGAGCTCGGCTTTTGTAAACTCAAGTGATTCATCAGGTGGAATCGACGGATCGAGTTGAGGTAATTGGAGGGTCGTTGCTTCTTCCGAGTCGCCGTCACCAACTAATCGTTCCTTAATAACCCGTAGAGGCAGAAAGTGGTCACGTTGTAGGCTTAACACCCATCTAAGCTGATTGAGATCCTTTTCGCTGTACCGTCGGTATCCCGAGGATGTTCTTTCAGGTTCAACTAAACCTTTAGACTCCAAAAAACGCACTTTAGATATTGAGACATCTGGAAAGTCCACTTCTAACAATTTCACAAGCATTCCTATTGAAAAGTATGAAGGAGTAGCCTTCACTATTGGCTTTCTTGGAAATAGACAAGTTTAAATTTTCCGATTTGGAGAACATCGCCAGGCACCAACCTTTGACTTGAATCTATTTGTCGTTGATTTAAGTAAGTTCCATTTAACGAGCCCACGTCTTCAACCCTTGCTTCGTCTCCAGACAATAGAATTTCAGCATGCCTTCTTGACACAGTTATATCATCTAGAAATATACTGCTCTCTGGATGGCGCCCTAGCGTTGAGTTTCCAGACTCAAGTAAGTATTTCGAACCAGCGATTGGACCGTCCGTGACGACAAACCCTGCAGCACTAACCGTTTCTTTTGCATTTGCAATTTCATCAATAGAAAGCGTCTCCGTTGGCTCCTCGTTCACATCATCCTGAGTCATTTAACCTTCTACCAATTCTCGATATTCATTGGGTGATAGCAAACTTTCAGTTGACGCAGTTTCAGAAAGCTGAAGTATAAAAATCCACCCTTCACCGTAAGGGTCTCCATTGAGTAGTTCAGGACTATCGTCAAGTTCCTGATTTATTTCAACTATCTCTCCTTCTAGCGGGGCGTAAATATCGGAGACAGATTTTGTTGATTCAACTTCAGTAACCGTTTCTCCAACGGTAACTTTCTTTCCAAGTTCTGGAATATCTACAAAAACAACATCGCCAAGTGCATCTTGGGCGTAATCAGTGATTCCAACCTTAGCTTTCCCATCATCAATCAATACCCATTCGTGATCAACTGTGTAGCGGAGATTCTCAGGAATATTCATACTTTGACCTTACATCATCTAGATGCAATTTTGAATTCAAAAGGCCCAGATCAAATCTCGCCAATATTATGAAGTCAGTGACCCACTCTTACTAGAGCATCTGCTCGCGTTCCTCTTTCAATGCATTTACTGCGAGTGGGATGTACCCAAAAGCAGCTACATAGTGAAGAGCCAAAGACGGGACACCAATTACATAAGCTATAACTTCGTAAATCGAGGATTGTGTTCCATCAACTGCAGTTGAAAGCAAAAAAAGAGGAAAGGCAAACATCAATCCAAAGCTACTTGTCTTACCTACCCAAGTTACGTTAAGAGCACGAGCTCCGAGTGCTCCTAAGATCAGAGCGGCTATTGCTACGACCCCTTCTCGGATCAGGGTAAGAATTCCGAACCATATTGCTACGGATCCATCAACCATCATGGTGAAAACAGCTACCAGAAACATTATTCTGTCCGCAGTTGGGTCAAGCACTTTTCCAAGCTCAGAAATCTGGTTGAATCTTCTAGCTATCCACCCATCGACCCAATCCGTTACCCCCAATATTCCAAGAAGTGCGGCGGCGGCTAAGGGTCGGTTCTCCCCTATTAACAACCAGACAAAGACAGGAACAGCTCCTAAACGCAGAATTGAAATAATGTTAGGTACTGTGAAAACATTATCGCGCCATCTTTCGGGAGTCTGATTGGGTTCTTGCATCTTCTTAGCATACGCTTATGTTCACGAAGTGGAAAGGTGAATTCACTGTGAGCGTCTTTACTGAAATTATCAATGGGAATCTTCCAGCTCACGCTATTTGGCGCGATGAACAGTGCGTCGCTTTCCTGTCAATAAACCCGATTAGCAATGGCCACTGTTTGGTCGTCCCAATTGAGGAGATTGACCATTGGGTTGACTTGCAGCCAGAGGTAGCGGGACACCTGTTGGAAATAGCATTGACGATCGGACGCTCTCAGATGAGGGCGTTTAAACCTCAGCGAATAGGACAGATGATTGCTGGGTTTGAAGTTCCTCACACTCACCTACATGTACTGCCTATAAACACTATGGAAGACCTAGATTTCCGAAAAGCTAAAAGCACAGTCAATCACGACCAGCTGAGCGATTATGCAAATTTGATAAGAGAAAATATTGATACAGACAAATCAAATCACATCGTTGAATCGTTTCTTATTCAATAGGTTCTAGTCCTGCACCCATGGCTGCTTGAGGCGTAACATACGCTTCTATTCCTGCTTTGTTAAAGACTTGCACAAATCTTTTGCTTACTTTGAGGTCAGACTGAAAATCTAGTACATCTACTCTAGTCCACGCGACGGGCAGCTCTGTCCTGTCAAAGATAAACCAATCCACGTTTCGAACTGCGCCTTCAGCAAGTTCGTCGTCATAATTTTCAGGGATTTGGAATTCCCATAACGCTATTCTCTCAGTAAGGAGCGGCAGGAGTTTCGGTGCAGCCCGAACTACTGCCCCTTCAGGTATAAGTTCAGCTACTTCGAGGCGCGCTTGATCAACCGGTTGTCTTCTCCCCCACTCCCAAGGGTCCTCGTACGGGGATGCTACGGAATTTGATACAAAGAACACTGATGCTGTTATCAATAGCGCTCCTATAACAGTCCTGTCAACATTCACTCGTTGTACGATTATTCTGCCTGTTTTACGTAGGGCAAATACTAAGGCTATAAACATGCAAACTATAACAGGGACTCTTTGGCCGGATTCAGTTAATTCGTCTGTTGGAACATCAGCCGTAAGATATAGGGCGAAAAGAGGAAGTGCCGGTAAGAGATATCGAGGAGCAACCATTGGGAGAAACAGTAAGGGCGCAAGTAAGGCTACAGCTACTTGAAAATTCGCCTCGGAAAAGAGCTCGTTAATGAAAGTTAATGGGTTGATTACGATACCCCATAAGACAGCAAAAGGATTTCCTGAACCATATTGTGCAAAGGCTTCCATGTGCGGGTAGACCCCACCCTTGTATAGGGGTTGGATGCCAAGAATAAACACAGTTGACCACGCTAGTCCCAATGTTATTGTTTGGTAACCAAGCCTTTTCTTTCCTTCAAGTATCCAGAGCGCACCGAAGCCAGCTATTAAAAGACCTAAATCGGCTCTGGATAGGAGGGCCAATGTTGCCATAAACCAGTATTTATATTTTTTATCGCTATACGCAGACAACACGAATGAAAGCAATGCCGGGACAGCGAAAGTTTCAAGTCTGAAACCGGATAGGTTTAGCGAATGTATAGCACTATAGGAACCGTATATAGCAATAATAATTGTGCTAGTTCCTGCCCTCAGATCTGCTACGTCTCTTGACAACCTCCAAATAGGAATTATCGCAAAGGACAGTGCTGCAGATTGTATGACTATCAAAGTGATAGCTGTCGGGAATATTGCAGTCAAAAAAGCTACAGGGTATATCAAAAATCCACCTTGACTTGCGAGATAATTCTGTCCGAGGAGCGAAGACTCAGGTGTGTAACCTTCTCCTATCAACCAGACAGATTGCATCACTGCTGCCAAATCGGACGTTTGCGAAAGTTCACGTGACTTTGCTAACGCAAGAAGAATGAATATGACCCAAACAACCGTACCTGCTATCCAAGGAAATGTTCTATCAAAGACCGCGCTCTCAAATCTTGCTTGCCAACGAAGAAGCCTATATTCAACTCGTTTGCGCCAACTGATAGTCATTGCAATATCTTAACCCTCTGGTGGAATTTTAGTTTTTTATCCACATTTTTACTTTGTTCACCGATACCACGTTCAGAGTTTACAAGCCTTAAACAGCACTGGCCGTCCAATAATCTAATCTCTCAAGAAGTACCTCAAGCTTAATTTGTAAAGACATGAACTCCTTTTAGCATTCCAACTGTTCTTAGCTCTCTAAGACTGTATAAATTAGAGGCATGGGATACGAAGTAGCTCTTTTCGATTTAGATTTAACCTTATTTGATTCCGAACTTTCCGAACGAGTAGCTCTATCCGCGTCACTTAATAGATACGAGATTGAAACGAGTGATCATCTTCTTGAAACTTACAGATGTATAAATTCACAACTCTGGTCAGATTTTGAAAAAAAGGCAATTACGCTACCCAAACTTAGGGTCGAACGTTTTCAACAACTGTGCGATGAGTTGAACTTTCAAATTAATGCCGAAGAACTAGCAGAAGAGTACGAAACTAATCTCGGGGAATCTGGAGGTCTCTATTATGATGCCGAAAAGCTACTCAGCAACGTAAAGAGAAAGAGTAAAGTGGGCCTAATTACGAACGGTCTCGAGTCAGTTCAAAAAGCTCGTCTTTCTAACTTCAACCTAAATAAATACTTTGACGCTATTCTGATCTCTGGCGAATGTGGAATGTCGAAACCGGATCCATCAATATTTCAGGCATCCCTTGATCTCTTAGGGCATAGCCAAAAGGATTCTGTTTTGATGATTGGAGATAGCCTCACTTCTGATATTGCCGGTGCTAAAAATTTTGGCATTGATTCATGTTGGTACAATCCTCAAGGTTTAGATACTCCTTTAGCTCATTCTCCCACCTTTATTGTCAACTCGCTTTTAGAGATTGACTTGTTGATTTAGGTGAATTTGATCAAGACCTACCTTAAATCTTTGAAATAATGCAGTACGTTCATTTTAGTTTCTTCTGCTGTCGTGAATAAAACCCCTTCCATGCCTGCGTTTTCAGCTCCATCAATGTTATGAGCGAGGTCATCAATCATTACGCAAGAGCCAGCTCGCACACCTAACCTTTCCGAAGCTAATTCATATATTCTTCTGTCAGGTTTCCTGAAACCGACCGCCGAGGAATCAATAATGCAATCAAAAAGGCTAGTATCTATGGTCTTTTCTATAACAGGCCAGAATTCGGGAACTGAATTAGTTAATAGTGCAACTTTTATTTTTGACTCTTTTAGCCTCAGCACCAATTGCTCCATGACAAGATCAGGTTCGTTAACAGCATCTGCGACCCAGGACCGAAAGAACTCTAAGTCAAATAATAAATCATGCTGATTGAAGATCTTTTGCATCTTTTCTGCAAAAGTTTCGTTTAATGGTTGTCGACCACATTCAGCCTCAAACCATGGATTGCGAGAGTCAGCATTCTCGCCCAAAATTAATTGAATTATGGTTTCCTTATCAGCCTTAAACTGTGTAGCGAGCATTTCAATACGACCGAGAGGTGACTTTGCCATGACACCGCCGTAGTCAAAAATTGCTGCTTGGAAATTACCTGAGTTCACTTTCTAAGAGTACACCGCATGTTTCCTGCCATAACGCTCTATTCTGAATCAATGGACTCAGGTCAAGCAACTTACAATTATAGATATGATGCTAATCTTGCAGAAGAAATCGAGCTGAAGTGGCAAGCTCGGTGGGAGCAAGCCGGAACATATCACGCTCCAAACCCATCTGGGTCTTTAGCAGATTCAACTGGCCGAATTGATCTTCCCAAGTTGTTTATTATGGACATGTTCCCTTACCCCTCAGGAACTGGCCTGCATGTTGGGCATCCCTTGGGCTTTATAGGCACAGATGTATACGCACGCTTCAAACGTATGAGCGGATATAACGTTCTCCACACTATGGGCTACGATGCTTTCGGGCTACCGGCTGAGGAACATGCTCGTCAGACAGGACAGCACCCCAGAGAAAATACTGACGCAAACATCAATAATATGCGAAAGCAACTCAAGCGTTTGGGATTAGGCCATGACCCAAGACGTTCAATATCTACAACAGACCTTGACTACTACAAATGGACACAATGGATATTCTTACAACTATTTAACTCTTGGTATGACAGTGAATTAAATCAAGCTCGCCCTATTAAAGAGTTAGAAACAAAGCTTGAAAATGGCTCTATTACCCTCAAAGAAAATATCTCATGGGCTGCATGTTCTGACCAACGAAAGAAAGAAATTATTAATAGTTTTCGGTTGGCCTACCTTGCAGAGGCACCGGTAAATTGGTGTCCGGCCTTAGGAACTGTTTTAGCCAACGAAGAGGTAACCGTAGATGGCAGAAGTGAACGGGGAAATCACCCTGTCTATCGGAGACCATTGAAACAATGGATGATGCGCATCACGGCATATGCTGACCGTTTACTAGAAGACCTTGAGAGTCTAGATTGGACTGAAGCGATAAAAAGTATGCAAAGAAATTGGATTGGCAAAAGTGAAGGAGCTGTCATCAACTTTACTGCTGAAGATTCTACCGTTCCTGTTTTCACTACGCGTCCTGATACCATCTTTGGCGCTACATACCTCGTACTCGCCCCAGAACACCCATTGGTTGACTCCTTATACCAAACCGATTGGCCCGAGGATGTTGATAGCAGATGGACAGGAGGTTACAAGAATCCCCCTTCTGCAATTGAAGCTTACCGAATCCAATCCAATCAAAAATCTGACCTTGATAGGCAAGAAAACAAGGACAAGACTGGCGTTTTTCTGGGTTCATACGCAAAGGTCCCAGTTACAGGTGAAGAAATTCCAATATTCATTTCTGACTACGTTCTTATGGGATATGGGACTGGTGCTATTATGGCTGTTCCTGGTCAAGACGAAAGGGATTGGGAATTCGCTGAAGTTTTCGGTTTAGACATAATTAGAACAGTTCAACCGCCTACTGATTGGGATGGCAAAGCCTACGTTGGCGATGGACCCGCGATAAATAGTGACTTTCTAGATGGGTTACCCATAAAAGAAGCCAAGAGAGCAATAATTCAGTGGCTTGAAGATAATAGTGGTGGTAGACGGCAGACATCATATAAATTACGTGATTGGTTGTTTAGCCGACAGCGATACTGGGGAGAACCGTTCCCTATTGTCTATGACAAGGATGGATTACCTAATGCCGTACCAGAGGAAGTATTGCCGGTCGAGCTACCGGAACTAATCGATTGGGCTCCGAGATCACTTGATGAGAATAGTGATCCTGAACCACCACTTGGCAGGGCCGAGGGTTGGACCACGACCACACTTGACCTCGGCAACGGACCACAAGAATATATTCGAGAATTGAATACAATGCCACAGTGGGCTGGATCATGCTGGTACTACCTTAGGTACCTAGATCCATTGAACAGTGAAGAATTTGTCAGTGAAGACATTGAAAAGTATTGGATGTCTGGAGAAACGGGTGGCGTAGACCTTTATGTCGGCGGCGTTGAACACGCTGTGCTTCATCTGCTCTACAGCCGGTTCTGGCATAAAGTCCTATTCGACCTAGGCTACGTCACGACGCCTGAACCTTTTCAGCGTCTGTTTAACCAAGGCTATATTCAAGCTGCCGCTTATCAAGACGAAAGAGGTATGTACGTTGAAGCAGTCGACGTATCAAAAGTTGAGAAGAAATTTTTCTATCAAGAAAAGGAAGTACAGAGATCATTTGGAAAAATGGGCAAATCACTTAAAAACTCAGTTACCCCAGATGAAATGTATGAGGAGTATGGGGCCGACACCCTTCGGCTTTACGAGATGTTCATGGGCCCGCTAGACCAAGATCGACCCTGGGAAACTAAATCTGTGATCGGATCACAACGCTTAATCCAGAGAGTGTGGCGGAATCTAGTCAATGAGGAAACCGGAGAACTGACCATCACTGATAGCGAGCCTGAAGAGTCCCTTAATCGTCTCCTTCATCAAACAATAGATTCTGTGAGTAACGACATGAATAATTTGAGATTTAACACTGCTATTGCCCGGATAACGGAGCTAAATAATGAGATTACTAAACTTGAATCCCCTACCCCAAGATCCATCGCAGAACCTCTAGTTCTTCTTCTGGCTCCCTTAACACCACACATTGCTGAAGAACTTTGGGAAAAGCTTGGTTACGAAAACTCCGTAGTGTATGCAAGATTTCCGACCCCCGATAAAAAGCTTCTGATTGAGGATGAAGCAGAAATACCAATTCAGGTTAACGGTAAAGTAAAAAGCAAAATTAAAATTGACTCAAATGCTACCGATGAAACACTGCGCGAAGTGGCACTAGCTGATGAGAAGATTAAATCCCTACTTGCCCTGAACGAACCCAAGAAAGTGATAGTGGTATCTGGAAAATTAGTGAACATTGTCATCTAGACTTTGTGCCAGGCAGAACTAGGGTAATATTTCATTATGGGAAGAGAGGATCGTTCAGGACTATTTCATGCGAGCCCACAATTAGGTAAGAGATTTGGTGACCTATATGGAGAATTTTGGTGTAACGGCCGGTTAACGCATGAGCTAAAAGAGGTTTTACGGATTCGCAATGCTCGAATTACCGATTGCGGATATTGAAAAAACGTAAGATTTTCTCTCGCCCGTGAGGCTGGATTGACTGAGGAAAAAGCGTCTCAAATAACCAACGAGTGGAGTGACGGCTCTCTGTCCCCTAAATGGAATGCTGCTTTGCATCTCACTGACTGCATTATACAAAGTCCTGAAAAGTCAATTAAGTACCTTGACAGGGAACTGGGAGATCTTTTCGACGCTTCCGAAATTACAGAGATTTCCTTAGGAGTTGCATTATTCCACGGGTTTTCAAAGATGCTGATTGCTCTGGGGAGAGAACCTAACGAAATGGAAACTACTATCATTCCAACACCTACGCCATCCACTAACCGTTTGGATAAAGTCTTTTCTGCTGATAATCCGATGCACGCAGTTTTGTCTGCATCGAAGAATCTTCGCGATAGGTGGCTCGACCTTGAAGATGCCCTCTGGGAAACTAGCTCTTACCCAACATCGGAGCTTCAAATGATACGAAGCCGACTATCGGAACTACTTCCCATCCCTGAAGCTTGCAGCCGCTATTATCGCTCCAACACTGAAGATAGCTCTTCTGTAGGAATCGCTGATCAATTCTTTTACGATGTCCGTTCAATAACTGAAAAGCAACGGAACGAGATATCACAAAACTACGGTCCTGAAGGATTAGTAACGCTCATGATTTGCCTAGCCCTCTATGACGGAGCCTTCAGGATCATTTCAGTGCTTGATTATTGAGAGAAATTATCGGAAAAGAAAACACAATACATTTCACTCACATGTGGAGCATAAAGCTTTTCTAGGCCACGACTGCATGCCCCGTTCGTTTCGATAATATCCCACACCTTTGCATCGTGACGCCCTTGACAAGGCACATCTTCAAACACAGGGACGATATCAATGCATTTGAACGGTTCAGACTCTTCATTTAGGGGAATGTACTCATTTTCAGTATTGGTCGTTTCTGAATTCCCTGAAATAATGAGACCTCCGATAAGAATGGCTATTACGAGCAAAAAGAGAACTAATAATGGGATAGGCCTCATGAGCTTCGCTATTCCCCTAATCTCCATTTCTTCTTTTGTAGCTACATCAGGGCCTTTTGCCCTGATTGTTTCGCCTTGAGCAGTGAACTCCTCTGAGATATCTTGATAAGTAAAACTTTGTTTTTTTGACTCGTTTGGGATAATTAAGCTTTGATCGTACTGCCAACGTTTCGATTCGTCGGATATCGTTCCCCATGCGATATTCAGTTCCTGCATTTCCCGTGACCGTTTATCAGATTCTGTTCTATTTACGTTTCTATTATTATCAGGGTGAAGCACTCTTGCTTTTTTGAGATAGGCCTTCTTTATCTCTCCTACTTCGGCTTTAGGGTCTACACCTAGGACCTCATAATGGGTCTTTTTGCGAGGCAATGTTTCTACCCTTTCTAAAATGCTTGTACGATCTATTCTATTCAATCTTGAGGAAGGTTCCTAACCATGAGTCACCTTGTAGTTTGCGAGAGATGCGGCGAGGACGAAGATTTGATAGGGAAAAAAGCTGATGACGAGATTCTTATTGAATGTCAGGCTTGCGGTTTGATTTGGAGCAGAAGTTTGTTGCCTCGTTGTCAAAAGTGCTTCTCACTTGAGGTCCATCCTGCATTTGAAGCAATTGTTCTTAAATCTCGTGGGACCCAACTATCAGTAGAAAGTTCCAAATTGATTTACTTATGCGCCTCTTGTGATGCTGGCAGGCTTCGAGAATACCAAAGAAGCAATTCCCCTATTATGCCTAAGGAACTTCCTAGTTTTTGAATCATTGCAAGGCATTGGCCAATTGGTCTAATTCAGCAATCCGGGAACCTTTAATTAATATAATTGCGTCTTCGCTTTGACTGGCGTCACCAGTTATGAATGGCAAGACGTCCTCCCACGAATCAACGACTTCTCCACCGTATTGTGTCTCAGCAACGGAAACCCATCGAATGCCATTATCGGTTAATCTTGCAGCGATTTTTTGATGTGCTTCTGCACTGATGCTTCCCAATTCAGCCATTGTTCCGATAACAGCGTATTTATGAGGTCTGGGGGAAGACAAAAGAGTATCAATCGCAGCATTCATTGACGTTGGGTTTGCATTATAGGAATCGTTAATTACTAAGGTACCACTCTCAAGGTACTTGCTCTCCATCCTCATAGGTGACAGATTGACATCAGCTAATGCTGCACACAAGTCCCCTAACTTAAAGCCCATAGATAGACCAGCACATATAGCAGCTAAGGCATTTGTAACATTATGAACACCTGGTATGTTGATTTTCGAANTGGCTACACCCCACGGGGAAGTTATTTGGAAGTTAGTTGTAAGGTCATTATCTACAGAAATTTTTGTTGCCATTACCGTTGCATTACTTAAGCCATAAGTGATGACCTCTGCATTGGTCCGCTTCGCCATTGCTGCAACTCTTGGGTCGTCGTTATTCAAGATTGCTGTTCCAGATAATGGGAGTCGTTCTATTAAAGCCCCTTTCGTCGCTGCTATTTGGTTTTCATCTTTGAAAAATTCAGTATGGGCNGAAGCTACTCGTGTCACAATACCAATAGTCGGATTTGCTATTTCTGCTAGTTCAGCAATCTGCCCTGGGCCTCTTGCACCCATCTCTAGAATTAGGTGCTTAGTTGAATTCTTGGCTGAAAGAATGCTGAGGGGCAACCCGATTTCATTATTGAAAGAAAGTTTACTCACGTGCACTTCCGTTAAATCTCGTAGGGATGAGTACAGGATGTCCTTTGTCGTAGTTTTTCCCACAGAACCCGTTATCCCTATAACATCTCCTTCGATTGTCTTTCGATAAAATTTTGCCAACTCTTGCAGAGCTGTCAGAGTGTCAAGGACCTTTATTGCATTGCCCTGTGGNTCACCTTCTGCAAACAAATGNGCGGAAGCGCCTTTGCTAATGGCATCATCTATGAAATCGTGACCATTCCGCTCCGCAATGATTGGCACAAATAATTGATTGTCATGCAAGGTTCGGGAATCAGTAGAAACACCTTCTATTATTGCCTCAAGATCACCATACGCTTGACCGCTAGTAATATTAGCTATTTCTTTGATAGTTAATTCCATTGCCCTTAAGTAACTTTGCTCTTCGTTAGGTTTTGCGACTTCATTAAGGAAGATACGGCAAGGGGTTTACTGGTACGCCGCTTTGGCGGACCTCGAAATGAAGGTGGGGTCCTGTTGAAAGGCCAGTGGTTCCGCATAGTCCTATNTGTTGACCCGCAACTACATATTCATTTACTTGCGAATTGAAGCCTGACAAGTGTGCGTAGAGTGTAGAAACAGAGTTAGCGTGCTGAACAATTATCGTATACCCATAACCTCCATAGTACTGAGCCATGATGACTATGCCGTCTGTTGCTGACCGTATCGGATCTCCAGTCCAGCAATTAAAATCAATACCATTATGCATCCTTGTGTAACCCAAAATGGGATGCATCCTTGGGCCAAACCAGGAGGTTATCGCTCCGGGTGATGGCAAAACCCATCCGGCTTCAGTTATTTGGCCAAGTCTTGCCTCTAACTCAGCTCTTCTCCTTGCCTCTTCCAGTTCGCGAGCTATTCTTTCTTCTTCAGCAGCGATAAAGTCAGTGATTTCTTGTTGTTCTTCAACTGCAGTCGTCAAGACTGAATCCCAGTGGGCTCTTCGCACATCTAATTCCTTTTTAATTTCTTCCCGAACAGCTTTTTGGGCATCTAGTTCTAAGCGAACTTGCTCGAGTTCTTCGCGTATTGCATCCGCTTCTTCTTGTGCGACTGCGGCTTTGGTAAGGAGATAGGATCTTTCTTCTTGAATTAATTTGAGCTGATCTAAAATATCGTTGGTATTACTGCTGATTAAATCTAATAGAGCTATTTTATGAGCGGCTATTGTTGCGTCTTCTGCTTCGAACCATGCTTCNGTTCTTCTATCGCTCATTCCGATGTAGGACTCAACTGCATAAGTAAGAGCCCGTTGTTCAATTTCTTCTATTTGGCTTGCTATTGCCAAGAAATCTTCTTGTGCCTGAATTTTTGTATCTAAGGCAGANTGCAGACGCTGCTCCGCTGCTTGAGCTTTTGCTTCTTGTAGATTAACTAAACTTGTTGCTGCTTCGAGTGCTGCAACAACTTCGAGATCCTCAGCCTCCAAAAGAGCTATCTCTGATTCTGCTGCAAGCTGCTCTTGTCTTTTNAGTTCTCGTTGCTCCTTAGCTTCTTCAATTACTTCATTATCATCCTGAGCTACAAGTGCACTGGCTGGAAGAAAAAGAGAAACTCCCGCAATCAGAAGGGCTGATAATTTTAACTTCCTCAAAGAAGATCTCATACAAGTAATATTAGTTCCTTCAGTAATGATTTAGGTATCAGGAAGGTTTGTTTTTAATATGAATAGAGCAACTAGGAGGTACCCTTAAAGCTATGGATCAACAGGTTTTAGATGTGGACATGCTTACTTTTGAGCAGGGGTCAAAGAATGACAAAAAATCAGTTGTCGATGGAGTTATGCGGAGCTTGGAGACCGGTTTCGTCTACACCTCTCATGACATGTCCCAAGATTTCATGGATGAAGTTTATGGTATGCTTGGCATATTTTTTTCAAAAACAAATGAAGAAAAAGAGGCCGCTAAAGCTGACGGCACAAACGGTCAACGTGGCTACACAGGGCTTTTAGTGGAGACTGCAGCGATATCTGATGTTCCAGACTGGAAAGAGATGCTTAATTGGGGAAAGGATATACCTGAGGGGCATCCACTNAAAAAACGATATCCTCACAGATTCTTTACTAACGTTTTTCCCGAAAGTCTCGTTCCTGGAATTAGCAAAACACTAGAAACATTCCATGACCAAGTCCTCGATTTGCAACTTAGATTNCTGCGCATAATCGCGACAGGATTGAATGCTTCTGAAAACTTCTTTGATTCATTCGTTCCAGGCGGGGCCACATTGACTAGAGCTATTAACTATCCAGCTATGAATCTAGCGCCAAATGATAATCACTTGTGGGCAGAAGAACACGGAGATATAAATCTAATAACAGCCTTACCGCGCGCAACTGCAAGAGGTTTACAAATTAAAGGTAACGGCACGTGGATTGACGCAACTCCCCCAGATGATCATCTCATCATTAATACAGGAATCATGCTTGAACATATTAGCAATGGCATAATACCAACAGGTATTCATCGTGTAATCGCAGACGAGGGTCAAACTGACGGCAGAATGTCTATAGTCCAGTTCTGCCACCCAACGCCATGGACAATACTTTCTCCGTTGGCCACATGCATTGATGAAGTCCATCCGCAGCGTTATGCCCCAATCACCGCAGCTGATCGGCTTGATCAGGTGCTGTGGGAAATTAACCTTCTCGAAGAAAACCGTCGCATTGACTCGTAGTTTTGCAAGTCTTTGACTGAAATGTGATAATGGAGCCGTGTCAACCCTGCTAGCTCATGTCAAAATTAAGCAAGGACTTGAAGATCATTGGGAAGCAATTGCGAAAAGGGTCTTTGCCGCAACACACGAGAATGAAGACGGCTGCGTAAGATACGAATATTGGAGAGGCTCTGCGCCGAGAACGTACTATGTGCTTCTATCTTTCCAGAGCTTTGATGATTTCATGATCCATCANNTTGCAGATTATCATCACAACACTGACTTCCGAGACTGCTTTGAGNACTTTAAGTTGGAGTGGGTTGATCCGATAGAGAGTGCCTCNCCTTTGAAGCAATCAGAAACTTCAGGTAAGGAAAAAGCAGATGAAAGTGACCTCTGGAACACTTATGTCCGGAATCACAGCAACNAAGTCCCTGAATGGTGGATAAATCAGAGANATTAGGCAGACATATTTCCTAAGGAGTCCAGCCCCGATATTGAACTTTTAGCTCCCGTTGCATCAAATCTTAGCTGTCGCAATAGGCTTATGTTATGGAATCTTTTGTTTCCGAAACTTTTAATGAAGAACTCTGGGACTCAGTGCAGGGTTTTAATTTTGAGGACATTACCTATCANAGGGCTAGAAGTCAGGGNACTGTTCGAATAGCTTTCAATAGACCCGAGGTACGNAATGCNTTTAGACCCGCCACAGTTGATGAACTATATAGGGCTTTAGACCATGCNCGAATGAGCACTGATATAGGCTGTATCCTACTAACGGGAAATGGGCCGTCTCCTAAGGATGGTGGCTGGGCATTTTGTTCTGGCGGCGATCAGAGAATCCGCGGCAAGGATGGCTACAAGTACGCAGATACTGATTCTGCTGATTCAATTGACACTTCCAAGGTAGGGCGGCTTCATATNCTTGAGGTTCAACGATTAATTCGTTCGATGCCAAAGCCAGTCATCGCTTTAGTTAATGGATGGGCTGTAGGCGGTGGCCACAGTTTACATGTGACTTGTGATCTAACGATTGCAAGCATGGAAATGGCAAGATTTAAACAAACCGATACCGATGTTGCTAGCTTTGATGGCGGATTTGGTAGCGCATATCTGGCCCGTCAGATTGGGCAAAAGTTCGCAAGAGAAATATTTTTCCTCGGCGAAGAATATACAGCGCAGGAAGCAAAAGATATGGGAATGGTTAATGCGGTTGTTCCCCACGTTGAATTNGAGAATTTTGCACTGGATTGGGCGGAAAAGATAAACGGTAAATCACCAACTGCAAATCGGATGGCAAAGTTTGCGCTAAATCTTATTGATGATGGTCTTATCGGTCAGCAAATATTTGCTGGCGAAGCCACACGCCTTGCATATATGACTGAGGAAGCCCAAGAAGGTCGAGATGCTTTCTTAGAAAAACGTGAGCCCGATTGGAGTTCTTACCCCTATCATTTTTANCCGATTTTAACGTTTATCAAATGTAACGTGAAGGTCTTTAAATGAACGAAGCGTGAAATTAGTGTGGTGTTGGAAGTTATTTTTTCCTTCAGAAAATTTAAAGTTTTTCATTCGTTTAAGGAGAAGGTTCGTNGCTATATTTTGCTCNAGCCTAGTTAGGCCTGCTCCCGGGCAATGTGTTTCGCCTATCGAAAATGCCAGATGCTTGCTAGCGTTTGTTCGATCTAGATCGATGTCAGCTGGACAGTTGAATTGCTTTTCATCTCTATTCGCAGCGGCATAACGCATGTGGATATGAGCTCCCTTGGGTATAGGGATTCCACCTAGCTCGATATCTTCGATNGTATGACGATCCATGCCTTGCGTAGGCGATTCCAATCTAAGGACCTCTTCAACAAAGGTTGTCATCTTTTGTGGATTATCCGCTAGATATGTTTGTATCTCTGGATTTTCTACAAGCATCCAAAGCCCAGATGTGAGAGCGAAAGTAGTCGTTTCGTTTCCCCCGATGTATAAGTGGTCAATCATGTTGATAATTTCAGTATCGGTTAGCATTCGTGTCTCGGAGTGAAGCTTCACGGGTGTGTGAACGAGATAGTTGACCACGTCAGCCCTTGGGTCATCTTTCGGATTGCTTCGCCTATCTTGTATGTGATCATGAATGTAGTGCTGAAATTCAACCATTAGGCGAGAGACTTCTCTTTCCTCCTCTACGGTCAATTGAAGAGAGAAAGGAGCAACCCATGCTTCACTCCAGACCTTAAGACTCTGAAGATCTTCAAGTGGGAAACCCATCATGACCGTTATGACCATAGAGGGCAATAGCTCAGCGAATTGTGAAACATATTCCACCTCGCCGTCATCAATCCAGATATCTATTAAACCGTTAGCAGTATTTGTTATGAGNTCTGTTTGTTCTTTTGACCCCGTTACAGAGAAGAAATGATCAACCATGTCGCGATACCGTCGATGATTTGGCGGGTTAGATCCCAATATCGATTGTTTTGGCCACCCATTTTCGGCAAAATAGTCTTGTGCTTCCTTATCAGTAATAAGTGGTCGCGATTTTCCTGCCCCCCGCTTAAATGTCTCTGTTTTGCGGAGAATTTGATGAATGTCTTGATACCTAGTCAAGAAGTATGTCTCAGTATCAGGGACGTGATAGACGGGGCACTCAGAGCGCAGAAGGTCATAGGTCGGATACCAATTCTCAATAGTCTCTGCTGCGAAAACATCTACATCATTAATTGAATTCGGTGATGAACTTTCTTTTTCCATGCANCTCCCCTCTTTTTCAGACTAGCAAGTTCTAAATTATTTTCAATGAATCGTTAGGTGCACGATATGTGCATGGCACTATAGGAAAATGAATTATCAGATAAATCCAAGAGTCATCAACCCACCTGCAGCGAATTATAGTCATGCCGTCCTATCTACTAATCCTGAGAAAGTGCTGCATACATCTGGAGTTGTTCCAGTTACAGTTGACGGAAACACCCCGGATTCAATTAGAGGTCAAGCCGATCTTGTATGGTCGAATATTACTGAAATTCTTCGGGAAGCTCATNTAGACTTAACTGACATTGTTTCAATAGCGACCTATGTTGTTTCAGGCAATGACCTAGGCGAAGTAATGCAGTCTAGAGACCAACAACTTGGGGATCACAAAGCAGCTTCTACCTTGATAGTGGTTCCAGAGCTAGCAAAGCCAGAGTGGAAAATGGAAATTGCTGTTGTAGCAATCAAATAGNGACTAGGAACTTTATGCAATGACGTCGTAGCTTACGTGTAANTCTTTAAGGCCGCGCAATACGAACGATTCTTCGTATTCATATTTATTTTTNTCTTCAATCAACTGGATGTTTTCTATATTTGCTAAGAGTAATTGGATAGCAATACGTGCTTCCTTCCTAGCTAGCAAAGCTCCTATACAATAGTGTTCGCCATGGCCGAAAGCTAGGTGCTCTCTAGCGTTTTCTCTATCGACAAGAAAATCATCGGGATTATCAAAAATCTCTGGGTCTCTGTTAGCGGCAGCGTATATAACCCAAAGATGNTCTCCGGCTTTGATTTCAACATCATTAACTTTCGTGTCTTCCTTTGCCATTCTGAATAGTCCACCTACAGGAGCTTCGTACCTGAGGCCTTCTTCAATGAAGTTATCTATCAGATCTGGATTACTNCGCAACTTANCTTCNAGCTCGCTATCCACNGCAAGTCTATGAATTAAATTTGTTAGNAATTTAGTNGTGGTCTCATTACCAGCTACTAGAAATTGTTGAAGCATTGAAAGCATTTCTGCATCATTTAACTCTTCATCGTTTACTTCGGCAGTAGCAACGTCTGAGATAATATCCTCTGTCGGGTTAGTTCTACGCTCAATGAGTAAATTCCCAAAGAATTCGTTAAACCCTTTGAGTGAAATTAGGTAATCTCTAACTTTGTCGATACTAGGGTCGGGATTTCCTACGGGCATTACAAGGTCATCTGACCATTTTTTAAACGTATCGAGATCGTCTATTCCAACTCCTAAAGCTTTGGCAATGATCGTCATAGGAAGCCCTACAGCAAATTCAGAGACAACTTCCATTTCGGCCTTTTCTCGGATTGATTCTAGTAAATCTATTGTCACCTGTTCGATCATNGGCTCCATCCCTTTTAGGCGACTTGGCCTAAATGCGCGATTTACTGCTTTCCGTTGCCGACGATGCTCGGGAGGGTCAGCATTGAGCAAAACAGCAGCATTCGCTGCATTNGCAAGGAATGTTTCAAAGTATTGAGCCATCTCCGGATCTTTTGCTAGTTCCTCCATAGCAAGCGCAAAACCATTTCGGCCATCTCGTGGCCCNGTGGGAGAGAGCGAAGAGAANCGGTCNGTGTCATGCAATACTTCCATGACATCGTCATATCTNGTGCATACCCATGCNCCTAGTTTGTCGCTGAAGTGGATTGGTGACTCTTGTCGTAATTCGGAGAAAATCGGATAAGGGCAACCTATCGCCTCTTGATCTCTTGCGATTAAAGCGTCTAATTGATCTGTCACATTAGCTCCTTTCGTATTACCTAAATATTAGTCATACTGCCGCCAACTCTTAAAGTTTGCCCTATTACATAGCTTGCTAGGGGGTATGCAAGAAAGCAAGCTACATGCGCAATCTCGTCAATAGTCACCTCAAGGAGAACTACGGGACGTTGCTCACTCGGAGTGGATCATCAAGGGCCATGATGACCGGTTCGAGGTCATGTGGGCTCGGCTCGGTGTAGCGCACCTCTGG
>PATH01000001.1 GCA_002712325.1 Acidimicrobiaceae bacterium | reverse complement strand
ACCAAGCGCCGGTGGCGGAATTGGCAGACGCGCAGGGTTTAGGTCCCTGTGTCCATTAGGATGTGTGGGTTCAAGTCCCACCCGGCGCACACCAAATAAAATATGGCGTAGAGGAATAAACCCTCTAAAATCAAATAAAGAGCAACCGTAACCGGAGTTAAAATGACCATTCCAACACAAGCATCTGATGATATTTCCCGAATAGCCGGGCAGTTTAATATTTATTCGCAATTATTAAGGAATAGGATTGTCATGCTTTGGGATCAAGTCGATGATGAGATTGCTAAGGAGATCACTGCACAGTTGTTATATCTAGAAGGTGAGGATCCGGAAAAAGATATTTGGTTGTACATCAACTCTCCAGGAGGTTCGGTGACAGCTGGAATGGCAATATACGATACTATGCAGCTAATTAAACCTGATGTATCTACATTGTGTCTAGGATTGGGGGCTTCAATGGGGCAATTTCTTCTTGGGGCAGGAGCTCAAGGTAAGCGATATTCACTCAAGCACGCTCGGATAATGATGCATCAACCACTTGGAGGTATTCAGGGTCAAGCATCAGATATCGCAATCCAAGCTGAACAGCTTAGTTATATCAAGAAATTAATGGCAGAGTTGATAGCTGGACACACCGGACAAACGGTTGAACAGGTCCAAACTGATTCAGATCGAGACCGTTGGTTCACAGCTGAGGAAGCTAAAGAGTATGGCATTGTTGATCATGTTATTACGACTCGTGGAGAGGTCGACTAGCATAGCGACTAGTTATTGAGATCTAACGGAATCTCCGCAGTAGGCACAGGGGATTCTTCATCAAAATCTATTCCGCAAACAGTTTCGCCATAATTCTCTAGTATTTCAATAGAGGCGATGCTCTCGTTGATTTCGTTTTGGAACTCCACAAGGATCATGGGTCTATCATCTGGTGCTGATGCCATTAGGGCCTCAAGAATACTCTTATATAGATTCACTACCTGAATTGTGTTCTGTGCAATTTCTTCTGGAGGGTCTGTGGATAAAACCTTAAGGTCCATGATTGCTTTCTCTACACTTTCGGGATTATTAAAATCAAAACTATTCAGAGGTGAGTCAGGCGCGGCCACTGTAATAAAGTCCTCACAGAATGACAGTGGGTCAGAGGTTTCTTCTCCTGAGCACGCAAAAGCTAAAGGAAAGACTACAACGATACTACAGATGTATCTGAACATGCCCTAGGCGCTGGACGCAATCTTTCTTAGGTCTTGGATCGCTCTAGCAGGTCCATTAGGGTGGTTAAAAACTGCGCTACCTGCAACAAAGACATTTGCTCCCGCTTTTGTTGCTTGACCAATGGTGTTTTCGTTTATGCCACCATCAATTTCAATATGGATTGACAAATCTCTTTCGGTGATTATGTTACGCAACACTTTGATCTTGTCCTCTTGCGATGGCAAATACTTTTGTCCGCCAAATCCAGGATTTACTGACATAATCAAGACCTGATCAACGAGATGAAGCACATTGGTGATGCTTTCAATTGGAGTAGAGGGGTTAAGGGTTACCCCAGCTTTTGCACCTGAGTTTAAAATAACATTCAGAGTTCTATCTAAATGACGAACCGACTCAACGTGGACCATTATGAGTTCACACCCTGCCTCAATAAACATTGGGGATAAAAGGTCTGGATCTTCTACCATTAAATGTGCTTCGAAAGGTATCTCAACGTTTTTTCTGCACGAGGCAACCGTGTCAGGGCCTATGGTCAGATTTGGAACAAAATTTCCATCCATAATATCCCAGTGGATCCGATCTGCTCCGGCCTCTTCTAGTGCTTCTAATTCAGAGCCCAAACGACTAAAGTCTGCAGGAAGAATTGAAGGGCATATTTCTATGTGGAGGTTGTTCTCATTCATTCAGGGTCCTCGTAGCGTGGGTGATTTGTTCAAACTACATTATTACGCAAACAATATCTTTACTTGTCATAATTTCTTTTCTTGCCAACTTTAATCCTTCAATTATCACTTGAGAAAATAACATTGGGGTTCAGAACGCCTTTAGGGTCAAATGCTCTTTTCATTTCAGCAAAAAGCTTAAGCTCGTTTTCGCTTCGTTGGAAGTGTAGATATGGTGCTTTTGAGCGACCGATTCCGTGCTCTGCAGAAATGCTTCCTTCGAGTGAGACGACAAACTGTAGTATCTCTTCCTCTAACGCATTAACTTTTGGCTCAGATTGCAAGATATTGAGATGCATGTTTCCATCAGCACAATGACCAAATACGTAAGGCGAACATAAAGGATTTATCTTCCTGCAAATCGTGTCGATACTCTCAAGGAAGTGGGATAGATTTCTCAGAGGTAATGTCACATCCAACTTAAGCGGAATGCCCTTCTGTGAGATAGCGACAGTATGTAGCTCCCTATACTGCCATAGTCGCTGCCGTTCGCCATCTGTGGTAGCTACTAAAACCGAATTATGTGTTTGGAGAATTTTTCCTAGAACACCTTCGCTTAATCGGTCAGAGATGTTATGGTCCCCAGCAAACTCACATAGCAGGTATGTCGAGTGTTTGTTTTCCCAAAGAGGTTGGACCCCATAAGCCTCCCTCACAAGATTTACTCCCTTTTGAAAGAACAATTCACAGGCGACAATTTCAGAATTAGAAGTGACGCAGTCTTCCGTCAAGTTAATAGCCTCTTGGATATTGTCGAAACCAAAGAGGATAGTGACCTTCTCTTCTGGTTCAGGCCACAATCGTAACTTGGTGCGTGTCACGATAGCAAGAGTCCCTTCACTGCCGCACAACAAACTCGGCAAATGGTATCCGGTATTATCTTTCTCCAGCCCATTTAAGTTGCCCACAATTGTCCCTGTTCCTGTGACTGCTTCAACGCTTATGATTTGACTGCGAGTAGTCCCGTACTTTAAGACATTTAGGCCCCCTGCATTTGTGGCAATTGTTCCTCCGATAGTTGCTGAATCTCTTGCTCCGAAATCCACTCCGTATATCAATCCTCTTTCAGAAGCTAAATTTTGAATTTCTAAAAGTGTTGTTCCTGCCTCAGCGATAATCTGATTTTTATGTGTGTCCGAGAAATTTGCATTATTCATTTTCCTCAATGAAATAATCAACTCACCATCTAAAGGAACGCTTCCTCCGACCATTCCGGTATTTCCACCTTGAGGAACTATTTTCACTTCATTGGCTGAACACCAGCTGAGAATTTCTGCAACCTCATCAGTTGAATGAGGGGAAATAACTGCAGGCGTAAAACCTTTATACCTGCCAGTCCAGTCATCACTATATGTTTTTATGATGTCTGGATCTTCATTTATTCTGCCTGGGCCTAACAAGCTCCTCAACTCTTCAATGCGCATATATGGATCGTAATGCCGACATTACGAACGTATAAGGATATGAATTGTTAAACATAGCAAAATACGGCCCTTTAACTCCTAGACTTTTAATGTGGACAAAAAGTCAGCCAACGATATCCATCAAGCATCGCCATATCCCTTCGCCATCAGGTTCTTCACTGAGATGAAAGCCTTAGGTGTCACCGAAGTAGCAGTTTCGCCCGGTTCACGGAATACGCCACTAGTGTTAGCAGCTGATGCGACAGGCTTGAATGTAAAAGTCTTTTTGGATGAACGCGTTGCTGGTTTCTATGCTCTTGGACACGCAAAAGTTGCGAAATCTCCGGTAATACTTGTTTGTACCTCTGGTACTGCACTAGCGAATTACCTACCAGCTGTAATTGAAGCGAATCACTCTGGAGTTCCTATGATTGTATGCTCAGCTGACCGACCTCCCGAGTTGCGGCAGTGGGGTGCTGGCCAAACAATAGACCAAGTTCAAATTTATGGCACTAATGTTCGATGGTTTTATGACTTACCTGTTGCGAACAACACAGATCCGTCACAAGCTCAGAATATAGCTTTGCGAGCGTGGGACAGATCTGTTTCCGGCAGAGGCCCTGTCCACCTCAACTGGCCCTTTCGTGAACCTTTAGAACCCATGTCAGACCTAGAAGTTCCCAAAGCGAACTTGAAACCTTTCGATGCAGCTAACTTCTCTGATAAAGGTGCACAAAGGTTAATGGAGCTGGGAAAGAAATACGAAAATGGGTTAATTTCTGTTGGCCCAAATGACCTAGATGATGATGCAATAGAGCAAATTTGTCGGTTTTCAGAAATAGTGCATTGGCCGATAATCTCTGACCCTGGTTCTCAAATACGCGGGAGAGCTATAAGCGAAACAGTCATTACATCGGGAGAGATCCTGTGTGGATCGGTTCCTTTCACGGAATCGCTAGGTTCGACAGAGGTAGTAGTCCAAATTGGCTTAGCTCCAACGTCAAAGGCATATAAAAGATGGCTTAGAGAGAATCCACCGGAACATCATGTTCTGATATCACCCATTGTGGATTGGGTTGACCCAAGCAATTCAATAACAGAGATATACCAAGGTGATCTTTTCTTTCCGCACAGTGAAAGCACCAAGACTTTGAGAACGCATTCAGCATGGTTGGAGCAATGGAAGAAAGGAAACGCGATTGCGGCTTCTGCAGTGCAGCAACACCTGCAGGATGACCGTAATGAATTGTCAATCGTCAATGCAGTGATCGAAGGGGCAGATGATGAAGTGTACGTGATGTTCTCTAACTCCATGATAATTCGTGACGCTGAGTTGGCTCTCCAAAACAATGGGACTAATTACCGGACCTTATGCAATAGGGGGGCGAATGGAATCGACGGAATTATCTCTACAACTCTAGGGGCTTCGTTTGGGTCTGAAGGAAAAGTGATTTGTCTCATAGGGGATGTAGCTACAACGCATGACTTTGGCGGAATCCTAGCCAGTATGAGGTTAAAGGCTGATATGACTATCGTCATTTTTGATAATGGGGGAGGTGGTATCTTCTCGTTCCTGCCAATAAGTAACGCTATTGATAAAGAACATTTTGATAAATATTTCCTTACATCACCGAAACTGCCGTTCACAGATATTTTTGAATCTCTGGGTATTGATGTTTCTACTCCGGACACGATCAAAGAACTTAAAGCGGAAATGAAAAAGACAATATCAAAATCCGGACTTTCAGTTATTTATTATAAAAGTGACACTGATGCAACCTTGCGCGCTTTCAGGTCAATTAGGGACACATTCGACCAGGAAATTAGCCGGAAAGCATAGAGACATGACGGAAATACCTTGTCCGCTACATCTTTCGCACAAACCATTTGATGCAACGGGGGTTCTACTCCACGGATTTCTAGGAAGTCATAAATCAATGGAAGAGCTTTCCAGCTATTTAGATTCTTCGTATATATTGCCTGATTTGGTCGGACACGGAAGTAGTCCATGTCCGAGCGAAATTGGACACTACACACTTCAAGCCATGGTCAACCAGATCCATGAGGTTACAAATTCCACATTTCAAACACCATTTACTTTAATCGGCTATTCAATGGGGGCCCGTTTAGCTCTCAGTTACGCACTTGCTAAACAGGATAGGATTCGATCGCTAATCCTCATTGGTGGAAGTCCGGGCATACAAGACGAAGCTGACCGACATCAAAGGGCCTTAGATGATGTCCAGAAGATCGCATTGCTTGAAGACAGAGGACTTTCACAATTCGTCAACGCATGGGAGTCTCAAAGAATTTTCTCTTCACAGAGATTTCTGCCAAGTGACAAGTTGTTAGCGCAAAGACGTGCAAGGCTATCCACAAAACCTGTTTCAATCATTAATCATTTGCGTGCATCTGGAACAGGGGTAATGAAGCCATTATGGGGCCAACTAGACAAAATTCACATACCTGTTTTGCTTATTGTAGGTAGTAAGGACAGAAAGTACGTTGAGATAGCTGAACGAATGCAACCCAAAATACCCTCATCAACGATATCGATACTCCCTGGATCCGGGCACGCAGTTCACTTTGAGAAACCCTTAGAAACTGCCGACGTAATCAATAAATTTGTTCGAGAGGTTCAATGATCCGCATCGAGAAGGCCCATTACGAGTTGATTAAGCCGGTAATCACATCAAAGTCACAAATTAGCTCGAGAGATGGCTGGGTCGTGACTATTGAGGAGGGCGAATTCACAGGTAGCGGAGAGGTTCTTCCATTAGAAGGGTGGTCAAGCATCACAATAGAGGAAGCATATTCTCAGCTTATATCCTATAAACAATTTGAGAGTTCACTGCTTGAACTCTCAAATGAAGTCCAATCAGCAATTAATGTTGCGAACTTAAATCTTGAAGCATCCAAAAACAGTCAATCCCTTTTAGAGTACCTAGGAGGAGGGGCAGACTATATTAAGGTCAACGCATTTCTTGATGGTTCCACTCAGAGAAATCTGAGATCAAGCTTAGACAATCACCGTGCAAATGGGCTTTCAGTCTTTAAAGTAAAGCTTGGTTTTAGAGATGATCAAGAGAGGCTCCAACTGCTCTCCGAAACTGTGAGAGAGGGTGAGAAAGTCAGACTGGACCCCAATAGCAGTTGGTCACTACAGTACGCCGTCACGTTTCTGGATCGGGCAAGGAAATTACTTGGCGATCGACTGGAATATGTTGAAGACCCCGTTGCGCATATTGAAGATCTCAAGAAACTAAGAAGCATTGTTCCAGTAGCTGTTGCTGTAGATGAGTTGTGGCATTCTATTGACGACCTTGAAGAAATCACCTTAGAGAATCTTAGCGATTACATTATAGTTAAACCCTCGTTGGTTGGTGGCATAAATCGAACGCTAGATGTTTCTTCGTATGCTGCTTAGAATAATATCCAAACGGTTATTTCTTCTACTTATGATGGACCTATTTCCTTGCCGGCATGGTGCGCTATCGCAGCAAAAATTGCACCTGAAGTAACACACGGGTTAGGGACCGCCGACTTATTTTCAAACGCTCAAATTCGACGATTTGCGCCCGAGTCCGGAAAAGTCTACTTCCATTAGAATCAAATTGAACGTCGTAAAATCTTTCCCATCGCGTTACGAGGCAGATTATCGACTATTTCGATAGCTTTCGGCAAGGCATAGTTTGGTAAAGTATCTCTTAGCTGAGCTCTTATATCTTTAATATCCAGGGAGTTGTCAGGAGTGTTGGGAACACCAACAATTGTAACTACCTGACCCCATTCTTGGTCTTGTCTTCCAACGACAACGTGTTCTGAGAATAACCCGAGAGAATCTAGTTCTCGCTCTACAAGAGTCGGCCAAACTTTTTCGCCACCTGTAATAATGGCATCATCCAGGCGACCAGTTATTACAAGTCTTTGGTCATCTTGAAAAAAACCTGCATCTCCAGTTGCAAACCATGCATCATTGTTCCGAGGTTCATCGCCCAAATAGCGGTCGAAAAGAGTCGGTGTCTGTACAACGATTTCGCCATCACGTATTTCTATCTGTACATTCTGAAGAGGTGTTCCGTTGTAAACGATGCCACTTCCTGTTTCCGTAAGCCCGTATGTCGTTACTACATTTTCTGGGAGCGAGTGCGGGGCTGCAGCTCCACCAATGAGAACCTTTCGAAAGACAGAAGGGTCTATCCGCCCTAATGCTGTAGGCACAAGAGATACAAGTGTTGACCCATTACGACCCGCTTCTTCACATAATGTGGCATCAAATTTTCGGTGCAACTTAAGCCCAACTCCATTGTGTAAGGCCCTACTAATAACAGAGAAACCTCCTATGTGCGAAACCGGAATGCAACATAGCCATTCGTCTGAACTATTTCGCACACCTAACTCTGATGAAGTCATTCGAGATGAAGCCTGAAGGGCAGCATTCTTTATAACGACTCCTTTCGGATTACCAGTCGTTCCGCTAGTGGCGATCACTAGAGCATCATCAGGCTCCATGGATGCCCCCTTAACCCTATGAGCGCCTGTTTCGCTGATGATTTCTGATACACCGAAAGCCCTAACTAGATGTTCCTTTCCAGCTTGCGGCAAGCGTTGATCAAGAGGAAATACGCAATTACCTTCGTCCCAAGCCTGAAGGAGTTTAGAGACAAAAAAATCGCAAGCATTCATATCTAAAGCAATTAATTTACCCATTCTCCTATATTGCCAGAAATTAAGAGAATAGGAGTGTGAATTAATGTAGTTTGGGGAAGTGGCGAATCAAAAAATATGTGTCTTTTGCGCTTCGAAAGAAGGCAATGATGAGTCATTCCTAAACGTCGCAAATGAACTCGGAGCAAAAATTGCGCAAAAGGGGTTCGGACTCATCTACGGTGGCGCACAGGTTGGCCTCATGGGTCAGGTAGCGGACGCAGCCCTTGAAAACCACGGTGAGGTTATAGGCGTAATTCCTGAATCATTAGCTGATCGCGAAATAGCCCACCCCGGAGTGAGCTCCTTGATTGTTACAACTGATATGCATGAACGGAAAAGACAAATGTATGACTTGGCTGATGCATTTATAGCATTGCCAGGAGGAATGGGGACATTAGAAGAGGTATTCGAGGCGGCTACATGGACAAAGCTTGGGATGCATCGCAATGGGGCTTACAAACCCGTCGTGCTACTTGATTATGGAGAATTCTGGCAAGATATGATCAGGTTTCTTGATTCCCAAGTCTCGGCTGGGTTCGTTAGTAAAGAGAGCCGAGAAATAGTCCGTAACGCTGACACAGTAGACCAAGCAATTGAACTAGCTGTGAAATTTCCGCAAAGCAATGAGTAACGCATAAATCTTCAACGGTAAAATAAGATATGAAAGTGAATTGGGTAGGAAAAGGCGACACAGTGTATGACCGTGTCGGAGGAAGCGAATGGTTCTATCAATTACTTGACTTCTTTTATGAAGATGTCATTCGTAGAGATGAAATTCGCGACCTGTATCCAGATGATTTAACCGACTCAAAGAAGAATACAGCAGATTTCCTAATCCAATATTGGGGAGGCCCTTCAAGATACTCCGAAAGGCGCGGTCACCCCAGACTTAGGATGAGGCATGCGCCGTATACCATTGGCGAAGAACAGAAGGAATCGGGGTTAGCAAGTATGCGTTTCGCCCTTGATCAGATGAAACCCGTCAAAGAGGTAGACGAGGCAATGGCTGAATATTTTCTGATGGCTGCCGATCACATGAAGAACGTTGTTTGAGAATGAATGGCTGTGTTTGGAAGAGTAGACATTGGTTCGGCTAAAATGAACTACATGGATGAATTAAACTATTTACCATTTGATTGCGATAACCACTACTACGAAGCTGAGGATGCATTTACCCGCCATGTCCCAAGAGAGTGGCAACGACGTTGTGTCCAATGGTGTGAGATTAATGGCAGAAAACATCATATAGTCGGAGGTATGTTGAGTTCAGCTGTTGCGAATCCAACATGGAATCCAATCGCAAAACCAGGCGCACTTCACGAGTATTTCAGAGGCAACCCCACAGGAAAATCGCCGCTTGAAATGCTCAAGGATCGAGAGCCCCTTCCTCAAGAATATATGAACAAGGATGCAAGGGTTGAAAAGATAAGGGAACAAGGCCTCTCAGCGGTATGGCTGTTCCCAACGCTAGGTGTGCTCTATGAGGAACTCCTTAAGGAAGATATAGAGGCTGTCAAAGTATTATTTCGAGCATTTAATAAATGGTTGAATGAGGATTGGGGATTCAACTATCAAGACACAATTTTCGCAGCACCTTACATTAGCTTGTGCGATGTTGATTTCGCTGTCGAAGAGCTCCAGTCAGCCCTTAGTAATAATGCCAAAGTGATTTGTATCAGGCCGGCAGCTGTTTTGACCGCTGATGGGTATAAGTCTCCCGCAGATAGCATGTTCAACCCCTTTTGGAACTTGCTCAACGAATCAGGTATTCCGTTAGTCATTCATGCAGGAGATAGCGGTTATTCCTCACAGGGTTATGCTGAAGATGGTTTTGGAGCAAATTTTGGTGGAGGCGCCTCTTACTCCCCATCGATAAAAGCATTCAATATTGAAAGAGCTGCTTTGGATTGGCTCATGACCATGTCACTTCAAAAAATGTACGAACGTTTCTCAAATTTACGAATTGTTTCCGTTGAAAACGGCTCAAGTTTCTTACCGGATCTGTTTCGGAAGTTACCGCAACAAAAAAATAAACTCATGGGTTGGTTCAACGAAGACCCTATGGAGTTATTTAAGGAACATGTATGGATAAATCCATTTTGGGAAGATGACCCATATGAAGTTGCAGAGCTTATGGGAGTGGACAGAGTCGTCTTTGGATCTGACTGGCCTCACATTGAAGGAATGCCCGCACCACTTGATTACGTTAGGGAGTTAAAAGAGTTTTCAGCAGAGGACCAAAAGAAAATCTTACTAGATAATGTCGTCGAGCTGAATCAACCAAAACCCCTTTCTTAACGACCTCCACTAACTGTAATTACTTCTCCGGTCATCCATGACGATGCTTCTGAACACAGGAAAAGAACCGCTCCAGCTATATCTCTAGGTGTGCCTAGCCGTTGTAAAGGTACCCCTGTATCTTTTGCGTATTGTGGTAATTCTTCTGGCTTTAGTTTCATGACCTTGAAGAAAATATCTGTTGGAACAGCACCTGAAGCCACTGCATTACATCTGATCTCCGGGCCTAGTTCGTGAGCTAGGCTTGCGGTCAGGACATTCACTCCAGCCTTTGCCGCCGCATAGTGAGCATTATTAGGTACTGGCCCCCATGAAGAACGAGACGAGATATTTATAATCGAACCGCTCTGCATGTTTCTAGCTGCTACCTGACAACCTACGAAAACTGATGTCAGGGTCAACGCTAGTGTCTCATCCCAATCTGCACGCGAAAGCTCTTTAAGACTAGACCGCCCCGTGCTTCCTCCAACATTATTAACCCATATATCAATTGCGTTAAACTCTGAAATAGCTGAGTCAGCAAGCGATGCAACCTGATCATCGATCGTTGCATCACACACGATAGGAAGTGCAGTCCCTCCGGTACTACCAATCTCAATAGCAACTTTCTCTATGTCTTCTTTGGTGCGGGATGACAGCACAACCTTTGCTCCAGATTCAGAAAGCAACTTCGCTATCCCTTTACCTATCCCTTTACCACTTCCTGTGATTACTGCAACTTTTCCGGAAAGGTCAAAGAGATTCTCTACATCCATTTATGTATATTAATCTAAACTTGCGTCCAATCCGTACAGCATTAACTGTCATTCACATGTGGCGACATAATTGCTATAGGGACCCCAATGGATAAGTCACGTGTTTTGACTGTCGTTATCTTCCGTCCTGGTTGAACAGCATCTTTCAGAGGTGTGCATAAATCGCCAATCTGTTGCACAGTCTCATTAATATCTGATGAAACTAGTGCGAGTCCCCAAAATAATGGGCTACCAGTTTTTGTGACCTTATGTGGTCCGACTAATTCGAGTATGACATCACCCAACCAAAAGAAAGACTGCCGAGTTTGATTTGGGTGGCTCCCGAATGTCCTAATTCCACTTAGCGCTATTCCTGCCTCAATTAGTGCTTTTGTTGTTTTGTCAGAATCGGGTGTTGTGACTACCAGATGGTCTATTCGCTCTATTCGGTTAGGGTGAAAGGGTGCTTCAGTATTAGTACTGTAAAGTGTTCTTGGTTTGAAGTTAAGTGAGTCTATATTTGCAGTGACTCCCTCTACATGAACAGATGCGATGCCTTCAACTCCATCAATTTCTTTAAAGCATAATTTTGTTTTCCCTATCTGGATTGACTTAGCTGAATTGTCAGTAACAACTTCAAAACCAATCCTCTCCCAGTGCGATGGGTCATCGCATAAGTTGATTTCCACGAGTTGGCATTTTGGGACCACATAAACAAAGTACCAGCAAAAGGCATAGCAGGTTTCAACTAAACATCCACCAAATAACAAACATGAATTGGGAGACTGTTGATAATGATGTCACTAAGATCAAATTCAACATTGACTCTGACAGCTACAGTTCTAGCAGCGGTGTTGGTAGTAGCGAACATCTCGTCTTTGAATGTTGCTTTGCCTGAGTTATCAAGAGAATTAGGAGCTAGTCAGTCAGATGTTCAATGGATGGTTGACATATATGCTTTTTTCCTAGCATCGCTCCTTCTCCCAGCTGGTGCTCTGGGAGACAAATTTGGCCGCAGAACTATGTTGCTCCTAGGAATTACAATTCTTGGCATCGCAAATGCCGCAACACTATTTACGGAACATTTAGACTTTATTGAGCCGAATGAGGCGAAATTAGTTATTGCATTTCGTGCACTAAGCGGTATAGGTGCCGCTTTTATTTTTCCAGCAACATTATCCACAATAACCACGACGCTACCTCCAAATAAGAAGGAACGCGGAGTAGCAATTTGGACAGCATCCGTATTTTTTGGAGGACTTTCGGGAGTTCTCCTCTCCGGTGCCTTGATCGAGAATTATACGTGGGAGTCGGTCTTTCTCGTGATGGGTATTCTGTCAGCTACCATCTTGCTCTTCTGTTGGGTTTGCTTACCAAATTCATCTTCCCCAGAAAAGTCAAACCTTGACCCTCTGGGTTCTCTACTGTCGCTACTAGCCATAGGCGGGATTGTCTATGCAATAATGGAAGGCCCTATCAAAGGTTGGAACTCAGAAATTATCCTAAGCTGCTTCATAATAGGAGGAGTATTTCTCCTGGCTTTTGTGATCTGGGAGTCCAAAACAAGTAAACCCTTGTTAGACGTGAGCGTATTTAAAGATAGATCTGTCCGATCGGGATCCTTCTCATTGCTTGTACAATTTATTGTTGCATTTGGTTTTTTCTTTGTTGCTGTTCAATTTCTTGCGTATGTTCTGGGCTACGGCCCACTTGACACCGGTTTGAGTTTCCTGCCTACTGCCATCGGGCTTTTCCCAGCATCCTTAATAGCTATCCCTCTAACTAAAAAGCTTGGTTTCAGAGCGGTTGGTCTTCTGGGTCTAGGTCTACTTGGAGTGTCCCTGTACATAGGTGCTCAATTCCAGTCCGATAGTAGCTTTACAGATTTTGCTCTTGTCGCTGTAATTTATGGTGCTGGCATTGGACTAGCATCTCCACCGGCAACAGAAATAATTGTTTCTTCGCTACCGTTTGAAAAGCAAGGAGTTGCATCTGCCCTCAACGACGTCCTACGAGAGTTAGGTGCAGTAGTTGGTATAGCGATAGCTGGTTCAATGTTTAACAGTGGATATCGTAGTTCAATCGATTCACTTCAAGAATTTCCCGATCAGATTTTGCAATTAGCAAAAGAATCTCCAGCTCTCGCTCCTCAACTAGCAGCTTCATTAGAAACTTCAATGGACAAATTCCTTTATGAGATAACTGCTTCAGTAGCTGATGGCTGGAGTGACTCGTTATGGGCGTTGTTTTTTGTCGTCGCCGGAGGAGTTGTCTTTTTTGCACTATGGGCTCCTGGGAAAAGGCACCAAAGCAAAACTGACGTAAACAGGAGACCTGAAAAGACCGGGCTTCGTTACAAGGAAGTAACTACTTATATAGAGATCGAGGGTTCGAGAAGAAGAGATAAAATCCGTGTTATTCAAAAAAGACTTGATGGGGCTTAAAAGTTAATGGTTGTACCTAACTCCCAGCCCGCAAACTTAGGTTGTTTTGTTTATCCCCTTTCTGGACTAGGGGGGTTTATCACTTTCCTAATGTTGTTTGCTGCTATCGGTCTCTCTGCATCTTCAGCGCTTATATTTTCCGTTGTAGGTAGCGTTGTAGGAATTTTTATCGCTTGGCTGTTTCTCAGGTCTGGTAAAATTGATCTCCAATAGTGCCAGGCGGATATGAATATGTTGAAAAACACTGTAAAGAAAAGTGCATTACTAATCAATGGCGGACCCTCGCCTGAGAAAAGAGTAATAGATTACCTACCGAAGATTGATATAGTCCTCGCTGTCGACTCAGGCTTTGATAATGCCATATCCCTTGGCATAACACCCGACGTTCTTATTGGAGACCTAGATTCAATATCGACCAGAGGTCTAGATTCCGCAGAGAGGCAATCTATTGAATTAGTGACTTATCCAGAAGACAAAGATAAGTCAGACTTAGAGTTAGCAATATTACATGCAAGCAAAACTTGTTCATCAGTCACGATTGTCGATTCCGGAGGTGGCCGGATAGATCATCTATGGGGAGTGTTTTCAGCTATGACTTCTGATGAAGCTTCGATCCTTTCATGTGAAGCTTTTGTCGGCTCTTCATTTATCAAAGTTGTCAGGGATCATCAGTTAGTTAAGCCATTAGCCAGTAAATTAATTTCGATATTCCCATTCGGTGGAGAAGCAGAAGGCGTTTCCTTATCAGGGTTTCGATGGAACCTAAACAATGACACTCTAAAACCCGGCTCAACTCGTGGCTTAAGTAATGAAATTATAGAAAGCCATGGAGACGTTTCCGTCCAAAAGGGAATCTTACTAACCATTCAACCAGGCCTATATTAACCAGCTACTGATTGGGCGCTCCATCTACCCTTAAATTCCCTTACCTCTAAATCAATACCAAAACATTTAGAGAGATTCTCTGAATTCAACTTTTCAGCAATCGGTCCTGATTCCATGGCTAAGCCCTCTTTCAGAAACAATATATGACTAAAACCTTCAGGGATTTCCTCAACATGGTGAGTAACCATAACCACTGGGGGAGATTTGTAATCAGAAACCAACGAAGACAATGATTTCATTAGTTCCTCGCGACCCGGCAGGTCCAGCCCTGATGCAGGCTCATCAAGCAATAAGAGTTTAGGGTCGCTCATCAGGCTCCTAGCCAAAAGTACCCTTTGCTTCTCACCTGTAGAAAGAGTACCAAATCTTTGTTTCGCAAGGTGATAGACCCCAAGTACTTCCATATGGGAATGAGCCTTCAATTTGTCTTGTTCCGAATAAGTATGCCACCAAGGTTCAAGAGCTCCATACTTAGCAGTCATTACGACATCTTCCGCTATTAAATCTAGGCGAAGCAACTGTGAGATGCCATGACCGGTAAATCCTACTAAATGCCTAATCTTTCGGATGTCGGACAAACCAAGAGTGTGTTCAAGAAGGGTAACAGTCCCAGAACTGGGATGTTCAAACATTGACGCTATTCTCAGCAGCGAGGTTTTGCCGGATCCATTTGGTCCCAAAATCACCCAATTCTCACCTGACAGTACCTCAAAATTTATGCCTGCTAAAAGAGAGTTCCCATTCCGAGTAAGGTTAACCTCTGACAACCTTAGAATATTCTCAGGAACCATGAGATTGCACAGTTTCTTGCCACTGAGTATGCATTTCAGAGTATGTACCACCCAAGTCTAAGAGTTCCTGGTGGCTCCCGCTCTCGACAATGCTTCCGTCGCTCACAACAAAGATTCTGTCAGCTCTCATTACAGTTGCCAATCGGTGAGCAACGATAATAGCAGACCTGCCGTCAAGGATCGCATCTAATGCGCGCTCCACTTGGCTCTCAGATTGTAAGTCAAGATTAGAAGTGGCTTCATCAAACACTAAAACTCTAGGTTTAGATAAAAAAGCTCGAGCGATCGCAATTAATTGTCGTTCTCCCGCACTCAATGACGCACCGCGCTCATGAATAACAGTGTTAATCCCTTCTGGCATAGAATTGACCATTGTCATAAGTCCTGATGCTTCAAGCGCTTCGATGATTTCGCTATCGGAAACATCGGGCTTTGAAAAGCCCACATTATCCCTTATAGAACCAGCAAATAGAAAAGGTTCTTGAGGCACGACACCTATCTGTTGTCGAAGTGAACTAAGTTGAACCTCCCGGATATCTAGTCCGTCGATTAACACTCTTCCATCGGATGGGTCATAGAATCGCGTAGTTAATTTGGCGATAGTAGACTTTCCGCCACCTGTTGGACCAACAATTGCAATTGTCTCCCCAGCTTTAATTTTTAGATTAATGTCTTTAAGAACAGGGGTTGAATCGTTGTAAGAAAAATTAACATTCTCAAACACTATTTCACCCTTGATCTCAGGAATCGCTTGAGCAGATGGGTATTCAGGAACAGACGGTTTTGTCTCCAGCAACTCTCGTAATTTCGACACTGCAGCTTGCCCCTGTTGATACCCATTATACAGCTGCGTTAATGTCTGTATCGGAGTAAAAAAAGCTCCTAAATAGAGCAAGAAGGCCGTTAACTCGCCTATATCAAGTTCGCCGTTCAGGACCATGCGCCCACCCACGATAAGAACTAAAGCCCTGCCGAGGATTGCTATGGCTTCGGTTCCGGGTGTGTATACAGATGCGGCTTTTACAGCTTCCAAGTTTGCGTCTTTGTGTTCCCCCACGATATTTGTGTGTTTAACAACGTTATGCTTCCGTCGGTTATGAGCTGTGATGATCCGTATTCCAGCAAGGCTTTCTTGGAGATCCGATAGAACTTCACTGATTTTGTTACGAACAGTCTTGTAAGCCTTCGATGATTTCCTTCTAAACCATTCACTCAAAACAATTGTTATCGGGATCACTGCTAGCAGAGTGATTAAAGCAAGTTTGAAATTTAAGAACAATAAGACGACCGTTATTACGATCACTGTTAAACCTTGTACAGCAAAATTCACTAAACCTTCTTGAAAAAGCTGCGATAAGGCCTCAATATCGCTTGTCATTCTAGTCATCAGCACGCCGGCCTTTTCATTCGTATAGAAATCCAGTGACTGCCTCTGAAGGTGACTGAAAACCTTAATGCGCAAATTTTTCATCAACCGTTCACCTAAAGATCCCGTATACCGGATTCGGTACCAAGCACTCAGGGAATGCAACAAAATGCTAGCAAGGTAGGTTAAGGAAACCGTGACAAGTACTCCCTTATTTCCAGCAACAACCCCCTCATCAATACCAAATTTTGTCAATAAAGGCCCTGCCTGAAGCAATATGCTTTCCCCGATTACAAGAATCATTGCAAAGAATAATTTCCACTTATGATCTCCGAGAAAGCTACGGAGTGTAAAAGGAACCTCCGGTCGGGCGAAATGGCGAAAGTCAACTGGTGGTAACTCATGAACTGGCTCCTGCCCTAAAACGCGCTTTACTTCATCCTGCAAGTGACCAGGAACTCCAGCATGGGGAAGGCCAGCGTCCCGAGATGAGGTAACTGAATTAGCTCCTCCAAACCCAATGGGTGGTCCAAACCCCATCAGTTGAGCTCCTTCATCATTTCTGGGTTGCTTTCTGCGATGATCGAGGCGTATCTAGGGTTTCGGCTTAACAGAGAACTGTGGGAGCCTTCGTCCGAGATGCAACCTCCTTCAAGAAACACAACCCTGTCAGCTAAAGCGATTGTTGAAACGCGCTGCGCAATTAAGAGGGTAGTGGTTTCTTCTAAACTCGATTTAAGTGATTCGTGTATCAAGGACTCTACGCCGATGTCAATGGCGCTAGTAGCATCATCAAGTATCAAAACACTTGGCTTTTCCAATAAACATCTAGCTAAAGCTATTCGCTGTCTTTGTCCTCCTGATAATGTATAGCCACGTTCTCCTACAACAGTAGAAAACCCATCCTCTAACTCTGAGATAAAACCCAAAGCCTGCGCTTTCCTTGCAGCCTCATGGATTTCTGCGTCAGAGGCATCAGGTTTCCCATACGAAATATTTTCTGAAACGCTCGTGGAGAAAAGAAAAGGCTCATCAAATACAATTCCTATCTGTTGACGCAACGAATGCAACTGGATTTCCTTGATATCAATACCATCAATCAAAATTGACCCCGTCTCGGTGTCATAAAAGCGAGTAAGGAGTCGGGCGATCGTTGACTTTCCGGACCCGGTCATCCCGACAATTGCTACCGTTTCCCCAGCGCTGATAGATAAATCCAAATTTGAAATAATTTCTGACTTCGCATGCTGCTTTTCCTGAACGCCTGGTGATCTTGACCCCTTATAGGAGAAACTTACGCCCTGAAAGCAAATAGAATTTCGAACTCCAATTAACGTTACTGCAGAAGAGGAATCAGTGATCTCAGGCTTCTCATCGAGCACTTCAAAGATCCTACTTGCAGAAGCAGAGGCTCTTTGAGTCTGAAGAAGTAGAAATCCAAACATCCTAAATGGTGCTTGAAGCATTATCACGTAAGCATTAAAAGCGAACAACGTCCCAATCGACACTTCACCATCGACTGCTAGAATTCCGCCATAGAGAAGAACTATTGCCATCCCAATTCTAGGTAGTGACTCAATTATGGGGTTAAATTTCGCTCTTTCTTTAATCGTTTGAACATTAACCCACTCAATATGACGAGCAGCCTTTTGCAGTAGCCCGACCTGTTGCTTTTCTGCAGCAAATGACTTGACGACTCGGGTTCCATTAATATTTTCATCAACGATTGTTGCTAGCTCAGCTAAACGAGCTTGACTGACCCACGTTAAAGGGAAGACTGAATGTCTCAGTTTCTGGCCAAAAAAATAGACACCGGGAAGCGTGCATAAGGCAACCAGAGTCAACGGTATGTGGAGGGTCATCATGAAACAGAAGGCAAGAATAAACGAAATAATGCTCATAGCTATAAGAGGTCCAAATGCAAGAAGGACTTGTATAGACCTGATATCACTATTTGCCCTTGAAATAACTTGGCCTGATTGCGTCCTATCAAAATAAGAGAAGCTCAGCTTCGTCAGATGGCTATAAAGTAGCGCTCGCAAATCTGTTTCAACGCCCCAGGCAACTCTGAATAATGAGATTCGATACAATGCACCTGTTGCAAACCGGGCTAACCCCACAACAATAAGTATGAGTGCCCATATTGTGAGATCGTATCTGCTGCCGGCAATTGTAGAGTCAATTGCCTCTTTAGCTATTGCCGGAACAGCAACATTGAGTATCAAAGCTATCGCACCAACACATACCCCAATGACTAGAGGCTTTCTGTGGGACCGCGTTATCGGAAGCAGTCGTCTAATCCACCCCAGCTCAGTATCGGGATTTATCGTGTTTTTTGGGGGTGGGTAGTTCCCAGAAGTTTGATGCTCTTGAGATTCAGTCATATTTTGTAACGCCTAAGGCTTGTTAGTACACCGTAGACCAAAAGCTTATTCACCAAATGGTTGCAGGGGTAATTGTGCTACTGCAATCAACGAAACACAGCGAAATTTCTATGTAAATAACTTTCGGTAAGGTAATATAGGCTGTTACTGAAGGAGTTCCTATAAGTACTGAAGTAGGTCTGGTATTAATTGCAGCAATGGTGAGTGCAACCGCATTCTTTGTTGCAGCCGAGTTTGCTCTTATTGCCAGCAACAGAAAAAAAATCGAAGAGGAAGCGACTAATGGAGTGCGGTCCTCTCAAGTCGTGTTGGGGTTAATCAAGAACCTCTCTTATCACTTGACAGGAGCTCAGCTTGGAATCACAATCACTGCCGTGGTTCTTGGTTTCATAGCTGAACCAACTATCGCCAAAGTCATTGAACAGCCTTTAATCGACCTTTTTGGTAATGGGGTAGCTCAGTCACTGTCATTGATAGTCGCAATAAGTCTGGTGACTTTTTTGACAATGGTCCTCGGTGAGCTGGTACCAAAAAATATTGCCATAGCCAAGCCAAATAAGATGGCAAGAGTGCTTGCAAAGCCCTTCAAAATTTATAGTTTCCTCGCTAAACCAGTTATCTATATCAGTGACGGAACAGCAAATAAGTTAACGCGTTCACTGGGCGTGGAACCCGCAGAAGAACTTGATAACACACCAAGTATTGAGGACCTTGACTTAGCAATAAAAGTTTCAGGGCAGGAGGGAACTCTTGCCCAGCGAAAAGTAGATTTGTTGTCAAAGTCAATTAAATTTGCATCAAGACAGGCAAACGACGTCATGACTCCGAGAGTTTCCGTGCACTCACTAAAAGCCGAGTCAAGTATCGAGGACCTAATTGATTTAAGTCATGAAACCGGCCACTCAAGATTTCCAATCACATTGGGTGACTTGGATAACGTGCTTGGAATCGCTCACGTTAAATCTGCACTCCCCATTGACCCAGATGACCGGTCGAGGATACGGGTTACTGAGGTGATGCGTGATGTGATTGCCGTTCCAGAAACCCGAAATCTCATTTCTGTTATGGCCGATATGAGGAGGGAGCGGAAACCAATAGCGATTGTTGTAGATGAACATGGAGGGACTGAAGGGCTTCTCTCCGTTGAGGACATCCTCGAAGAAATAGTAGGAGAAATTGAAGACGAGTACGACGCAAATGAACAACCACAGCAAACAACAAGCGAGGGTATCTTCACGCTGGCTGGGAATCTTCGTCTAGATGAGGTTGAAGATATATGCGGACTAACTTTCGAAGAAAAACCATACGAAACGATCGCAGGTTTTGTGCTGGATCAGCTACAAAGAGTCCCAACTGTTGGAGAAGTTTTCCGTTACAAGTATTGGAAAATTGAAGTGATCGAGATGGACACACTGCGAATTGCGAGTATCCGCCTAACGAGTCCACCATTTCGGACAATCAAAAGCGAAAAAAACAGTAATGAAGGGGAATCGCTATGATCGTCACCCTCATAGCGATTCTGATAACAATAATACTAATACTACTAAACGGCATTTTTGTTGCTGTCGAATTTGCTGTTGTCACGTCTAAAAGGTCAAAGATGGAGGCTTTGGCGGAAACGGGTGACAAGTCTGCCAAGCTAGCACTTAACCTTATGACCAATCTTCCGCTCTCAATCTCCGGCGCCCAATTAGGAATCACAGTTACTTCTCTAGGTTTAGGTTTGGTTGCAGAACCAGCATTCGCCAAGGTCATAGAACATTTCATCACTGAACCTCTGGGTATGCCCAAAACACTCTCACACGCCATTGCTTTTGGTTTCGCCTTATTCATAGTCGTTTTTATGCATATGGTTATGGGTGAGATGGTTCCTAAAAACCTAGCCTTGACCAATCCCGAAACTATTTTGTGCAAGGTTGCTCGACCCCACAGGTCATTCGTGGTTCTCTTCCAACCTGTAATTTGGTTCCTCAATAAGGTGTCAAGTTTTCTTCTAAAGCCCTTCGGCATTGATCAAGTTGATGAACTTGGAAATGCATATACAGCGAAAGAGCTACATAAATTAATTGGAGAGGTGAAGTCAGGGGGTGACCTTGACCAGGGGGAACACGATATCTTAGCGGGAGCACTCCTGTTTCAAGACCAGCGCATCAGTTCAGTAATGATCCCTTGGGATAGTGTCATAAGCGTCAAAGAGGACGACACCATTGAAAATATTACGCTTATAGCAATTGAAAGTGGCCATAGTCGTTTACCTGTTCTCTTTGGAGAAACCGTCCGAGGATTCCTCCATGTGAAAGACCTTCTCCATAGAGAAAAGGAAAACAAAGAACATGGTTTGACTGCTCACATCACGCGAGAGATATTGATTATGTCGCCCGACCAAACCTTGGATGATTTGCTAAGAGAGATGCGGGAAACACAGATACACTTTGCATTGGTCGGNGAATCTGATAGTCAATTTGCTGGTGTGGTGACGTTAGAGGACGTTCTTGAAGCAATTGTTGGGGAAATCGTNGATGAGTCTGACAAAGTTTACATTGAAGATTAGGTAGGGCTCCCTAAGCCCCTATTGCGTGATATCCGCCATCAACGTGGATCATGCTTCCAGTTGTCATCGGAAACCATTCTGAAAGAAGGGCTACACAAGCACGTGCTACTGGAACAGAGTTTCTNACATCCCAGCCTAAAGGAGCCTTGCTATCCCAAGCATCTTCGAATTCTTTAAATCCAGGAATTGATTTCGCTGCCATAGTTCGTATCGGTCCCGCGGTTACTAGATTTACCCGAATGTTCTCGGGACCAAGAGAGCGAGCAAGGTAACGCGATGTTGACTCAAGAGCTGCTTTCGCTACTCCCATCCAGTTATACGCTGGCCATGCGAAGCGCGCGTCAAAATCTAAGCCTACAATCGAGCCTCCACCACGCATAAGAGGCGCAGTGGCTTCAGCTACAGTTTTTAGTGAGTAGGCAGAAATGTTAAAACCAGGAGCGATGTCATCCCAACTCGCAGCAAAGAAGTCCTCACCAAGTCCTATTTCTGGCATAAAGCCAATTGCGTGTAAAGCGCCATCCACATGCGACCACTTTTCCTTCAGTCGATCGTGGACAACGGAAACATGAGTTGGGTCAGTTACATCAAATTCTAGAACCTCAACATCGCCTTCTAGCTTTCTAACTGTCCTTTCGGTTAGTCTTAAACCGCGCCCAGCACCAGTTACGNTAACGTTAGCGCCCTCACTAATAGCTAATTGGGCGACACCAAAAGCGAGACTAGCGTCAGTAAGAATTCCCGTGATCAATATATTTTTATCCTGAAGTATCCCCATTGCCTCTCCAATGCATACGCTCTTCTTAGACATTACATGAGTACGCCAAACATTTGAGGATTCCTAAATTCATTCTTCTAAAAATAAATACAATGAAATCTGTCGGATTGAATAACTTCTCCGATATGTTCTAGACATGAAAATTGGCATTGTTGGAGGGACCGGACCAGCAGGACGAGGGTTAGCCCTTCGTCTGGCTTCACTCGGATATGAAGTAGAAATAGGCTCAAGGTCCTCAGGAAGAGCAGCGGAAATAGTAGAAGAGTTAATTGAACTTTGGGGCGATAGGGGTTACCAGCTAACAGGGGTAAGCAATGAAGAGGCTGCACTTGCAGAAATGGTTGTACTCGCAACTCCATGGGATTCCTGTGCGCCAACAGCCAAAGCACTCAAAAAACAATTAAGCGGCAAGTTAGTCATCTGCATGGCAAATGCTCTAGCAAGAGTCGGAAATGAATTTCACGCTCTGTACCCCCCAAGAGGATCAATCGCTGCAGACGTGCAAGCAGCTATACCCGGTTCAAGGGTTTCGATGGCATTTCAACATCTCCCAGCAAAAGAACTAGGTGAGATTGACACCCCAATGGAGGGAGATGTTCTAGTTTGCGCAGATGAACAATCAGCAATAGATGAGACTATAGAAATAGTTAATAAGATGGATAATCTNCGAGGACTAGACTGTGGAAGCCTAGCAAATGCTGCTCCCGTTGAAGCGTTCACAGCGGTGTTGCTTCAGCTCAATAAACTCTACAAAACACGATCATCTGTCAGCATTATAGGCTTAGAGTAACTTTGTGCATGGCCAAAGTAGTTGTACTCTACATAGGCAATAGACAACTTAGGTCACAATGAAATAATGCGAATTTTCAACACGGCGACAAATAATATTGAGGACTTTAGACCTGGCCCAATAGTAAACATTTATACGTGTGGGATTACGCCTTATGATGCGACTCATATTGGGCACGCAGCTACTTATGTAACTTATGATGTCTTNCAAAGAAGACTGAGAGACCTTGGATACGAAACACGATGTGTAAGAAACGTAACAGACGTAGATGACGATATCCTCCGAAAAGCTCGTGAATTAGGCGTTCACTATTTAGATTTAGCTGCGAAAGAAACCAACCGTTTCAACGAGGATATGAGCGCACTGGAGATGATCCCCTGTTGGAGTGANCCCCGAGCCACATCCGCAATCGCTGAAATTCGTAAATTTGTTTCCAAACTATTGGAAAAAGGTGACGCTTACGAAGTCCAAGGTTATGTGTACTTTGATATCTCGAAATCAGGTGATTTCGGTGCGATGTGTGGCTTAGATGAATCCACTATGTTGCAGTTTGCAGCAGAAAGAGGTGGTAAACCTGAAGATCCTTTAAAACGTAATCCATTAGATTTCGTTCTATGGCAACCATCTCTTTCTGATGAGCCCGCCTGGGAGAGTTTGTGGGGTCCNGGTAGGCCTGGATGGCATGTTGAATGTTCAGTGCTCGCAATGAGAGAACTGCAGACNGAAACGATAGATATCCACGGTGGAGGTGCTGATTTAATTTTTCCTCACCACGAATGTGAGCGTGTTCAATCTGAATCGCTAACCAATAAGCCCTTTGTCCGTATCTGGATGCATCAAGCTATGGTAAAAATGGATGGAGAAAAGATGTCGAAGTCTCTAGGAAACCTTGTCTTTGTCTCTGACCTAAGAGAGAAATACGACCCGAGAGCGATAAGGCTAGCTCTGACAGGCCATCACTACAGGCATTCATGGTCGTGGACACCTGACCTAATGGAAAAGGCTGACTTTCGTTTGCGTTCTTGGATAAATGCTGGTTTAGGAGATGGGGGCTTAGACCAGGTTAGAAATTGTCTTGACGATGATTTGAACACTCCGGAAGCTGTCAAAGTGCTCGATGCTCAAGTAGAAGCAGGAAATGGTATTTCAGAGGCAGCGAAGTTGTTGGGCATCAATATAGATCGTCATTGAGAATAGCAGAATGATCTGCAAGCTAAGTTTGTAGCAAAGAACTCTGTATATTCACAGAAATCCTCAATACTGATCGGTAACATACATTCATGACAGCAATATCAATTACTCTTCCTGACGGATCTCAACGAGAGTTAGAAATGGGAGCGACTGTTGCGGACTTAGCTCTAGATATCGGGCGAGGCTTAGCTAAAGCAGCAGTTATTGCTGAAGTGAACGGGAAAGAGGTTGACCTTGTGACTCCTCTCGAAGACGGATCACAAGTAAATATAATTACCGCAGAAACTGCTCAAGGACTGGAAACCATAAGGCACTCTACAGCTCATATTTTAGCCCAGNCTGTTTTAGAACTTTACCCTGGAGCTNCCTTCGCCATCGGGCCNCCCATTGAAAATGGCTTTTATTATGATTTCGATATTCCAGACGGAGTAGCTATCAGAGAAGAAGAGTTAGAGAAGATTGAGCAAAAGATGCGACAGATAATTGAAGCAGATCAAACCTTCGTCCGTGGGGAAACAACTGTTGAACAAGCACTAGAAATGTTCTCAGAACATCCCTATAAATGTGAAATTATCAAGTCTGCTGATAAATCAGAAGTAGATGGTAGTGAGGCAATAAGCTTCTACCAGAACGGAGAGGGTTTCGTNGACCTTTGTAGAGGGCCTCATGTCCCCTCCACCGGGAAAATAACGCATTTTAAATTGATGAGTGTCGCTGGAGCGTATTGGAGAGGTGATGAGAAGAGACAAATGCTTCAACGGATCTACGGAACTGCATGGGCNACNAAATCGCAATTAAGTGAGCACTTACACCGTCTTGAAGAGGCAGCAAAACGAGATCATCGAAAATTAGCTAATGAGTTAAATTTACTNAGTTTCCCATCGGAGTTAGGAGGAGGACTTGCCGTCTGGCACCCCAAAGGCTCAAGCATCAGAAAATTAATGGAAGACTATAGTCGTCAACGTCATGAGGATGGTGACTATAAATTCGTTTATACGCCCCACTTAGCGAATGCAGAACTTTTTAAGACTAGTGGCCATTTAGACTTCTATGCCGAAGGCATGTATCCGCCGATGGAAATGGACAATGGAGAATATTACCCGAAGCCCATGAATTGCCCGATGCACTGTTTAATCTACAGAGCAGGCACAAAGTCTTATAGGGACCTTCCGCTGAGANTCTTTGAATTAGGTACCGTTTACCGGTANGAGCGCGCTGGAACGCTTCACGGCCTGATGCGAATTCGAGGTTTCACTCAAGATGATGCCCATATATTTACAACAGAAGAAGGTCTATCTGATGAGATATCCAACCTTCTAACGTTTGTGATGTCTGTTCTTACAGCTTTTGGGTTTAGTGACTTCTCTTTCAATCTTTCAACAAGGAATCCAGAGAAATCAGTAGGCACTGATGAGATCTGGGATAACGCCACTAAAGCTCTAACCGAGGCGCTTGAAAAACAAAAGTTACCCTATGACGTTAAAGAAGGCGACGCAGCTTTTTATGGGCCGAAAATAGATATTGATGTTGCTGATGCCATTGGAAGATCATGGCAACTCTCAACAATACAGTTAGATTTTAATCTCCCAGATCGATTCAACCTCAGNTATATTGATTCATCCGGAGAACGTAAACGCCCTGTCATGATTCATAGAGCATTAATGGGCTCTATTGAAAGATTCTTTGGGGTTCTGATTGAACACTATGCAGGAGCCTTTCCCTCATGGCTTGCGCCAGTCCAAGTATCAGTTTTACCTGTAGCTGAAGAACACGAAAGTTACGCTGAACATGTAGAGAGAGCCCTTTGTGATAAAGGCTTCAGGGTTGAATTGGAGCGGGCCGGTAATTCTCTCGGGAAAAGAATCCGTGATGTCAAGTCCCAAAAGATCCCNTATGTCTTAGTGGTAGGTAATGATGATATTGAGCCACGCACTGTTGGGGTAAACCCCAGAGGCGGAGAGGTTGAAAGAGGTGTTTCTCTTGACGCATTTATTCAAACCCTTGAGGACGAAGTAAGCAGTCAACAATGACACAACCTGATGCATCTCGATTACGGGTTTTGTGGGCAGGATGGCGAAAATCATATGTCTCAGGAGAAGCACAACCTGAAAAGAGCATTCAGTCATCAACCGCTTCAAGCATTTTCGAAGATATTTTTTCTGGCAAAAGTAACGCAGGCGATAATTACGTGCTTTATGAGGGTACCTCTTGTGCAGCGATACTAAATAAATACCCCTACGTGAGTGGGCACATCCTCGTGTTGCCTAAAAGGGCGATTCGCGACCTTGAGCATTTAAATGATGAGGAAAACGGCGAGCTTTGGGAGATTACCAATAGAGCCGTGAAGGCAATTACTGAGGCCTATGCTCCAGANGGAATAAACGTAGGAATGAATATTGGGAAAGCAGCAGGTGCAAGCATTCCAGAGCATTTACACGTCCACTGTCTCCCCAGATGGGAAGGGGACACAACCTTTCTGACTTCAATCGCTGAGGCAAGAATGATACCTGAAACTCTTACATCGAGCTTTNAGAGGCTCAAAGAAGTTTGGCCGGCTGGCTGATTACTGCTTAACTCTAAAAAGAAATTACAATCAAATCATGTCAAGTAACGAACACCCGTCCGATTCTTTGCCAGATGATCTTCAACCCTCGTATGGTGCAGATGAATATCAGATTCCCAACAATGACAAACGAAAATTAGCTGGATATCTTTACCTCTGCACAGGTTTAGTGTCTGTTCTTCTATTTGTTTCCTTCAGCGACTCTCCGCTCGTCAATGAAGGTTTTCTAATCTCTGGCATTGGAATATGCTTTTTTGGTATTTATAGCCTCGTAGCAGCAACGAAATGCGAAATAGACGAAAGTGACGCATTGCAAATAGCGGAAGAAAAACTTGGTTTTGATATAGGCCCTTGCTCCGCACAGTTAATGTGGAGAGGATTAAGAAGTCGACCTGTTTGGAGAATATTGGGTTACTCTTCAGAGCCTATTCCCAAGCAACGAGCGGTTCTTTTGATTGACGCAAGCACTAAAGAGGTTGTGGAATTGGTAGTGGAAGAAAATCCTGAAGACTGGGATGCTTCTGCAAAACAAACAGCGTAACGAGCCAAAAGAAGAAACGGAATGCTAGTGTTGCGTAAGGTCAAGAGACTGGACGGTGTTTAAGTGTTTGACGGCAATTTTCGAAAAGGTGTTGACAAAATTTTTGATCCAATAGGGGTATTTTTAAGCAGGATCGGAGTTACAGCGAACGCTTTAACGGCTACAGGAATCGTCGTAGCAGCNGTCGGCTCTGTATTCATAGGTCAGGGCCGATTGTTTCTGGGATTTATATTCCTAATACTTACTGGCCTTCCAGACGCCCTTGACGGTGCGGTCGCAAAAGCGAGCGGAACCTCTTCGGTGCGAGGCGCTTTTCTTGACTCAGTGAGTGACCGGGTTACAGATATTCTTCTGTTTAGCGGCATCGCTTGGTATCTTGCATCAAATGAGCCAGGAAGAATTATGATGCTTCCTGTAGCGGTCATGGGTGCAGCTATGCTCATCTCGTATCAAAGAGCGAANGCCGAGTCCCTCGGGTTTGATGCGAAGGGAGGGATCATGGAGCGAGCTGAGCGATTCATAGTCCTAGCATTGGGGCTATTAATAAGCGATATCTTAATCCCTGTTCTTTGGGTAATGTTGGTGCTCACCCTAGTCACAGCTATCCAGCGTTTCATAAAAGTTTGGAACCAAGCGACTACGCAGCTTAGCCAACCGACTGAACCAAATAATCCGTAAGTGCTGAACGGGAAATTAATCGTCTTTGCTTACAAGCTTGCATCAANCCTCATTAAAGCTATCCCTAATCATTTGCTATCAAAGGTGAGTAATGTGCTGGGACGAGTAGCCTACAGGCTCTCGTCCGATAAGAAGGTGCTAGTGAAACGAAATATGCTTAGAGTCCATAAAGGTCAAATTACGAACCTAGAAATAGACCAAAAGACTAAACAAGCTTTCGTTAGTTATGCTAAATATTGGATTGATTCAGCGAAAATGCAGTCATTAACTGATTACCACATAGACGCNGGATTCACCGTTGAGGGATTTGAACATATTGAGAATGCCTGGTCTGAGGGTCCAGGACCGATTCTGGCTCTACCGCATCTTGGCGGTTGGGAATGGGCAGGGCGATGGCTCACATGCCGACCGAAATTTGAAGTGACAGTTGTTGTGGAGCCACAACAACCAAAAGAACTCTTTGAATTCATGATGAGTTACAGAGAATCATTTGGTATGAACGTTATTCCGTTGGGACCCAATGCAGGTAAAGAGGTTATAAAAGCTATTAAAAGCAACCATGTCGTTTGCTTATTATGCGATCGTGACATTGAGGGTACAGGGGTTAAAGTTAGCTTCTTTGGTGAAGAGACAACTATTCCCGCTGGACCAGCAACGTTATCAATCAGAACTGGTGCCAAGATAATACCTGTTGCTGTCTACCAGCGGGCTAGGTCTCACCACGCCATTGTTAAACCCCCCCTCAACTCGATGAGGCAAGGGAGCCTCAGAGAAGATGTGGCTAGAATTTCCCAGAAGATAGCAGGATCATTTGAAGAGCTGATTTTATTAGAACCTGAACAATGGCACCTGATGTCACCAAATTGGCCAAGTGATCATTAAGCGTTACCACAAACATCAAGGAAAAATTTAAGTTCAAAAAAGCAAATAGCTAAAAAATCGGATACGAATATAATATGCGAGTTGGCATGATAAGCCCCTATAGTCTNACAGTCCCCGGTGGCGTGCAGAATCAGATACTTGCACTTGCTAAGTCAATCCGTCGGTTTGGGACTGATGTCAGAATCCTAGGGCCATGTGATGGTCCGCCACCTGATACAGGTATAACACCACTAGGTAACAGTTTGCCAACNGCTACTAATGGCTCCATTGCACCGTTAGCACCAGATGCAGCAGCTCAGTTAAGAGTTATACGAGCGTTACGTGATGAACAGTTTGACGTTTTGCATGTGCATGAACCTTTAGCTCCTGGACCTACAATCACGTCAATTGTTCTCAAGCAGAGCCCCATAGTCGCTACCTACCATCGATCGGGCCATTCGAAGTTCTATGATTATTTCAATCGCCCCGCACGTTGGGTAGCCTCACGCGTTGAAATTAATTGTGCAGTCTCAGAAGAAGCAGCTAAGACTGCAAGGGATGCCCTCGGTGGAAGTTATGAAATCCTATTTAATGGAATAGATCTAGATTTATTTGAAACTCAAATTGAGAAGAGCGCTACCCCAACGGTCTTATTTATCGGTCGGCACGAGCCACGTAAAGGATTGCAAGTCCTTCTAGAAGCTTTCCGATATCTCCCTCACGATGTGCGCCTTTGGATAGCATCTGAAGGTCCTGAAACTGAGAAGCTAAANGGGATAACTGCAAATGACGATCGAATCGTTTGGTTAGGGACAATTTCAGATGCAGAGAAAATAAATAGGCTACAAAAATGTTCCGTCCTATGTGCTCCTTCACTAGGAGGAGAATCCTTCGGCATTGTTTTGTTGGAGGCTATGGCAGCAAGAACACCTGTCGTCGCGAGTGCTATCCCAGGATACGTAAAGCTTGCCAGGCAGGGTAAAGANGCTTTGTTAACCAAGCCGGGGGACCCAATATCGTTATCGGATGGGTTGCGCTCTGTGCTCTTTGCTGACAACGTAGCGACTACTTTTTCAGAGTCCGGAAGAGAGAGAGCAGAACAGTTCTCTATGGATGAGTTAGCGATTCGATATCAAAAGATATATCAGAGAGCTCTGACTATCAGTCCTGCCGCACCACTTCTTAAAAAAGGTCGTTATTTCAATTCAGCNTTTGCAAACTCCCTCACTAATAAAAGCAAGTGAAGTAATTTCTACATCAGTAAATATTCGTTATGCTGAGAGTGATACAAAGGAGCCTTTATGGGTTTAATAATCGCATTGATAGTAATAGGTTTGCTCGTAATATTTTCAATATTGCAATACAACGGGCTAGTGAGACTACGAAATGGAACTGAGAATGCATGGTCTCAGATAGACGTACAGCTGCGAAGGCGTTACGACCTTATTCCAAATCTAGTCAANACGGTAAAAGGATATGCTGAACACGAACGGGAAACCTTCGAAGCAGTAACCCTGGCTCGTACAGCGGCAATGGCTGGGCAGACAGTAGGTGAACAAGCTCAAAATGAGGACATGCTTAGCGGAGCTCTCAAATCTTTATTTGCTGTAGCAGAAGCTTACCCTGATTTAAAAGCGAATGAGAATTTTCTTCAGCTGCAAGAAGAACTGGTTAGTACCGAAAGCCGAATAGCATTTGCGAGACAGCATTACAACGACAGCGTCTTGGGCTATAACAATAAAATTGAGACATTTCCATCAAACCTTATTGCTGGTGCTTTTAAATTTAAGGAAGCAGAATTCTTCGAGACTGAAGATGAGGCTACTGGCCCAGTGGAGGTTAATTTTTAATGGAGCCGCATCAGGCGGTCCGTCGGTCTCTTACGCTTTTTTTGGCCCGGTTTNTTGTAAGTAGTTTATTGTTCGCTGTTGTTCTTTCGCTTATCGGTATCTCAATACTATTAGCGACCTTAATAGCAGCAGTTCTTTCAATCACTACGACTAATTTGGCATATCGACGTATGGAACTAAATATNATTAAAAAAGTTAATGCAGAGGCTATTGATNAGGGATCTTACCCAAAATTTGAGAATCTAGTTGAAGGTTTATGCGTTGCGCATGGTTTTATGAGCCCAAATCTTTTCGTTATTCCTGATTCAGCGCCGAATATGATGATGGTGGGAAAAAATAGCTCCATGGGAAATTTACTCGTTACTACCGGATTGCTAGAGAAAGTGAACAGGGTCCAGTTAGAAGGTTTGATAACTCACGAGTTAAGTAGAACGAGAAATAGATTGGTTTTGTTGGACTGCACAATGGCTGTTCTGGTAGCCAGGCCCTTCTCCTTTTTGCCGGAGTTTGTTAAATGGATTGCTACTAAAATATTTGCTTCTTGGGCGGTCGCTGAAACTGATCTGCAAGCGGTGAGCCTAACTAGATACCCAACGGCGCTTGCTAGTGCATTAAGTAGTTTGAATATTGACGGCAGAGAGCCTATGGCAAATCCCAAATTCTGTCGGCACCTCTGGATAAATCCTCCTGCGGATGCACTGATTAAATCTGGATTCAGCACAAGCGATCGCGTAGCTGCTTTATCCGAACTGTGAACTCAATCACAATAGAAAAGTAAACACAAGTTATGAAATGCCGGTAACATCATAATATGAAAAATGATGACACAACCTCACGAACAACAGGAACTGTACGAGTAAAACGCGGTCTAGCCGAAATGCTCAAGGGTGGAGTGATCATGGATGTTGTCAAGCCTGAAGAAGCGAAAATAGCCGAAGATGCAGGTGCGGTTGCCGTCATGGCCCTCGAGCGAGTGCCTGCCGACATACGCGCNGACGGTGGCGTCGCAAGAATGAGCGACCCAGAAATGGTTGAAGGGATCAAAGCAGCTGTCACTATTCCAGTNATGGCAAAGGCACGAATTGGGCACTTTGTTGAAGCACAGATTCTCGAATCGTTNGGAGTCGATTATGTTGACGAGTCCGAAGTCCTTACTCCTGCTGATGANAAACATCANATTGATAAGTGGGCCTTCACAGTTCCTTTCGTATGTGGAGCCACCAACCTTGGAGAAGCCCTAAGACGCATATCTGAAGGTGCATGCATGATCCGAAGTAAAGGGGAAGCTGGGACCGGAAACGTAATTCAAGCTGTTCGCCACTTACGAACAATACTCGGAGATATCAAAAAAATTGGCCAAGCTGACTCAGCCGAACTTTATGAGTGGGCGAAGCGACTTCAAGCTCCAGTGCAACTAGTTGAAGAAGTCGCGGAAACAGGTTCTTTACCAGTCCCAATGTTCTGCGCTGGAGGACTCGCTACTCCTGCAGATGCAGCGCTAGTCATGCAACTTGGTGCTGAAGCAGTATTCGTCGGGTCTGGTATCTTTAAGTCCGAAAATCCTGCACTAAGGGCTAAGGCAATAGTTGAAGCAACCACCAACTTCAACAATCCTGAAATCCTGGCCAAAGTCAGTAGGGGGCTAGGTGGGCCAATGACCGGCATCGGCATGGACGAAATACATANCAAATACGAAGAGCGTGGCAACTAACCATTTGCAGGTAGGCGTACTTGCACTACAAGGAGCTTTCGAGAGCCACATAAAAACCTTTGAAACGATGGGTATAGAAGCCATTCCAGTTAGATCGACCCAAGACTTGGAACGAGTGCATAAAATTGTGATTCCCGGTGGGGAATCAACAGCAATTCAGATGCTGCTGGAATCAAGTTCTCTTCGTCAACCTCTTAGCGAGAGGTTATCCCATGGCATGCCAGTATTTGGAACATGTGCAGGGATGATAGTTCTATCAAAGGTTATTCTTGATGGGCGAGAGGACCAATCACCTTTGAATGCAATTGATATCGTCGTTAGAAGAAATGCCTTTGGACGCCAAATCGACTCCTTCGAGTCTGAGATAAATGTGAAGGGGTTGACTGAACCGTTCCCGGCGGTTTTCATAAGAGCCCCGATAGTTGAAGCTGTGGGCGATGACGTTGAGGTGTATGCAAAGGTTGATGATCAAATTGTTCTTTGTGGAAATGCTTCAACACTAGTAGCATCATTTCATCCAGAACTTTCGAGTGATACTCGAATTCATGAGATATTTCTTTCCATAGGGGAATAAAAAACAGGTAGGGGCAATATGTCAGGTCACTCTAAATGGGCAACTATCAAGCATAAAAAAGGTGCTGCGGATAAGAAACGTGGAAAGTTATTCGCCAAGCTAATAAAACAAGTTGAAGTAGCAGCGAGGCAGGGTGGAGGTGACCTTGATGCCAACCCTACTTTGCGGACGATGTATCAAAAGGCTCGCGACAATTCAGTTCCCCTCGACACTATAGAAAGAGCTATAAAGCGTGGAACAGGTGAGTTGGAGGGAGTTAACTACGAAGACGTTACCTATGAAGGTTATGCACCTAACGGTGTCGCATTATACATAGAGACACTCACCGATAACCGAAACAGAACTGGCTCAGAGGTAAGGTCAACACTATCAAAGAATGGCGGATCTTTAGCGGAACCCGGATCTGTCGCATGGCAATTCGAAAGGAAAGGAGTGATTGTTCTCGATAAGGAAATAGATGAGGACTCAATAATGCTGGTCGCCCTTGAAAATGGAGCGGAAGATCTCGTTGACGAAGGAGATACATGGCGACTCACATGCGACACTGCTGATCTCAATAGTCTAAGAGATGCCCTTGACGCATCAGAAGTGCCATCTGTATCAGCAGACTTGACTTTTATACCCACTCAGGTCGTTCCCCTAGAAGACTCCTCGTCCGCTAAACAAGTCTTAGCACTGATTGACCTTCTTGATGAACTGGATGATGTGGATTCTGTGCATGCAAATTTTGACATACCAGATTCAGTGTTACAGGAATTAGCTGGATTGTAGAATCCACCGGATTTACTAAAACAAACCCTATCATCGTACATATGTTCGTTTTAGGGATAGATCCGGGCCTATCGCGTTGCGGTTACGGTCTTATCAATATTGAAAAATCCAAAGAGAGAGCCGTAGCAGCTGGTGTTATCCGAACATCGCCTGATGAGGAGACATCTGTTCGGCTCTTTGAAATAAGAAATGAAATCCGAGCACTAATTTCTGAATATAGACCAGAGGTGGTAGCAATTGAAAGAGTTTTATTTCAACGCAACGTAAAAACAGCCGTTTCGGTGAGCCAAGCAATCGGAGTTATTATGGTTGAAGCATTAGACGCAAATTGCGAGATCGCTGAATACTCACCAACGGAGGTCAAACTAGCAGTGGCAGGATACGGAGGCGCTCAAAAAGCTGAGATTCAGACGATGGTACAATTACTTCTAGAGATTGAAAAGAAGTTGGATCCGGTTGATGCCGCTGACGCATTGGCAGTGGCGCTATGCTACTCGGCAAATCGCTCTATGGTGACCCGATGACGATAGGAAGTCTTCGCGGTGAGATCACAGTTAAAGAAGACAACGAAATGATTATTGAAGTAAATGGTGTAGGCTACCGACTTCAGGTTACGACTTCGACATACGAAACTGCTTGCATCGGTCCGGCGGAGACTCAGTTCTTCGTGCATCACCACTTTCGCGAGAATGAACAAACACTATATGGGTTTCCCACCAGATTTGAGTGCAGCCTTTTTGAGTTACTAATTTCGGCACATAAAGTAGGCCCTGCATTAGGGCTGGCGATTTTGTCAACACATGACCCCGAACAATTGATAGATATTGTCAATTCGCAAGATATCGACGCGTTGTGTTTGGTTCCTGGAGTGGGTAAAACAACAGCCTCAAGGCTGTTGATAGATTTAGATGCAAAATTTAAGAAACTCTCTCTAAGTTCTGCAAATCTCCCCTCAAAACGCAACGGTACAATTAGCAGTGACATAAAAGATGTGCGCGACGCATTGTCAGGGCTCGGATATGGTGCAGAGGAAATTTATGCAGTCACAAAAGATCTGCCATCAGAAACTGAAACCTCAGAGTTGATAAAGTTAGCCTTGCAGAAACTCGCAATAAACTCTAAATGACAAGCTGATAAATTGATTATGAGAGACGAATTACTTTCCCCAAACGAATCAGAAGAAGAAAACGATTCTCATGTAGATATGAGTTTGCAAGATCTTCGTCCTGATTCTTTAGAGGATTTTGTTGGTCAAGCCGAGCTAAAAGAACATTTAGAAATCATTCTTGGGGCAGCTCAGATGAGAGGAAAGCCTTCAGATCACCTATTGTTCGCTGGACCTCCTGGATTAGGGAAAACAACATTAGCCAATATTGTCGCAGGCGAAATGGGCGTGGCCATGCACAGCACATCAGGTCCAGCGCTAGAACGAGCGGGAGATCTAGCTGCGATTCTGACCAAGCTTGAACCAGGTGATGTTCTATTTATTGATGAGATTCATCGTCTATCAAAAGCTGTTGAGGAGGTTTTATACCCAGCGATGGAGGACTTCCAACTCGACATTGTTTTAGGAAAGGGCCCTGCTGCAAGATCAGTACGGTTAGCAGTTGCACCATTTACTTTAGTAGCGGCCACGACCAGAACAGGTTTAATAACGGGGCCTCTACGAGATCGATTTGGACTTGTTGCCAGACTGGACTACTACACTGCAATGGATTTAGAGAAGATAGTTACTCGTTCTGCGGGTATTATTGATATTCAAATTGATGAAGCCGGAAGCTCAGAGATAGCTAGAAGAGCTCGGGGAACACCGCGAATAGCAAACAGGTTGTTACGTCGAGTGCGTGATTATGCTGAAATGAAAGCAAAAGGAATCATAGACCAGACAACAGCAAACGAAGGTCTCAAAGTATTTGGGGTTGATAGTAGAGGTTTAGATAAAGTAGATCGCTCTATATTGAATTCGCTATGCAAGCAATTCGGTGGAGGGCCTGTGGGGCTCTCTACACTTGCTATAAGTGTTTCTGAGCCCGCTGAAACAGTTGAGGATGTGTATGAGCCGTTCCTTATTCAGCAAGGTTTCCTAATGCGAACTCCCAGGGGACGAGTGGCAACTGAAGCGGCATGGCAACATCTGAATTTAGAGCCCCGAAAGCAAACAGACCCTCCAAAATCTATTGACCTTTTTTCGGAGCTTGAGGAATAGAAGAGCAAATCTTGGACATTTCAAATTTTGATTATGACTTGCCAAAAAACTCGATTGCTCAGTTTCCTTTGAGCCAAAGAGATGAATCAAAGCTCTTAATCGCTACCCAAGTTGTCGAGCATAAGCATACAAAAGATTTTCCGAATCTTTTAAGAACCGGAGATGTAGTCGTGCTCAATGAAACTCGGGTTATGTCGGCAAGGTTAAGCCTACAAAGAGTCACAGGCGGAGCTGTAGAAGTTCTGGCTCTTGAAGAGGTTGACCATGGGAAATGGGAAGCTCTCGTCCGTCCGAGTAGAAAGATTAAAGTTGGGGAAGAACTCATTGATCAATCTGGAAAAAAAGTTATACGTGTCGAGGAAGCTACTGATAAGGGGACAAGATATATTTCACCTATCCAAGCCGAAATGAGAGAAATCTTCAATCTATATGGCGAGATCCCATTACCTCCCTACATAGAGAATAAAGAAATAGATCACAATCGATATCAAACCATTTACGCAGAAAATGAAGATTCTGTTGCTGCGCCCACAGCTGGTCTGCATATAACCGAAGAGATCATTGACAGATGCTTAACAGCAGGGGCATCAGTGGTGACTATTAATTTAAGTGTGGGTATTGGCACGTTTCAACCTATCGCAACTGATTCCATTGATGAGCACATAATGCATTCCGAGAGATACTCCGTAGATGCTGACGTCTGGGAAACTATCCAGAAAGCGAAGAGGGTCATCGCTGTAGGAACAACCGTAGTGCGAACCCTAGAATCTGTTGCATCTACCGGGCATCTTCAGGGGAGAACGGAGCTTTATATTAAGCCAGGGTTTCAATTCAGAGTCGTTGACTCTCTCTTGACCAACTTCCATCTCCCTAAATCAAGCTTATTGGTAATGATTGAGGCATTTATGGGAAAGAGTTGGAGAAACCTCTATCATTTGGCACTGAAAGAAGGATATAGGTTTCTTTCATTTGGTGACGCTATGTTTATTGAACGCGACGAGTAACTACTATAAATGAGATGCATGAGGTTGAAGACTAAGTGGTGAAACCAGATTTTGAAGTAATAGCGACTGATGGCAGTGCACGTGCTGGAATCCTATCAATGCAGAGGCACGCCCTTAAGACCCCAACTTTCATGCCTGTTGGAACAAGAGGGTCAGTTAGAACAGTGACGTCTCAAGACCTCGAAGAAATAGGTGCAGACATTATTCTCGGGAACACGTACCATTTGATGCTAAGACCTGGAGAAGATCTCATTAAAGGATTTGGCGGAATTCACGGGTTTGCAGACTGGAAACGACTTATCCTAACAGACTCAGGTGGCTACCAAGTCTTCTCATTGGAGCCTAAAGTAGATGATGGCGGTGTCGAGTTTAAATCTACCTATGATGGTAGTCTGCACAGATTGACTCCAGAAAGAGCGGTTGACATACAATGTTCATTAGGTGCTGATATCCAAATGGTTCTAGATGTTTGTCCACCAATCCCCGCCGAGAAAAGAGTTCTAGAAATTGCTGTTGAGAGAACGCATAAATGGGCGATAAGAGGACGGAGCCACTTCTTATCAAATGAAAAGACTTTCGAGAACGAACGTGCCCAATTTGGTATCGTCCAAGGCGGACTAGACCGGGAACTGCGACGAATTTCAGCTGAACAAATTGTTGAGGTCGGTTTCGACGGGTATGCAATAGGTGGTCTGTCAGTCGGAGAAACAAGGCAGGAAATGATTGAGCCTATGCAGATAAGCGCTGAGGGTCTCCCCAAACAACAACTAAGATATTTCATGGGTTTAGGGGACCCAGCAGGACTGGTAGAAGCAATTGCATGCGGTGTCGACATGTTTGATTGCGTTTGGCCAACAAGATTAGCAAGACATGGAACAGCTCTAACGATGCAAGGGCGCGTTAATTTGGGGGCAGCGAGATATGCAAAGAGTGATGATGCCATTGACCCCGAGTTCTATGCAAGTCCCGCAAATCGGTGGTCACGCGGGTACATACGGCATTTGTTATCTGTGGGTGAACCTGTAGCCGGCAGGCTGCTTACTCTTCATAACCTTGCGTGGATTATTGATTTCATGAGACGTGCAAGAGAGTCCATTGTTCAAGGGACTTTTGTTGACTTCCGAAACGAAACACTTCAAATTTGGGGCTGATTGCTAGGTCGCCTCGCTTTAACCAGCGCCAAACCTATGAATGGGCTTATAGGGTTCTTCTTTTGTCTTGCAATTCACCAAATTATCATCAAAGTCATCGGATCCTTCTAATGATCCGGTAGCATTTGGAACTGAACCACAAGACTAGGAGATTGAAACCTATGGGAATACTTTTCCTACCTATATTGCTTTTGCTCATGTACTTTATGATTCTGAGGCCACAGCAAAAACAGCGAAAGCAACAACAACAAATGCTCTCAACTCTTGACGTGGGTGATGATGTAATACTGGAGTCAGGAATCTACGGGACGGTAAGTGATCTTGACGGGGCGACTGTATTTATTATGATCGCCGACGGCGTAGAAATTAAAGTCGCAAAAAGCAATGTTGCGAGAATGATCTCATACGATAACGACTCGGAACTAAACTAGTTCTTCATTGGGGGGTCAGGACAAGAGATGAAAAGACAAGTTCTTCTCCCCCTTTTATCAATTCTTATTATTGTCGGTGGGCTATTTGGATGGTCAGAAGCCGCCGGTAATAGCGTTCTGTTGGGATTGGACCTTGAAGGTGGCGCAGAGGTTGTTCTTGAACCTGTTGAAGACACCGAACTCAGTGGCGATGCGCTTGATGAAGCTCTCGACAAGTCAGTTGAGATAATCCGTAATCGAGTTGACGGGCTAGGCGTCGCAGAGCCGGATATAACACGTCAAGGTAATAGAATCGTAGTTCAACTCCCAGGGGTAGAAGATCAAAGGCGAGCTCTAGAAGTTGTTGGTCAGACAGCAGAGTTACGCTTTAGGCCTGTTTGCGCGATACTTCCTGCTGTGCCAATAAAATTGGACCAAGCAAATAATCAAAGCTCTGATGAAGTAAACGAAGGTCCTGTTGGAATTCTCCCAACAGACCAAGACGAACTCCCGACAGAGGGCCCGGAAGATACTGATTCTCAAACAATGGGTTCAACTCCAGATGGTATCGGATGCGAAAATCTAGGGTTTGTTCCTGAAGATGCTCTGGGTATGGAAAACACAGAATCAGATGATGCCGAAGCAGAGGACCCAGTCATTTTCCCTCTGCTTGACTCCGAGGGAACCCCTTATCAACGGTTACTTTTAGGAAGAACCATGCTTACCGGGGCTTCTCTTGAAACAGCGGATGCCAGCTTTGCGGGTGGATTTGAGTGGCAAGTCCTTCCTGTCTTTCGTTCCGGAGCAGAGGGAATCGACTTATTCAATGTGGCTGCTAACGCGTGCTACAACCGAACGTCAAGATGTCAAACGGGACAATTAGCGATTGTTCTTGATGGGGTTATTGAATCAGCGCCCACTGTAAATACCCCTTTCTTTGAAAGAGACCAAATTGTCATAAGCGGTAATTTCGACCAGAGTCGAGCAGAAGATACTGCTTTAGTGCTCAAATATGGTTCACTTCCATTGGAATTCGGGGATCCAACTGACCCAACAAGTGGCAGTAGGGTTCGTTTGGTCTCTGCAACACTCGGTCAAGATTCTTTGGATGCCGGTGTCACCGCAGGGTTGGTCGGACTTGCGCTAGTCGCCTTATACATGATTTCCTACTACAAGCTATTAGGGTTGGCAGCGATGCTTTCTTTGGCAGTCTCTGGAACAATGTTGTGGGTAATTCTCTCGTGGCTTTCAGAAACACGAAGCTTGGCACTAACGCTGGCCGGAGTGGTTGGATTGATCGTCTCCATAGGTACTTCTTTGGATTCAAACGTTGTCTACTTCGAGCATTTAAAAGAGGATATAAGGAACGGAAGGACACTGCGCTCCGCAGTTGATCAATCATTCCCAATAGCCTTCAAAACAATTTTTTGGGCAAACCTTGCTTCTATAATAGGAGCTGCCATTCTTTACTTTCTAACAGTAGGCTCTGTAAGAGGATTTGCTTTGATGCTTGGCCTTGCATCAATACTTGACCTTGTTGCCACGTACTTCTTCCTTAGACCAGTTGTGAAACTAATGGGAATACAGAAAGCAATACAAGATCGACCTTGGTTAAGTGGCCTGCCGAGTTCTGTTGGAGAGGAATCATGAGCTTGCTCGGAAGAATGTATAGAAATGAAACGTCGGTACCCTTTGCGAAACTCTGGAAACCTATTGGACTTTGTTCTCTCCTAGTACTGGTAATTTCAATATGTAGTCTTGGTTTTAGAGGATTGAACTTAGGTCTAGAATTTGAAGGTGGCGGAGCATGGGAAGTGTCAGCTTCTGGAATTGAAGCAGAGCAGGTGCGAGATGTATTGCGGCCATTAGGTATCGCAGATGCACGAATCCAAACAGGTGGTGGTGTTCTTCGTGTGCGAACCGAGCTCTCTAAGGTCGCACAAACGTCTCTTCAAGAGGGTGAAAGTGGCGACCCTATAGTCGCACAAGTCACAACTGCTCTTGCGGAGATAACTGGTCAGGACGAATCCGCTATCAGTGTCTCAACGGCTGGGCCATCATGGGGTGAAGAAATAACAGATAAAGCTATCAATGCGCTGATTGTTTTCTTTATTGTTATTGCTCTTTATATAACGATTCGACTCCGGTGGGAAATGGCAGTAGGGGCCTTACTCGCAGTCGCACACGATATTTTAATAACTGTTGGCTTATACGCACTTTTCCAGTTTGAAGTAACCCCACCGACCGTTATCGCGTTTCTAACGATTATGGGTTATTCGCTTTACGATACTTTAGTTGTATTTGACAAAGTCAGAGATAACGAGCACCTGCTCACGAATTCAAAACTCTCCTACACATCGATAGTGGAAAAAGCGCTGAATCAGGTTTTTATGAGGTCTGTCAATACCAGTATCACATCTATTCTCCCAGTTGTTTCGGTTTTGGTTGTCGGGTCTGGCATCATGGGAGCGGTAACTCTGAGGGAATTTGCCTTGGCATTACTTATAGGTCTAGTTATTGGAACCTTCTCCTCTCTTTTCGTAGCCGCGCCTACAGCAACGGTCCTGCGAAATAGATTTGGTGACGCGGACTCAGACAGCAACAGATCGTATCGACTAAGTGAAGCAGTAAAGAAAAGGTCGAAAAGCGCACAGGTTGCCGTGAAAATACCATCAAACCCAGCGATTCCTCCAAGGCCAAGGAAAAAACGCAAATAACTGAGATGCCAGCATCCGAAACAAATTTGAAAAGACTCATTCAAAACGTTCCAGACTTTCCCCGTAAAGGAATCAACTTCAAAGACGTATCGCCATTATTGAGAGATGCCACTGCCTTCGCAACGGCGGTATCGCTAATGGCGCAACCCGTTGCGGCCGAAGAGATAGACTATATAGCGGGTATAGAGGCTCGAGGATTCATCCTTGGATCAGCCTTAGCGAATTTCCTTAATTTGGGCTTCATCCCTATTCGAAAGCCTGGGAAACTTCCGGGGGAAACAATAACTCAGAACTATGTTCTAGAGTACGGCGAATCATCGTTAGAAATACAACGCGAAGCGGTGCCCAAGGGATCGAATGTGCTGATTGTTGATGATATTCTCGCAACCGGTGGAACTGCGAAATCAGCTGCAAAACTAGTTGAACGCATAGGCTCGAAAGTCATTGGATTTGTATTTCTAGCATCGCTTGAGTTCCTTAACGGAAGAAAAGAAATAGCGAATTATAAGCAACATACACTTCTGACTTACGACTAGTGCTTGCCTAAGATAGGCTTATATATATGAGCTTGATTACAACAAAGGTTAGCTTGTGGAATCGCATTGAAGAGGATCCAGCAGCTGAACTAAATCAGGTGTTGGAAATGTTCTCAAGGCACCATGCCAATAAAGGAACAGGTCAAATTAAAAGAGCCTACCAAGAAGCTCATCAGGCGCATGATGGTCAAATTCGTAGATCCGGGGACGCATATATCACGCACCCAGTGGCAGTGGCAGAGATAGTAGCTTCACTAGGGCTTGATGAATCAACGATCGTAGCTGCTTTGCTTCACGATACTCTTGAGGACACAGAGGAGGCCTTTGAACGAATCGAAGACGTTTTCGGAGCGGAAGTGGCTTCTATCGTTGATGGCGTAACTAAGTTAGAGCGAATAAAATTTGAAACGAAAGAAGCTCAGCAAGCTGCCTCAATGAGAAAAATGTTAGTGGCAGTTGCAAAAGATATTAGAGTGCTTCTAATCAAGCTCGCCGATCGTCTACACAACATGCGAACAATTGCGTCGTTGCCTAAATGGAAACAACAACGAATAGCAACTGAAACCCTGGATATCTATGCCCCACTTGCTCATAGGTTAGGTATGCAAGGGCTAAAAAATGAATTAGAAGACCTTTCCTTCGCTGCGCTACATCCCAAATGGTACGCTCAAATTGACCAAATGATAGCTGACCGGGCGCCAGAGAGAGATCTCTATCTTGCTCAGATCTTGGCAGATGTTAAGTCCCGACTTGATGAATTGATGGTAGGAGCAGAAGTGCATGGTAGGCCCAAACATTTCTGGAGTATCTACGAAAAGATGGTAATAAAAGGCAGGGAGTTTGATGAAATCTACGACCTCATGGGAATCAGGGTAATAGTTGAATCGGTGAAAGATTGCTATGGCGCACTTGGTTCAATCCACGCCACTTGGCATCCCGTTCAAGGAAGATTCAAAGATTACATAGCAATGCCCAAATTCAATCTTTACCAATCTCTCCACACCACTGTGATAGGTCCGCAAGGCAAACCACTCGAAGTTCAAATAAGAACACGTGATATGCATCACAGAGCTGAACATGGTGCAGCAGCGCACTTTAGTTACAAAGAAAAAGTTGATGAAAATGAATACATGTGGTTCTCACGAATTGTTGATTGGCAAGAAGAAACTGAGGACCCACTTGAATTCATGACTAACCTAAAGATGGATTTAGACCAAGATGAAGTCTTTGTTTTTACACCTAAAGGTGAAGTCGTAACCCTTGAATCCAAATCAACTCCTGTTGACTTCGCTTACACAATACACACAGAGGTAGGCCATGCCTGCAGAGGCGCCCGGATAAATAAGCGACTTGTGCCTCTCGATACGGTTCTTCAATCAGGTGATACTGTGGAAATCCTAACCAGTAATGCTCAAGACGCCGGGCCATCTCAAGATTGGTTAAGATTTGCGAAGACACATAGGGCAGGATCAAAAATCCGTCAATGGTTCACTCGCGAAAGGCGAGAAGACGCTATTGATGCTGGACGCGAAGCACTCGCTGAGTCTCTTCGCAAAGAGGGTCTACCTACATTCAAACTTCTGAAGAGTGAGACCTTGGAAGAAGTGTGCGAAACACTAAATTATGCGGATTCAGAAGCGCTCTATGCCGCTATCGGTGAACAGAATTTAAACCCAAAGAGCGTGGCTGGACGTTTTCTTGAAATCCTCAAAAAGTCCGGATCGTCACAAGTGATTCCTGCGCCACTGCCAAGCCACCGAGATCGAAAAGTGGGGAAGGCAAAAAGAAAACGAGATAACGAAGTAGGAGTCGTTGTTGAAGGCGTTGACGATGTAATGATAAGGCTCGCTAAATGTTGCACGCCTGTCCCGCCGGATGAAATTATGGGTTTCGTTACGCGAGGAAGAGGAGTTTCTATCCATCGAAGTGATTGTGCCAATGGCGTGGCTTTGGCTTCCGGCCATGCCAACCGTTTAATTGATGTTGAATGGGATGACAAACGAGGAGGTACTTTTGCAGCTTCAATAGAAGTAAAGGCATTTGATCGCACAAGGCTTCTTGGAGATGTTTCCACAGTCCTCTCTGATGCAAGAGTTAATATCATCTCAAGTTCCACCCGCACCGGAACAGACAGAATCAGCGTAATGAATTTCGAATTTGAATTAGGTGATGGTCGTCATCTGGACTGGTTGATAAGCCTGATACGACAAGTCGATGGAGTGTACGACGCCTATCGAATTTTGCCTGGAAATAAAAAAGGCCAATCACTCCAAAAGGCGAAAACATGACATTCGCCAATCAAAAGACTGGGCACGACTACACCCAGACACCTCTCAACGCGAATTAATGATGAAATTCAGGATTGTTCAGAGCGATGGATACAATATTCAGGAAGTTGACCTCTTCCTTCGGAAATTAATGAAATGGCAAGCAGACGGGAAGACTAAAATAGCTGCCAAGAAACTCCATCGCATAAAGTTTTCACTCACTAAGAAGAAAGGCTATGACCCTCAAGAGGTTGATGACTATTTAGACTTTCAACTCAATCAAAAGACGCTAAATCCAAATACATCGTCAGCCGATGGATTGAAGCCACATCTCGGAACGCATCAATCCCTTACTTCAATTCCAACGATTACAAGCAACAGGTTAAGAGACCTCTCACCTCCAATGGTTGAAGAAATTGGATATGAAAGAGAAGAAGTAGATAAATTTCTAGATTTAATCGCTGACACACTTCAGCTATTTGAAGAATCAACAAATGAAGAAATACAGCAAATCAAGGCTGATCAATATAACCCTGACAGCGAAACACCTAAACTACTTTCTGCTGATCAAATACGGTGGGCCCTGTTTACAGTGACTGAGTCTCAAGGGTATGACATTCTAGCTATTGATGCCGCCGTGAACCGCTTATCAGACGCCTTAGAGTATCACTGGCACAAATCCGATTAGCTGCACATTTGACTCTCATCTTTAATATCACCATAAAGACCATCAACCCTGTAGTCTTGCCACATGAGTAAATCACAATACCAAGCCCCTAAAGGGACCAGAGATATTATGGCTCCGGAAACAAATAGGGTCAGTGCGCTCCTACGTCTCTTTGAAGAAACCTTAAATTCAGGTGGTTATAACCAAATTATTTCACCGATATTTGAAGATATCGGAGTATTCCAGCGTCTTGGCCATAGCTCAGAGATAGTCACCAAGGAAATGTTCGACCTCTTTGACAAGGATCCCAAAAACCCCCAACACCTTGTTTTGCGGCCAGAACTTACAGCGAGCATTTGTCGAGCTTTCGCTCAGCATAGGCCAGTAACACCATGGAAAGTCTGGTACGAAGGACCTCAATTTAGGTATGAAAAACCACAGGCAGGCCGATACCGACAATTTCTCCAAGTCGGAGCAGAATTGCTGGGATCTCCTGACCCTCACGCTGATGTAGAGATCATATCCATGGCTTCGAGATTTTTTCAAAAAACAGGATTAGCGAATACCAAGCTACTTCTTAATTCACTGGGTGATACTGAAACTAGAGGTAACTATAATGACGCACTGACTAACTATTTGAATTTGAACCAGGTTAACTTGAGTGAGCAGTCACAAGAGACAATGCTTAAAAACCCCCTACGGGTTCTGGATTCAAAGCGAGAAAAAGACCAAGAAATAATACAAAATGCGCCCTTCATAACTGATTTCCTAAATGATGATTCAAATAAGCATTTCCAAATTGTTCAAGAAGGTCTCTCTCTCTTAGGAATAGACTACGATTTAGCTCCCAGACTGGTACGAGGCTTAGATTACTATACAAAAACAACATTTGAATTCGTTGCTCCCAACCTTGACACTGCGCAGAATGCTGTGGGGGGAGGAGGTCGATATGACGGGCTTGTTGAAGCTTTAGGAGGCCCACCAACCGAGGGTATCGGTTTCGCTATCGGAATAGATCGAACATTACTAGCCTGTGAAGCAGAAAATGTATCTCAAAGTGTTGACAATATAGAGATTTTTATTGTCGACACTACCGGCGGGGGTGAAGCGCTTGTTTTATCAGACGAGTTGCGCCAAATAGGATTAAGCGTAGATAGAAGTTTTGATCAACGGTCAATGAAAGCACAAATGAAGGCAGCTGACAGATCAGGTGCTCAACTAGCAATCATCATAGGAACTGATGAACTCAATGAAAATCAGGTTACCCTTCGAGACTTAAGAGGCGATGGAATACAAACTGTTCTAGACCGCCAGTCACTAGCGAAGATATTACCAGAAATGTTACAGGAGACGACAAAATGACTATGCGAACTCACTACTGCGGCGAGCTCAGATCAAGCCATATCGATTCAATTGTCACCGTTTGTGGCTGGGTAGATACTCGCCGAGTCCATAGTGAACATCTAGCTTTCATTGATCTCCGTGACCACACTGGCATTATTCAATGCGTGGTAGATGAAAAGCTAGATCTTCGATCAGAGTATGTTGTCGCAATTACCGGAACTGTGCGATCACGATTCGAAGGGAAAAGTAATGAAAAACTATCTACCGGTGAAGTCGAACTCGGAGACTGCTCCGTAGAACTTTTATCATCTGCTGAACCTCCACCATTCCCTATGCACGAACGCTCAGAAGTTGACGAGAATATCAGGTTAAGACACCGATATCTTGATTTGAGAAAAACACGTATGCAAAGAAATTTGAGAATACGAGCTCAAGTCAACAGTGCAATTCGAAACGCAATGGAAAAGCAGGGATTTGTAGAAGTAGAAACTCCTATGTTGATTGCATCTACGCCGGAAGGCGCCAGAGACTTTGTTGTTCCTTCAAGACTACATCCAGCCAATTTCTATGCATTGCCTCAAAGCCCACAAATCTTTAAGCAATTATGCATGGTTGGGGGCATTGATAGGTACTACCAAATTGCCCGTTGTCTCAGGGACGAGGATCTCAGGGCTGATAGACAATTTGAGTTTATGCAACTTGATATGGAAGCAAGCTTCGTGACGCAAGAGGATGTGTTGTTATTTGTTTCTGAAGCGGTTAAAGATTCCGTAGAGAGCATTACAGGAAACAGGCCAGGTGAGATACCCACTATGACATGGCATGAAGCAATGGAGCGTTTTGGCTCTGATAAGCCTGACACTAGGTTCGGAATGGAACTTATAGAGCTATCAGACATCTTTCAAGAAACAGAAGCCAATGTCTTTAAAGTCGACTGTGTTAAAGGGATCCTGTACCAGAACGGCGCAGAAATACTGGGAAGAAATGCTATAGATGCGTTAACTGAAAAGTGTCAAAGTTGGGGAGCAAAAGGGCTCGCATGGTTTAGGGTTGGTGAGAATTCATCTTTGGAGGGGGCTCTTACAAAGTTCATGTCAGAAGAAGAAGTATCCCAACTCGCATCCTCGATGGGGGCGAACGCAGGCGATATGGTTTTTGTAATTGCTGACAGAAGAAGAACCGTCAATCATATATTAGGGTTGCTAAGGCTAGAGTTAGCTCGACCTCCCGTTGGAGAAGGTGGATTAAATTTCCTATGGATTACAGAATTCCCACTATTTGAATCCGTAACAGACAGTGGCGAACCAATACCTGCTCATCACCCTTTCACTATGCCTCACCCAGATGACCTTGAGATGCTTGACGATGTCTCGGGAGATGACTATTTATCAATTCGGTCTCAAGCTTATGACCTTGTCCTCAATGGCTGGGAATTGGGCTCAGGGAGCGTGAGGATTCACAAAAAAGATATCCAAGCAAAGATTTTCAACCTATTAGGGATTCAAGATGAAGAAGCCGAACAGAAATTCGGATTCTTGCTTGATGCCTTTAAATATGGAGCACCTCCTCATGCTGGATTCGCCTTTGGCATTGATCGTCTCGTTGCTTTGCTCGCAGGTGAAGAAAATATCCGAGAAGTCATTGCTTTCCCGAAAACACAGTCAGGGAGTGACCCATTGACTAACGCTCCAACTCCACTCGATGTAACCCACCTTGAAGAGTTGGGCTTAAGGTTAGCCCCAGATACAACCTAACCTATTCGTTTTTATCTGGTGGGGTAATCAGGTAGATGCCTTCCGCTACCTTTTCAAAAGTTCCTTCTGTTCCGAATGCTAAGCCAGAAAAAAAATCGACAATCCTTCTACCGACGTCTTTAGGCTCGGCAATTAAATTGATTATCGTAGGGTTGCCATCCTTGTAGCTTTGAGCAGGAGGCATGACATCCTCAAAACTTGTTACTTCAAACCGATTGGAATCAAGAGAAGTCATAAGATAATAATACCTTAACGAAGCAAGTGTGTCCGCACATATCCAAAACCGCAATTTAGAAGATGTCTCTGCACTAATGAGCCGATGACGTAGGCTACTGACAACGAAGGCTAGAACTGGCTTGTAAAGGCCTCCATCTCAGGTATGGTATACGTATGGTTAAGAGAATTATCTGGATTGCGGCAGGATTTGGAGCTGGACTTAGTTCGTCTCTTTGGATGAAACGAGTAGTCAAAAAACGCACGGCTGATTACACGGCTTCTGTAGCTACAAATTTTATTGAAAATAGCGTTAAAGCTACGAAATCAACGATTTCGGGTGTGGCAGATGAAGGTAAACGAATCGCAACAAAATATCAAGATAGAGTGCCCAACCGTGTCGGGAAAAGAGCTCAAAGCGGCGTCCTGATCCTCAACGATTAATAAACTGGTAGAAGCTAAGGGCGCGCAGTAACGTAACAATGCGGTGGCATAAAATTATGCGTAGTTATTGCACTGTAGGATTGTTTTAATGAAAGCCAGAGAACTCAGAAGCGCATTTACGACTTTTTTTGAAAAACGAGGACATGAAGTTGTGCCCTCTTCAAGCTTGATCCCGCATGATGATACAATCCTTTTCACGAATGCAGGAATGGTGCCTTTCAAAAACTACTTCTTAGGCGTTGAAAATCCACCATACAAACGTGCTACAACAGTTCAAAAGTGTGTGCGAGCTGGGGGGAAGCATAATGACTTGGACGAGGTTGGTCGAACCAGTAGGCACCTAACTTTTTTCGAAATGATGGGAAATTTCAGCTTTGGAGACTATTTCAAAGAGGATGCTATTCCTCTAGCATGGGAGTTTATTACTGATGTACTCCAGCTAGATCCCGAACGACTTTGGGTGACTGTTCATCATTCGGATGATGAAGCTGCTCAGATATGGGAAGAAAAAGTAGGTGTCCCGCAGGACCGTATTCAAAGACTAGATGAAGATAATTGGTGGCGAATGGCTGATACTGGACCCAATGGTCCCTGCTCAGAGATCTTTTGGGACAAGGGCGAAAAGTACGGGCCTCCGGGAGGACCTGAAAACCCTGATTCTGATGAGCGATATGTTGAAATCTGGAATCTTGTTTTTATGCAATACGATCAGCAAGCAGATGGCGAGCAGATTCCGCTTCCAAAACCATCAATTGACACAGGTGCAGGGCTCGAACGAGTTCTATCAGTAATTCAAAATGTGGATGCTGTTTGGGAGCTAGATGAATTTCAAAAACTCCTTGAATCTGCAGAAGAGACCACAGGAGTATCTAAAGATGCTGGCCATAGCACTCTTATCTCGTTACAAATTTTAGTTGACCATGCCAGGTCCAGCACCTTTTTGATCAATGACGGAGTTATTCCAAGTAACGAAGATAGAGGATATGTTCTCCGCCGTATCGTTCGGCGAGCTGTCCGACATGCCTACCTTCTGGGGGTAGAGACGCCTGTTATGTCTGAGCTAGCAGACGCTGTCATAACGCTGATGGACGATGCCTATCCAGATCTGGCAGAGAATAGAAAACTCATCAAGGATACATTGCAACGCGAAGAGGAAGGTTTCCGGAAAACACTCTCAGCGGGGATGAAAATTCTCGAAGGGCACCTATCGCAAATAAGAGAGACTGAAACACTAAGTGGAAAGGTCGCTTTTCAATTGCATGACACATATGGATTTCCTATGGAGCTAACTCAGGAAATCGCTGCTGAAAGAAAAATTCCAATAGATATCCAACAATTCAATGATGCAATGAATCTCCAAAGAGAAAGGGGTAAAGCAGAATCAACAATAAGAAGTGGTTCATCTAATCTAGACCCACTGCTCCAAAAAGCTATTGAAAAGTTGCCAACTACAACTTTTGAAGGGCACGACAAACATGAAAGCACCGCAGAGATCCTTCATCTAGATGATAATTTTGTGGTTCTTGACAAAACCCCTTTTTATGCTGAAGCGGGTGGTCAAGTTGGAGATACCGGCATCATCACAAACGACAACGGAACCCTCACAATTATTAACACAACGTCAACGCCCAGCGGTCATTATTTGCACGCAATACAACACGTAGATGGATTAATGAAAATCGGTGACACCGCTACAGCTACGATCGAAGGCAAGAGGCGACTTAAAATTCAGCGCCATCATACAGGTACTCATCTGTTGCATTGGGCGCTACGAACGGTTTTAGGTGATCACGTCAAACAGCAGGGGTCATGGGTAGGTCCCGAACGCCTTCGATTTGATTTCAGTCATTTTGCAGCCCTCACAAAAGATGAGATACAGGAGATCGAGGACCTCGTCAACAGAGAGATCTTCTCAGGGTCTACTGTCGAAATTGTTGAAACCACAATGGAAGACGCAAAGGAATTAGGTGCACTAGCTTTCTTTGGGGATAAATATGGTGATGAAGTACGTGTTTTAAAAGCTGGCGAATTCTCTGTTGAGCTATGTGGAGGAACGCATGTGCATAACCTCAGCGACATAGGGCCAATGAAGATATTAAGTGAAGGGTCAATCGGATCAAATATACGACGCATTGAAGCAGTTTCGGGTCTAGGAACCATTGACCTTATTCGTAAGCAACAGGACCTAATCGAAGAAGTCTCAAATGATCTCGGTGTACCATCATCAGGCCTTATAGAAGGAGTGGCAAAGAAGAATCGAGAAATCGATGAGCTGACAATCGAATTAGGCGGGCTGCGGAAATCAATTATCCAAAGTTCACTTGGCACACTCCTTGGTCAGGCAAAGGACGGAATTATAGCCGAACAGGTTGACGGTCTTGGTCGAGAAGATATGAGAGATTTAATATTTTCTCTGTGCAAAAGCGAAGATATTAAAGCTGTAATTCTTGGAGTGGTTTTAGAAAGTGGCGGGGTAGCGTTAGCCGCAGGAGTACCAATAGGGTCTAACCTCGACGCATCCGATCTGATAAGTGAATCTACAAAACTGATAAAGGGTGGTGGTGGCAAGGGCAAAGAATTTGCCATAGCCGGTGGAAAAGACAGCGCTGCTTTGAAAGAAGCTATCCAATTAGCTCGACAAAAAGCGGAGTTAGGGTGAGAGTCATTGGGCTTGATTTAGGGTCCAAAAGGATAGGAGTTGCATTAAGCAACTCGGATATAACAGTGGCCACACCGTATGAAGTTATCAAGAGAGCGGACAATATAGAAAAGGACCATATCGCAATTCTAAAGATCGCTCTTGAGTGGGAAGTAAATAAAATCATTGTAGGTCTTCCAATTTCATTAGATGGGACTCTGGGCGCGTCAGCTAAATCTGTCATTAACGAAATAGAAAAGCTTAAACGCCTAACGGATATACCAATCCAAACCCATGATGAGCGGTTCACTACAGTGACTGCTGAACAAATGCTTCTTCAGCAAAACGTAAAGCGCGATAAAAGAAAGAGTGTCATTGATAAGGTAGCTGCTGCAATTATTTTGCAGGGATGGATTGATTCTTTCAATACTTCAAAAGATCTAAGACCCGGACCAGTTACATGAGTGGTGACGACAAAGAATCTGAGCACGCAGACTCAGAAAGTCAATCCGTATACCCTGATACCGACCACAAAAAGTCAGATCAAGGAAGTCATGGCACCCCATACGAAAACTTTTTTTTGGGCGCATATGAAACGAGTAATGAAAGTGCTCAAATAGGAAGCTCAAGTTCTAAAGATATTTACCCGCAAGACCTGCCACCCTGGTACGAAGACGAATACTATGACGACCGAGACTGGGAACGTCTCCCAAGGAGAACAAGCACAGCGATTCGCTTCGGAATATTTGTGGGTGTGTTGCTCATCCTGTCTTTGGCAACATACAGTTTTGTCAAAGGATGGATTGATGATCAACTTGATCCGCCAGGCGAACCAGGCATAGCTGTCACCATTGAAATCCCACAAGGGGCAACAGCAGATGACATTGCAAGAATTCTTGCAGATAACGATATTGTTGCCAATGCAACTGTCTTTAGGTATTACTTAAGATTCAAAAGCGCTTCCGATTTCCAAGCTGGTATCTATACATTTCAGATAAATAGCTCAGCTTGGGATGTTAAAGAAAATCTATTGGCCGGACCACTTGAAATTCCGGATGATAGATTCTTTGTAACAATTCCCGAAGGTTTAACGCTAGTCGAGATGCAGGAAACTCTTCTAGGCCAGCTGCCGGACTTTAATTCGGACGAACTTAAACGAGCTATTGAAAGTTCTGAAACCCCTTCCAGCCTTGGTATCACATTAAGTTTCATCAAAGAGGGCATCTTCTTTCCTGAGACTTACGACGTAGATGAAGCATCGCTTGCGGATGAGCAGAATCTCCTTGAGAGAATGATTTCCCAATTCGATATTGTGGCAGCAGAAACTGGGTTGATGAACCCTGCTAGCGCTCTGGGGGTAAGCCCTTATGAGGTCCTGATTATTGCATCACTAATCGAAGAAGAAGCGGCACTCGAAGAAGAGAGAGGGAAGATAGCAAGGGTAATTTACAACCGGCTGGAGCGTTCAATTCCACTGGGGATTGATGCAACTATCGTCTATGCTCTTGGCGGGGACAGAGAATTAACTCTCAGCGATTTAGCAGTTGACTCTCCTTATAATACAAGACTTGTTACAGGGTTACCTCCAACCCCAATAAGTGCCCCAGGAAGGGCATCAATAGAGGCAGCCCTTGAACCAATTCAAGGAGATTGGTTGTATTATGTGCGAACAGATGAGTTTGGAATTGGGTCCCACACATTCGCTGTCACTCTAGAAGACTTTAACGAGGCTGTTCTTATATGCATAGAAAGAGACCTTGGTTGTGGTTGAATTTCCTGAAGTTAACGATCTCAAGTTCACTGCTGCTGTTGTGGGTAAGCCAATAGCGCATTCACTTTCCCCACTGATTCACAACACTGCATTTAAGCAAGAGAAACTAAATTGGATTTACCATGCAATTGAGGTCTCAGAAAATGAAGCAAGTGAATGCATAGCCGCAGTCAGAGAAAAGAATATACGCGGTTTATCTGTGACAATGCCTTTGAAAGAAGCTCTAATTCCTCATCTGGATGGTTTGACCGAAACTGCTAAAAAATTGAACGCAGTCAATTGCGTCTACTGGGATGGCGACGACCTCATGGGTGATAATACAGATGGAGATGGTTTCATCAATGCTTTGAGGTCACAACTCAATGTACCTCTTCATGAAAAGACCCTCGCAATCATTGGAGCTGGGGGCGCAGCCCGTTCTGTCGTTTATAGTTTGGGAAAGAATCAGGCAAAAGAGATTATCGTTGTTAATAGAAGCAAACAGAAAGCTGAGAAAGCTGCTTCTCTTGGCGGGCCTAATGCAAGGATCGGTAGCTATGAAGATCTTGCCGCATGCGACATTGTCGTAAACTCAACACCGCTTGGAATGGTCGGTACAGCTACAGAACCGTTGCTGCCAGTGCCAATTCAGTTTCTGTCTGCCAACCAAACTGTAATAGACCTTGTCTATAACCCCATTGAGACAGAGTTTCTTCGCCAAGCTAAAAGTTTGGGTGCGTCAACTTTCTCTGGTTTGGGGATGTTGATACATCAGGCCCTTCTGCAGTTCCTGCTCTGGACAGGTCAGAATGCTTCCATTGCTGGTATAGAAAATGTTATCTCCGATGCAATTAGTAGATAACACTTCTATGGTTAACTCCCTGCAAAATCTAATTTCGGTGGCTACTCTCATAATGTGGAGATGAAAGAGATTAAAGTTGACCTATCCGATAGGAGCTACCCCGTACTTGTCGGTTCTGATTGCCTAGATCATGTCGAGAAATATTACCCCGATTCGACAAAGAGGGTAGCTATCGTAACTCAGAAGGAAATAGGAGTGGAGATACCTTCTGGTAAAGACTATAAAATTTTTGAGATCGAAACAGGTGAGAAAGCTAAATCAATAGAGACAGTTATCGAATTATGTAGGTCTTGGGTTGACTGGGGCCTAACTCGTTCAGATATAGTCGTCGGCTTAGGTGGAGGAATGGTAACTGATGTTGCAGCTTTCGCGGCTTCTATCTACCACAGAGGTCTCGAGGTCGTTAATGTTCCAACAACTTTGCTTGGGATGGTTGACGCAGCAATTGGAGGAAAAACAGGAGTCAATCTTCCTGAGGGCAAGAATTTAATTGGAACATTCTGGCAGCCTAAAGCTGTCGTATGTGATGTGGACACGCTTCAAACTCTTCCAGAACGAGAATGGAAATGCGGGTATGGGGAAGTCGCTAAATATCATTTTCTTGGTGCAGATGACATGAGGGGGTTTGGGCTAATTGACACAGTACTAGAGTGTGTCAAAGTCAAAACAAGGGTTGTTGCAGAAGATGAGCGAGAGACTGGGAAACGGGCAATCCTAAATTACGGTCACACGTTAGCCCATGCGCTCGAACTTGAAAATGAATTTACACTAGCTCATGGTGAGGCTGTAGCAGTGGGTATCCGATATGCTGCCGAAGTCGCATTTCTACTGGGACGGATTAGGGAGGACCGAGTTGCATATCATGAGGAAATCCTCAATCACTATGGGTTGCAAATGAAGTTGGGGAAACGCATTAATCCTGAAAGAATCATTTCGTTTTTCTTGAGAGACAAAAAGTCTAAAAACGGGATCACATTTGTTTTAGACGGAGACAAAGGAGTGGAGCCTGTGCTTGTTCAGGAACAAAATATACTAGAGAAAGCTTTGGAGGTCGTTCAATGAAGTCAATCCTTTTACTAATGGGGCCAAACCTCAACATGCTTGGAGAACGCGAGCCCGAAATTTATGGGTCAGAAACGATCGAAGAACACGTAAAGCAAGCTGAAAGAGTTGCGAATGAATTTGGTTATAAATTAGAACACTTCCAATCAAATAATGAAGGGGAACTGGTTGATCAAATTCAGAACGCTAGAGGAAAGCATATGGGGATCATTATCAACCCTGGTGCACTCACCCACTACGGGTGGTCAATTCATGATGCTTTGGCTGCTTTTGATGGTGTAGTTATCGAGATGCATCTATCCAATCCAAATCAGCGAGAATCGTGGAGGCATACTTCTGTTGTTGCACCAGTAGCTAACGGGTCAATTATCGGTTTTGGAATACACGGGTACGAGCTATCTATTCGAGCATTTCATAAGATCATTGAAAATGATGACCAACGAACATGAAGTAACTTTTCACTCTCAGAGAATTGCTCGTGTGAGTGACTGGTGCGCAGAAAGTGATGCTTGTTTCATAGCTCTGGATTCTTTTGTTATCAAATGGCTAACAGGGTTCACAGGTTCTAATGGAGTGATTTACCTAGACACAAATTGCCTAGTACTATTCACTGATTCAAGGTACGCAGAGCAAGCACCAGTTGAGATTGCAAGACATGGAGTGAACGTAAAGTGTGTCATAGGTTCGGACCCATTTAACGAAATTGCTGAACTATCAGGAAAAAGAAATATTTACTTAGATGGCGAAAAGTGTTCATGGAGCGCAAAAGAGAAGATTGAACGCCTTGTTAAAGGGGAGATCATAGATGCTCATGAATTTTGTTTAAAACTTAGGTGCATAAAAGACGAAAGTGAAATAGAGAAGATAAGAACTGCAGCTGAAATTACTTGCATGGCTCTTGATAAGGCCTTGGATGAATTGAATGAAGAGACAACCGAAAGGGAATTAGCTCGGGGTATTGAATATTTTATGACCCAACATGGTGCATTGAATGCGGCCTACCCTCCAATAGTTGCAGCTGGTAAGAACAGCGCGCTTCCTCATGCACGCCCCTCTAACCAGCGCATCCTAGATACAAACCTATTACTCGTAGATGTAGGTGCTAATTTTGAAGGATATTGCTCTGACATGACAAGGATGATTCCTTTATCCAAACTAAGCAAAGAACAAGAATATGCGTCTCAATTAGTGCTCGATTCCCAAACGAAAGCTATTGAAGCTATTCGCCCGGGTATTGAAGCTAAAGAAATTGATGCAATTTGTCGCGATGCATTATTAGATGGGAAGCATGGTGGAAAATTTCTTCATGGAACGGGCCATGGTGTCGGTCTGGAAATTCATGAATACCCACGAATCAATAGTAAAAGTGATGACATACTCCAAGAAGGAATGATTATTACTGTAGAACCTGGCATATACCTAGAAGGTTCGTATGGTATCCGTTGGGAAGATCTACTTCTAGTTACAGATTCTGGGTCTGAGTATTTAACTAACTATCGCAAACACACACAAGTCAGTGACTCCCTCGGTTAGAGTAGAAGCCGATAGTAAAGGATTTAGAAATGGCTTCCATATCTACGAATGATTTCAAAAATGGTTGGACCGTGATGGTTGACAGTAATTTGATGCAAATAGTTGAATTTCAGCATGTGAAGCCAGGAAAAGGGCCAGCCTTTGTGAGGACAAAGTTAAAGAATGTTAGAACTGGATCCGTAATCGAAAAGACTTTTCGAGCTGGGGAGTCACTAGAGCGTGTAAATATTGACAAGCGTGAAATGCAATATCTTTATAGAGATGGGTCAGATCTCGTCTTTATGGATAGCGAAACTTATGAGCAAATTACTGTATCTCCCGAATCTGTCGGAGATTTGCCAAACTATATAATCGAATCTGATTCAGCGATCCTCCTGATGTTTGGTAACGAAATTGTAGGAACTGAGCTTTCAGCATCGGTAGAGCTCTTAATCAGTGAAACTGAACCCGGAATCCAAGGTGACAGAGTTTCCGGTGCGACAAAGCCAGCTATTCTAGAGACTGGTTTGAATGTGCAAGTTCCTTTATTTTTAGAAACCGGCGAGAAGATAAAAGTAGACACCAGAACAGGTTCCTACATTAGTCGAGCCTGAAATTTAATAGTATGGCATCAAACAAGCAAAGCGATTTGCCCGAAGATACTCCGGAATACATAGTTGACCGTCGTCATGGGAGAGAGACAGTCCTAGGGCTAATCTACGAATCCGAATCCAAATCAAAGGATCTACTAGAGTTGGAAAAGGATATGCCAGTCCAGCTAGATGGGTATGCCAAGAAGTTGTTTGATGCCCTGATTAGTGAGATATCATCCGTCGATTCTCTGATTGAGGGAGCAAGCCACAAATGGGATCTTGACCGAATGCCACTCGTAGATTTGGCGATACTCCGAATAGGGGTGCTTGAACTAAAGCAATTTATGTCTACCCCATCGGCTGTGATAGTCAGCGAAGCTGTTGAGTTGGCGACCAAATACTCCACAGAAGCATCAAGTCCCATTATTAACGGAGTACTCGCAGGAATCTGTGAATCTATCCGACCTGATGACCCCGTTAACTAATGATTTTTATTGCCTTTACATGTCAAACAAGAGAAGTGGTGATAGTTTAAATCAGACCGTGAATTGAGTCCGGTGAGGCTCAAACGGAGAAAGGTGCCGAGATGGCCGATTTAGAACGCCCTGACACGCCCCTCGGCAGGGGCGTTTTTCATGAGCGTTCGGAGATCATGAACGCCGACGGTGTTCGTCGAGCTCTTTGGAGAATGTCACACGAAATTCTTGAACAAAATAGTGGCCTATCGGGAATAGTCCTGGTCGTTTTGGAAGTCGGCGGGGTACACCTGGCGCGAAAACTAGCCGAAAACCTCCTAGAGATCGAAAAGGAGAATGTGCCTGTCGGAACTTTAGATGTTGCTTTCTACCGGGACGATATTGGCATCCGGCAAGTAACGCCAAGCAATCCAACTGACTTGCCCTTTGATCTTTCATCTCAGATTGTTGTCTTGGTCGACGATGTGCTTTTCACAGGAAGAACTATCAGAGCTGCAATGGATGCGATTGTGGACTTCGGACGACCAGCAGCAGTTCAACTTGCTGTGATGATCGATCGTGGCCATCGTGAGCTCCCGATAAGGCCCGACTATGTTGGGAAGAATGTTCCGACACGTAGAGATGAGCTAGTTGATGTTACAGAAAATGGCGTTCTGTTAGGTGTGATGAAAGATGCGAAATCATGACACAAAAACATATTCGTAGCATAGATGATTTAGGTCAATCAGGAATTGAAGAGATCCTGGCTCTTAGCGACCATTTCCACGAAGTAAGTACTCGCCGAATCCCTAAAGTTCCTGCGCTAAGAGGAAAAACTATTGCTCTGTTGTTCTACGAGGACTCAACACGAACGCGTCTAAGTTTCGAAACAGCAGCCAAGCGCCTCTCGGCAGATAGTTTGAATTTCAGTATCGGGTCATCGTCTGTCAAGAAAGGCGAGAGTCTCCGAGACACGGTAGAAACAATCTCAGCTATGGGCGTTGACGCAATAGTGGTAAGGCACGGATCTGTAGGTGTTCCATGGTTGTTGCCGAGTTGGACTGGCGCTGCTGTTATCAATGCTGGGGATGGCTCTCATGAGCACCCCACTCAGGCGTTGCTTGATTGCTACACGATACGTAACCATTTAGGAGAACTTAACGGCAAAAAAATATCAATAGTCGGTGATATAAAGCACTCTCGAGTTGCTCGATCCAATATCAAAGCTTTCTTAGCTTTAGGGGCCTCCGTTACACTTGTCGCACCAAAAACCTTAATGCCATTCAATACAGATGACTGGGGTGTGGATACCACTGACCAGTTTGACTCGGTGATTGAAGACTCAGATGTTCTTTACATGCTCAGAATGCAACTTGAACGCCAACAAAGCTCTTACGTCCCGTCCCTAAGAGAATATGCAAATGAATATGGCCTCTCAGATATCAGGACACAGAATATGAAGCCTAAATCATTGATCATGCATCCCGGGCCTATGAACAGGGGAGTCGAGGTGTCTAGCAACGTCAAAGAACACCCCAAATCAGTAATAAATAATCAGGTAGCGAATGGAGTGATAATTAGAATGAGCGCCTTGTATTATCTACTTGGGTCGGGCAGCGAAACTAAATTTGAGAGTTTCGACGATGAGTGAATTACTGCTTCAAGGGGGAAGAGTCATAGACAAATCCGGCGATCGTCTCGCTGATGTGCTAATAGGTTCTGATGGCTTAATCACTGAAATAGGGAAAGGACTCAAAGGAGGAAAGACATTAGACGTCCAAGGGAAAATCATATCTTCAGGCTTTGTAGATCTGAATGTTTATTTAGGAGGACCAGAAGACCAGCAGTCTGAAACAATTTTATCGGGAACTGAAAGCGCAGTTAAAGGGGGATACACCGCTGTCGTAGCAATTGCCAAGGACCCAGTAGTGGCTGACAATGCAAGTTCAGCCGCAGCGATGATAGAGATATCCCAAGATGCATTATGCGAAATTATTGTGGCCGGCTCTGCAACTCTTCATAACGATGCCGAAACTATGTCACCGTTAGGGGAGATATCTGGCAATGGAGTAAAGCTGTTTTCAGCTAGTGGCCCCCCGTTGACTGGTTACCAGACCACGAGACGCATTATGGAATACTCACAGAAGTACGGGATAACCTTGCTTTACTCATGTTCTAATTCTTTCCTTTCGCCCAAGGGTGCTATGAACGAAGGAGCAGTTTCTTCGCTATTAGGAATTCCAGGAATCCCCAAAGTCGCTGAAGCTATAGAAGTCTTCCAATTATCGCAACTGGCTTTACTTACTGGCGCGAGTTTACATTTCCAGCAAATTTCAACGGCGAAATCAGTCGAAATAATCAGTGAAGCGAAATCAAATGGAGCCTCAATAACGTGTGAGATATCTCCTCATCATTTTTCTCTAGATGAATCGTTGATTGCAAGTTTTGATGCGCGTTATAAAGTTCTGCCCCCTTTAAGAACGAAACAAGAAATAGCGCGGGTTAAAGACCTCATAACTTCCTTTGATGCTATTGCAACAGGGCACAGTCCATGTCAAGATCACTTGAAACACCAAGCGTATACGGATGCCCCGTTCGGCACTATAGGACTAGAGACAGCGCTGGGTGCATCAATTAAAAATCTTGATCTTCCACTTAATGAAATCCTCAGGCTCTTATCCTGGTCCCCTGCAGAGATAGCCGGCATCGCTGAGACTCATGGTGGCCACCTTATCCCTGGTAGGCCAGCAAATTTGACTGTCTTTGACCCAGATGCAGCGTGGGTTGCCAAGGGAACTCACATGGCCAGTAAATGTTCAGTAACCGCATTCGAAGATATCGAGCTGAAAGGTTTAGTGAGTCACACACTTGTAGATGGAGAGCTAGTAGTTATTAATGGAGTAGTCCAAGACAATAAAGGTAAAGGTGATCAGAATTAATCATTCAACGTTAGTCCTAGCAGATGGATCAATCTTTGAGGGCTGTCAGATAGGTCATTCCCCAGAGCAAAAATATGCTACGGGGGAAGTTGTGTTTAATACGGTTCTTAGCGGCTACCAAGAGGTTATAACAGACCCTTCCTACGCTGGGCAGATCATCACCTTTACCTACCCTCACATCGGCAACTATGGAGTAAACGAAATAGATAATGAAAGTGGTCGCCCACATTGCAGGGGAGTTGTTGTCAGGGACTTGGCCCGTCGTCATAGTAACTGGCGTGCCTCAAACGACTTAAACTCCTTTCTGAAAGAAATGGAAATCCCAGGCATAGCAGGACTCGACACGCGTAGACTAACTATGCATATAAGGGAATCCGGAGCTATGCCAGCTGCTTTTGGGACACTTGCCGCTAATGACCTCTACGAAATTGCTAAATCAGAACCAGGGACGTCAGGTATTGATCTCGTTTCACAGGTCACATGTAGTGAAAGCTACATGGTTGAAGGAGACCGTCAAGACAAGCTAATTGTTGCAATGGATTTTGGGATAAAGGCAACGATTATAAATCACTTGAAACGTTTAGGAAACGTGTTCGTTGTCCCATCATCAACATCTTCCAAAGAAATTCTAGAGCTAAACCCCGATGGAGTCTTCCTATCAAACGGACCGGGAGACCCAGAAGTCGTAGAAGGTGTACCGCAGACAATCTCTGAAATGATCGGTAAGGTGCCTATCTTTGGAATATGTCTTGGGCATCAACTCCTTGGATTAGCTGTGGGAGGAAACATAAAGAAGATGACCTTCGGTCACCACGGAGGAAATCATCCCGTACAGCAGGTATCAAATGGTGTTGTTGAGATTACAAGCCAAAATCATAATTTTGCTATTGACCCAGATTCAATTGCAAAAGTTGCAGAAGTAACTCACATAAATCTAAATGACGGGGTCTGCCAAGGAATACGACTCAAGAGCGCGCCGGCTTTCAGCGTCCAACATCATCCAGAAGCAGGACCAGGCCCGCATGACAGTTCATATCTATTTGATGATTTCGCAAAACTAATGGAAGAGGCGGCGAAATAAATGCCCAAGCGAACAGACATTCATAAGATTCTTCTAATAGGGTCCGGGCCAATTGTAATAGGGCAAGCTTGTGAGTTTGATTACTCTGGAACGCAAGCATGTAGAGTCTTGCGCGAAGAGGGCTATCAGGTTATTCTGGCAAACTCTAATCCCGCGACGATCATGACAGATCCAGACTTTGCTGATGCAACTTATGTAGAGCCACTAACAGTTCAAGTCCTCACAGAGATAATAATTAAAGAACGGCCGGACGCGCTACTCCCAACACTTGGAGGACAAACTGCGCTGAACTTGGCAATGGACTTAGAGAGAGAAGGGATACTTGACGAGTATCAAGTGGAACTAATAGGTGCAGATGCAGAGGCAATCTCTACTGCTGAAGATAGAGCAAAATTCAAAGAAGCGATGATAGAGATTGGTTTATCCGTACCCATTAGCGGTGTGGCTCACAGCATGGAAGACGCAGCCAAGATCATTGAAGATATAGGGTTGCCAGTCATCGTCAGGCCGGCTTACATACTTGGCGGAAAGGGAACAGGTATAGCCGAAACAACTGAGCAATTTCAAAGCCTTGCAAAAAACGGCCTAGCAGCTAGCCCAATAAATGAGATCCTTATTGAGCAATCAATTAAAGGTTGGAAAGAATATGAACTTGAAGTGATGCGAGATAGAGCAGACAATTGTGTAGTCGTTTGTGCAATAGAGAATTTTGATCCAATGGGGGTTCACACAGGTGACTCAATAACAGTTGCGCCTACCCAGACGCTCTCGGATGTTGAATATCAAATGCTAAGAGATGCTGCTTTCTCGTGCATGAGGCGGGTAGGTGTAGAAACTGGAGGATCAAATGTCCAATTCGCAGTGAATCCCGACAACGGTGAATATGTAATTATTGAAATGAATCCAAGAGTAAGTCGTTCATCAGCTCTTGCTTCAAAAGCTACTGGCTTCCCGATAGCTAAAATAGCGACAAAGCTAGCTATGGGATACACATTGGATGAGATACCCAATGATATTACGAAGAAAACTCCAGCCAGTTTCGAACCAACAATTGACTATATAGTAACGAAGATCCCTAGATGGGCTTTTGAAAAGTTCCCCGGAACAGAGAACATTCTGGGCACTCAGATGCAGTCAGTAGGTGAAGTGATGTCAATTGGGAGGACATTCCCTGAATCCTTACAAAAGGCTCTTAGGTCTCTTGAGTTAGGAAGGTATGGCTTTAACGCTGACCCAGGTGAAAAAGACCTTATAAATCTAAGTAATGACGAATTGCTTAGTCAGGTGTCTACCCCAACACCTGAAAGGCTATTCCAAATAGGCGAATTAATTCGAAGAGGCATCACGATAGAGGAAATCCACGATGAGACCTTCATTGACTTTTGGTTCCTTGATCAGCTTCAGATACTAGTAGAAGAACGCCAACATCTTGAAAGCCTTTCAGTCGAGTCAATTTCAAATGAAGATTTCCGCAGGGCAAAAAGGCTCGGATTCAGCGATGATCAGCTTGCTTACCTATGGAACCAAGATGCTGAAGAAGTCCGAAAGGCCAGAATAGAAGCAGGAATTATTCCCGTTTACAAAACGGTAGATACATGTAGCGCAGAGTTTGAGGCTAATACCCCCTACCACTATTCAACTTATGAAGATACAACGGAAGTTGCCCCATCAGAAAAACCGAAAGTCGTGATACTTGGTTCAGGTCCCAACCGAATCGGACAAGGAATCGAGTTTGATTACTGTTGCGTACACGCAAGCTTTGCACTCAGTGAAGTCGGATATGAGACGGTCATGATTAACTGCAATCCAGAGACTGTTTCAACCGATTATGACACTAGCGACAGACTTTTCTTTGAACCCTTAACGGAGGAAGACGTTAAAAATATTCTTGATGCCGAAACCGAATCAGCTAAGTTAGTCAACGGACCTGGCATTGCAGGAATTATCGTAAGTCTTGGTGGACAAACGCCTCTTAAGCTTGCATCAGCTTTGCCAAAGGAATTAGTGGTGGGTACACCACCGGACTCAATCGATCTTGCGGAAGATAGAGAAAGATGGAATTCGGTATGTAACCAACTTGAGATACCCCAACCACCGGGCGGGACGGCTACATCAGTCCAAGATGCTCTAGAGATCGTTAAGAGAATTGGCTTTCCGGTTCTAGTACGGCCCTCTTATGTTTTAGGGGGAAGAGCAATGAGCATAGTTTATGATGAGGACCAGTTAAGAAACGCCATGAAAGAACTAAGCGAATCAGGCAGTTTAGGCAAAGAAGGCGGGTTGTCGTCTCAACGTCCAGTGTTGATAGATCGATTCCTCGAGGATGCTACGGAAGTTGATGTAGATGCCATAAGAGATAATTCTGGAGAAATAATAATCGGCGGGATTATGGAACATGTTGAAGAAGCAGGAGTCCATTCTGGCGACAGTGCCTGCGTAACGCCGCCGGTTAATCTCAGCGAAACTACACTTGCGACTTTGACAGAATACTCAGCTCTGATCGCTGAAAAGCTAAATGTAATTGGCCTGATCAATATTCAATTCGTAGTTAAGCGAATAGGAGACTCTGAGACCGTTTTTGTCATCGAAGCAAATCCAAGAGCCTCAAGAACAGTTCCATTTATCTCCAAAGCCACTGGAGTGCCTCTTGTCAAAGTCGCAGCACGAGTGATGATGGGCGAAACACTAGAAAAACTTCGAATAGTCGGGCTATTAGACCAAAAGAAAATCTATACTCATACGGCAGTGAAGGAAGCAGTGTTGCCCTTCAACAGGTTTCCTAAAACAGACGCAGTATTAGGCCCTGAAATGCGTTCAACTGGCGAGGTAATGGGCATTGACGCGACACCAGGATTGGCTTTTGTAAAGAGTCAACTTGCTGCCGGAATGTCTTTACCAAAAGATGGAACAGTGTTCATATCGGTAGCAGACCGAGACAAGCAGCAAGGTATAGAATCAGCAATACTGTTTACAGAGTTAGGTTTTTCTATTGCGGCGACAGTCGGAACCGCCGAGGCGTTGAAAGAAGCAGGTTTAGAGGTCTCAGATACCGTGGCGAAGATAGGTGACGATGACGGGGTTACGGCTGTTGAATTAATTGAATCTGGAAAAGTCCAATTGGTAATTAACTCTCCACGTGGAAGAGGTCCTCGCGCTGATGGAGCGCACATTCGAAAAGCTGCCGGTGAAAGAGGAATACCGCTTTTGACTACTGCTTCATCCGGTTTGGCTCTTGCTAAAGGACTTGTTGACTGGAACGAGCACCCTATGAAGGTGAAGTCGCTTCAAGATTTCCATATGGAAAACGAGACTAGTGGGGAAACCGATGGGCAATGATATAGCTACTCAGGCTCGCGATAGTTCAAACCCTTTAGCTACCTCCTTTGGTAATGTCAGTCTTAAAAATCCCGTAATGCTGGCCTCAGGGACAGCTGGGCACGGAACAGAACTAGCTTCAGTAACCGATTTATCAACAGTTGGGGCAATAGTTGTCAAAAGTCTTTCAGCATATGAATGGAAAGGAAACAATGCACCCCGATTACATGAGACACCCAATGGAATGATCAATAGTATCGGACTGCAGGGACCTGGCTTACCATACTGGATTGAACATATTCTACCATCGCTAATTGAGCAAAAGGTAACAGTTATCTTGAGCATATGGGGAAGGACAATCGAAGATTATGCGGCTGCCGCCGACTTATGTTCTGACTTGCCATCCACGGTAAAAGCAGTAGAGCTCAACATCTCCTGCCCAAACATTGAGGATCGCGGAAAGATGTTCTCCCATTCTCCGGATAGCACCCACGAAGTAATTCGAGCAACAAGCCAGATCAAAATACCCCGATGGGCTAAATTAAGCCCAAATGTTACAAATTTGGTTGAGATTGCAGGAGCTGCTGCAGAAGCAGGAGCTGATGGAGTCACTTTAATCAACACCGTGATGGGGATGGTAATCGATATCGACAAGAGACGACCATTGCTTGGTGCTGGAGGTGGCGGATTAAGTGGCCCCGCAATTCGACCTATCGCAATACGTTCAGTATTCGACGTTCATTCAGCCCTACCGGATATCCCAATTGTGGGGGTCGGCGGCGTAGCCTCAGCAAAAGACGTAATTGAGTTTTTGATGGCTGGAGCATCAGCAGTTCAAATTGGGTCTGCAAACTTCGCTGATCCCAGAATATCTAAAAGAGTCATCACGGATTTATTTAAATGGTGCGAGGAAAACAAGATTGAAAACATTCAAGCTGTAAAGGGTCTTGCTCACTAAACAATAGGAAAAGGAAATAGAGATTCATGGAAGAAGATATTGAAATCAAACCAGAAATTACAAATAAACTCGCCTTGGCACTAGACGTTGATGATTTGGTAGTGGCTGTTCGACTGGCTAGAGATTTGCTTCCGTATTTTGGAGTAGCAAAAGTAGGTCTTGAGTTATTTAGCGCAGCCGGACCAGACATTATTGGCACGCTAAAAGAAATGGGTTACAAGGTATTCCTTGACTTAAAACTGCACGATATACCTAACACCGTCGGACGAGCTGCGAAAGTCCTAGGGTCTCTGGGCATCGACTATCTAACACTCCATACATCTGGAGGGGAAGAAATGTTGACTGCTGGCGTTGAAGGCCTTGCACAGGGAGCAGAATATGCCGAGTTGGAAGCACCGCAAGCACTGGGTGTAACTATTCTTACGAGCCAAAAAGAAACTCCTAGTACCTTAATGGAAGAGAGACTTCGTCTGGCAAAACTATCAGGCTGTAAAGGAATAGTCTGTTCAGCAAAGAACCTCGAAGAAGCAAATCTTATTGTTCCAGATTTAACATTCGTAGTGCCTGGTATCCGACCGAAGGGGGTAGAACACCATGACCAAGCTAATGTCGCAACCCCATTGGCTGCTATAAACAATGGGGCTGACTTGCTTGTGATAGGTCGCGCAGTTGTACAAAGTGCAGACCCCAGGAGAGCTGCGCGTGAAATAATCATGGATATTTCTCAGATACCTCCAAAAAATATATAGCATTCACCGTTCCTTAGAATGTGAGAATTATTATTTAAATATGCCCGCACCACCAAAACTCACAGATGAACAACGGCGCGCAGCGTTAGAAAAAGCTGCTGAGGCTCGAAGAGTGAGAGCAGAACTTAAAGCACTAATTAAAATGGGTTCACTCACAATCAGTGAAGTTCTTGAAAAGTCTGATTCAAATGAGATCGTAAGCAGAACTAAAGTTCTTGCAGTTCTTGAATCAATGCCAAAAATAGGGAAAGTAAAAGCTCGACGTATCATGAAAGAGATAGGAATCGCAGAAAGCAGGCGCCTCAGAGGGTTAGGCGATCAACAAAGAGCGGCACTCGTCTCAGAGTTTAGTTAAATCTCGACATGGTTATCGTAGTCTCCGGCCCTGGAGGAGTCGGCAAAGGAACAATCGCACAATCACTTGTTGATTCAATGGATAATCTATGGCTTTCCAAAAGTTGGACAACCCGATCTATGCGTGCAGGTGAAAGTCCGGAAAGTTACGTTTTCGTCACTCGTGAAAAATTTGAATCCTCCATTGAAAGCGGAAAGTTTCTAGAATGGGCGGAATTCCAAGGAAATCTCTATGGAACGCCGTTGCCTGAAGCGCCAAATGGCATGCACATATTGCTTGAAATTGATGTACAAGGAGCTACAGCTGTTATTGAGCAAGCCATACCAGCGCTACTCATATTCGTAGATGCCCCTTCTGTCGAAGACCAAGCTAGACGACTCAGGGGCAGAGGAGACCCTGAAGCTGAGGTAGAAAAGAGAATCCTTAAAGGCGAACGAGAACGTGAGAGAGCAAAGGAACTTGGAGCGCACATCATTATCAACGACGACTTGGAACGAACAATTCAAGAAATACGGACCCTGATAGAAAGCCAGGTTGCTAACCATAAGTAGTTAACTTAATTCATTTGAGATACCGAAAGTAGTATTTCGAATCAATCTCGTTACTATTAGGAGTATCATTTCGCAAACTAAAGCGAGAGTTTGGAGTAAGAATGTCAACCGAAAATAATTCAATGATTTACCCTAAAATTGAGGGCCTGCTGGAAAGATCCCTCAAACAAGGTGATGAAGATTCTCATTCAAAATTTCGCCTTGTTACACTAGCTGCCCAACGAGCAAGGCAGATTAATGCTTACCGAAACCAACTAGATGGAGGACTCGGAAGTTCCGTTCCACCTCAGGTGCAGGCAGATGGTATTGCTAAGCCCTTATCAATAAGTTTTGAAGAGATTATCCAAGATAAGGTTCTTGCAGGGGAGAAGAAAGAACCTGAACCAATTGTGGCCCCAGAGGAAATGACTGAAGTCGACGAACCTGAAGAAGAGGAAGAAGAAACCGAGTAATTGGTGAGTGCATTATGCTTTCTGACAAGAGGATTGTATTAGGCGTATCAGGCGGAATTGCTGCCTATAAATCAGTTGAGATAAGCCGGAGGCTTGTTGATGCAGGTGCATTCGTTTCTCCAATTATGACAACGGCTGCAAAGAAGTTTATAGGCGAGGTGACATTGAGTGCCTTAGCATCTGAACCAGTTAAATCATCCTTATGGGACGATGAAGACCCGATACCACATACAACACTAGGCCAAGAAGCAGACCTCATATTAATAGCACCAGCTACCGCAAAACTCATAGGGACATATGCTGCGGGAATCTCGGGAGATTTGCTTTCGGCCACGCTATTAGCCACTAGGGCCCCCGTAGTTTTATGTCCAGCTATGCACACGGAAATGTGGGAACATCAAGCTGTTCAAGACAATATAAAGACTTTGAGAGAACGTGGAGTTGTAATTGTTGAACCAGAAGAGGGAATTTTGGCTGGCGGTGACGTGGGTAGAGGAAGACTAGCTGGAGTAGAGTCAATTATTTCTTCAGTTGAACTTATGCTTACAAAAAAAGATCTCAAAAATCTAAAAATCCTAATCACAGCCGGCGGAACGAGAGAACCTATCGATCCAGTCCGCTACATCACTAACAAATCTTCAGGAAAGCAAGGATATGCATTAGCGCAAGCAGCTTACATGCGTGGAGCAGATGTCACATTAGTCACCTCAATGCCTGATCACGTACCTCTAGGAGTTGACGTCCTATGTGCACAAACTGCAAAAGATATGGAAGACCTTGTTATGAGGAATCAAGGCGAATTTGACGTAATAATAATGGCTGCGGCTATAGCTGACTTTCGCCCTGCAGAAGTATCCGACCACAAAATTAAAAAAACAAAGGGCATCAAAAGCCTCGAACTAGAGAAGACCCATGATTTCCTCATTGACCTAGGACAGGGAAAGCGGCCTGACCAGACCATCGTAGGATTTGCTGCTGAAACTGAAGACCTTGAAAGAAACGCAATTGAAAAATTAAAGAAAAAAAATCTTAACCTAATTGTTGCCAATAACGTTTCGCTACCTGATGTCGGATTCTCTCATGATACAAATGAGGTAACTATCATAAGTGAAGACTCAAAATGGACTCTTCCATTATCAGAGAAACGTATAATTGCCGACGGGATACTCGACGCTGTATTAGAAACTAGATAAGACTCTGTCTTACTAAGGAGATAAGGTAAGGAAATGAACGACGCCTTCACATTCACATCAGAATCAGTAACAGAAGGGCACCCAGACAAAATGGCGGACCAGATTTCGGACTCCATTCTTGATGCACTTCTCGATAAAGACCCAATGAGCAGAGTTGCATGCGAGACCTTAGTAACAACTGGCATGGCTCTTGTCACAGGTGAGATTACAACTGAAGAAGCTTATGTTGACATCCCCGGTATTGTTCGGGAAACGATCTGCAGAATAGGGTACGATAAGCCATCATTTGGATTTGACGGAAACACTTGCGGCGTCATGATAGCTATCGACGAACAGTCAAATGATATTGCAGAGGGAGTAAATAGCTCCGTTGAGGCTAGAAGCGGAATAGCTGAAGATGAATGGGACTCATTCGGTGCAGGAGATCAGGGTCTCATGTTTGGTTATGCAACTGCGGAAACGCCGAATCTCATGCCTCAACCACTAGATCTTGCTCATAGATTAGCCAAACAGTTAACAGAAATTCGGCGGAGTGGGGTGGTCCCGTATCTGCGACCAGATGGGAAAACGCAAGTATCAATGGATTATGAGGGAGGCATTCCCGTCCGTCTGAGGAATGTAGTGGTGTCAACACAACACAACGCCGGCATTGACAGATCGCATCAAATAGAACCGGACCTTATCGAGCATGTCATACGACCAATCGTCCCTGAAGAATTCCAGGATGACGCCTACGATGTGCATGTAAATCCATCCGGGCGATTCGTCATCGGTGGCCCAGTCGGAGATGCTGGACTAACGGGAAGAAAAATAATAGTAGACACGTACGGAGGAATGGCCCGGCACGGCGGCGGGGCATTTTCAGGTAAAGACCCATCGAAAGTTGACCGAAGCGCAGCATATGCGACTAGATGGGTGGCAAAAAATATTGTCGCATCAGGCGCTGCTTCCCGGTGCGAAGTGCAAGTGGCATACGCGATTGGTATTGCAAGGCCAATGTCTATCCTTGTCGAAACATTTGGAACTGAGACTGTATCTCCTGAATCTATCTCCTCAGCAATCGATGAAATTTTTGATCTCCGCCCTGCTGCTATCATTCACGAACTGGAACTTAGGAGACCAATTTACGCCCAAACTGCAGCTTATGGTCACTTTGGCAGGGAAGAAGAAGGCTTTACATGGGAACAATTAAACAAAGTTGATGCAATAAAGAGTGTCCTCAACATCTAACTTCCTTTCAATATCTACTCCAATAGCGCTTTATAGGATTTTTTATGAGTAGTACAAGAGAGCAGTTGATAGAAGCAGTAAGAGTGATACCTGACATAGACGCAATCACACAAGAGTTTGATTATCTAGTCCCAGCAGATTGGAACATATCTGGAGAAAGTAAGTTTCTTGAAGTAGGCACAATCGTCCGAATGCGTTTCAGAAATAGATTGGTTCGCGGATGGGTGACAGAAATTAATCCGGTTCACAAACCCAACCTTGATTTGATTCCCCTAAAGAAGATAAGTGGAATTGGGCCAAGTGCGGAAGTATTAAATCTCGCAAAATGGGCTGCAAACAACTGGCATGGACCAGTGAGTAAATTTCTGCGTACGGCAAGCCCAAAATCTATGATACGAGCCAGGCACAATGAGAAAAGTGACTCCAAAAAGCAATCCGAAGTGTCGGAATCCACAACAGATCTTTCCTCAGGGTTTTTGGCAATAGGGCGAGAAATATCACCTCTTGGTGATAGATGGCCAATAATTCAAGAAACAATCAAATACGGAAACTCCCTAATCTTAGTTCCATCAGTCAAACAAGCAGAGTTACTGGTAGGCCGCCTGAAGAGGATGGGTGTAAAATCTGGACTGCACGGACAGGACTGGCTTCTAGGAGCACAAGGCGGAACCATCGTCGGGACTAGATCAGCAGCATTTGCAACGATAAAAGAACTCGCTGCGATACTAATAATCGACGAACATGATGATGCGTATAGAAATGAATCCGCTCCGACTTGGAATGCCAGAGACGTAGCTCTGCAGAGAGCGAAGTTAAAGAATATCCCGATTATATTTACCTCTCCGATATTCACACCCGAGGTCAGAAAAGAAATTCATACAACTCATACTGACGGCAAAAAATCCGACTCAGGGTGGGGAAATATCAGTGTCTTGAACCCAAACGAACCCATCGATACAAGACAGGGCCTTTGGCCGAGTGCGGTAATAGACAAAATGAAAAACTCTGAAAGGAGTGTGGTCATACTTAACCGCAAAGGAAGGTCAAAGCTTCTTGTATGCGCATCATGTGGCGAGATAGTGATCTGCTCCGAATGTAATTCAAATATGAGTCAACCAAATGAAGACCATTTAACATGCTCGCGTAATCATCAGAGGCCAATAGTTTGTTCATTTTGTCTCTCAACAAAACTTAAGAACCTACGAATTGGAATTGGTAGAGCTAAAGAAGAATTAGAAGCCCTACTCCAAGAGAACGTGCAAGAAATCCACTCAAGTGCCAGTCACGTCGACCTACATAATGCTAGATATCTATTAGGTACTAATGCTGCACTCCATAGGGTTGACTGGGCTAACCTAATTTTCTTCGCTGACTATGATCAAGAGCTTTATGGTGGAGGTTATAGAAGCGAAGAAATTGCCCTCTCTAACCTGATAAGGGCTGTCAGAATAACCAACACCAGATCTCGGGACAATGGACAAGTAATCATTCAAACACGCTCTCAGAAGAACGAATTTCTCGGAGTTATTAGAGCAGGAAAATTTAGCTCATGGGGTGAATTAAATGAACAACGTCGGAAGTTATTATCTTTGCCTCCATATGGTTCATATGCCGAAATATCTGGTCCCGGAGCAGAGAAGTACGTTGATTTGATAGCAGTTACTGAGGGAATTGAGGTCTTAGGCCCACTAAACGAGTCATGGCTCATTAAATCAAATTCGCATTCTCACCTCCTGCAAACTCTTTCAGAAGTTAACAGGCCGAAAGAACGGATCAGAATAGCAATAAACAGCTAGGTGAGGCCAAATTAACTCCAGCCTTGCCTACGCATTTCGTACAAAGCAATTGATACTGCGACTGAAACATTCAAAGAACCGACTTTTCCCAATTGAGGAATGAATGTAACGACATCGCATAATTCAAGCGCTCTCTTGCTTACTCCACGGTCTTCATGCCCGATAAGAAAGCAAATATCTTCGTTCAGATTAAGTTCATGAATCGGAACTGCATCATCGGTAAGTTCAAGTCCGGCAACTTTGTACCCCTCTGATTTGGCAGACTTAATAGCCTGCGTCACGTCAGCGCACTCAGTCCATTTAATGTAGCGTTCAGTTCCCAAAGCTGTCTTTCTAGTTTTTAGATTATCTGGTGTCGTTGACCCTGAGCAGAACCAAACGAAATCTACTCTTTCGGCCGCTGAACTGCGAATGATAGAACCCACATTGTAAGGACCTTGAACCCCATCGATGATAAGTGCAAGTCGTTTCTTGGTTCTCTTACGCCAGTCTCGATGGAGTCGCTTTAAATCAGTATTCGATAAATGTTCAGACATGATGCTTAACCTCAAGAAGCCTGTAGCCTTTGAGTGACTTTAGCCGATTCGTCATCCAAGATTCACTCTCTAACCATTTCTGAATGCTATCTGCCCCAAGATTTTTGTTGATAACGAAATAAGCTGAACCAGAATTGTGAAGGCGTCCAAGCCACATAGCTAATAATTTCTTCAGTTCCCCTTTCCCTATGCGAATAGGGGGGTTCGACAATATCAAATCAAACGTCACATCAGCAGGAACCTCATCAGGTCTACATATTACGGTTTCAGACCTTCGGGTATTGTTTCTGGCTAGCTCAATAGCTCTTTCATTAACATCTATACCCCAAATTTTCGTATTAGGAAACCTATGCTCCAGCACAGCTGCAATCGGACCATAGCCACATCCCAAATCAAGAGCATTCCTGGGCATTGTCTCAGGAGAAGGAACATTGAGAAGTAGAAACTTTGTTCCTGAGTCAAGCTTCCTCCAAGAAAAGACGTTACTCGCAGTAGTGAAAGTAGCTGAGAAATCCGGAAGAGATAACTGCACCGAACCTTCTCGTTGAACGGAAGAAGGTTCTTGCTCAAAATAATGTCCATTACTTTCCATTTAAGAAACAGTACAGCCTCTGCATGCCACATATCCTGCTATATCCTAGAAGTATGGATTCTTACACGATTAGAGTATTCGGCGATCCAGTCTTGAAGAAGGTCGCTGAGGACGTCAATAATATTGACGGAGAGCTCGTTTCAACGTGTGAGCGAATGCTAACTGCCATGTACCAAGCACCAGGTATAGGTTTGGCCGCGCCGCAAGTCGGGATAAGTAAACGGTTCTTCGTCTATGACTATGGTGACGGTCCTCAAGTTCTAGTCAATCCAGTTATCGAAGAAAGTCATGGAGAATGGGATTTTGAAGAGGGATGCCTCAGCGTGCCAGGTTTATCTTGGAACATTATCCGCCCAAGGTTGATCTACATAACAGGATTTGATCTAAACGGGAACGAAATCGCTATAGAGGCGGATGAACTAGAGTCAAGACTATACCAACATGAAATGGATCACCTTAATGGGAAACTGCTCCTCGAATACTTAGATGAAGACCAACAACAAGAAGCTAAAAGAATTCTCCGAACGCGAATAATGGACCCAAAACAGAACTCTAATATCGGTCTAACTGGATTCGATAGTGCTTCCTGATGTTCCTCAGGCGGTAAAAAAAATTGCCTACCTTGGAACTCCTGACGTTGCAGTCGCTCCGTTAAAAGCTCTACATGAGTTCGGCCTAGACATCTCAATAGTTATCACAGGAGAAGATAAACGAAGAGGACGGGGAAATAAAGTAACACCCAGCCCCGTAAAATTTGAAAGCCAGAGATTAGGTATACCTGTAGTCCATGATCTTGACATCCTTTCAGAAATGGATGTTGATTTAGGAGTAGTAGTCGCTTTCGGCAAAATAATTCCAGAACATCTCCTTGCGAATCTTCCTTTAGTAAATCTGCATTTCTCTCTGTTGCCAAAATGGCGAGGCGCAGCACCTGTCGAGCGTGCAATTCTCGAAGGCGATGAATTCACCGGAGTTTGTGTCATGAAGATAGAAAAGACATTGGACACCGGTGGAATTTACCGAAAAGAATCAATCCCTTTAAGCCCTGAAAAGTCACTGAATGAAATACGAAACGAACTCTGCGAAAAAGGCACAGAGTTATTGATTGATTGCCTCGCGAATGGCTTTGGAAAACCTGATCCTCAAATAGGTGAAGCCACTTACGCCAAGAAGATAAAGCCCGAAGAGCATCAGATCGAATGGAGTCAAAGTGCCGCCCAAATCCACCGCGTAATTCGGTTAGGAAATGCTTGGACTCTATTAGATGAGAAAAGATTGCGTATTCTTGAGGCCAGTATTCATAACGCTGGAGGGCAAGAGCCAGGAGAAATGGTAGGTGCAACGGTGGGCACAGGAAAAGGCTCATTAAATTTGATTACTGTCAAGCCTGAAGGACGTAAAGAATTGCCAGCTAAAGATTGGATAAATGGTTTGCATCTCAGTGCTGAAACAAGGTTAGGGAAATGAAAAAAGCGGGAGTCGAGGCACGCGAAGTAGCAATTCAATGCCTATACCGAATTGATGAAACGAATAGCTTCGCAAACATAATCCTCCCAAAGCTTTTAGAAGAGAGCTCTTTGGACCAGCGAGATAAGAATCTGATTACCGAAATTGTATACGGAACTACTCGGATGAGGCGAGCACTGGATTGGGTCATTGACCGTTATTTAAGCGTTCCCCCGCCAACTAAGTTACGTTCCACATTGCGCGCCGGAGCTTATCAGATCATCTACATGCGAGTTCCAAATCATGCTGCAGTAAGCGCAACAGTTTCGGCATCTTCAAAAAAAAATAAAGGGGTTGTCAACGCAATACTTCGCCGAATATCCGAAGAAACATTAATAAATTGGCCGAATGAAGGAACAAAGTTGAGCTATCCAGAATGGATAATTGAACTATTGACCAAAGATTTAGGGGAAACTGATGCCTTCGAGATGCTTGGGAAAATGAATGAGGCGCCACCAGTCTCCATCAGAGACGATGGATATTATCAAGACCTTGCTTCACAATGGATAACGGAACTTGTCGGTGTTTCTCAGAAAGACCTGCTACTGGATCTGTGCGCAGCTCCAGGAGGAAAGGCAACCGCACTTGCAACTCAGGCTCGTAAAGTCGTAGCCTGCGACATAAATGAATCAAGACATAGATTGATTTATGCAAATAAGACAAACTTGTCGGTAGAAAATTTAGCGCAAGTGGTTACTGACGGTCGATGTGCACCATTCACGCAAAGCATTTTTGATCACATACTCGTAGACGCCCCTTGCTCTGGATTAGGCGTCCTACATCGTCGAGCAGACTCAAGATGGAGAATTGAAGAGGCTGACATAAAAAGTTTAGCCAAATTACAAACCGAGCTCCTTGAATCATCTGTTGAACTTCTGAAAAGTGGTGGTGTATTAACCTATAGCGTTTGTACAGTAACAAATGAGGAAACAGTTGACGTTGTAAGGGCACTAGAAAGCCGTCACCCAAATCTCATTCCCGAAAAACTATTTCATGAAAGATGGCGAAATCTAGGAAATGGGTTACAAATTTTGCCCCAAGACTTTGACACAGATGGCATGTCAATATTTCAATGGAAATTGGCAAATTAGCTTGAAAGCGATGTCAGGTCTAAACGTCTGTAGAGTTGATGTATGGGAAATAAAGCAAAACTTTTTGCAAAAATCATTACTGTATCTGATGGTGTTTCCACTGGCCACCGAGAAGATATCTCCGGTCAGAGAATAGAGGAGTGCCTCCAGGAATCTGATTGGGAAATTATCTCACGTTCAGTCATACCTGATGGAATGGAGAGCGTCTCAACAGAGTTAAAGAAGGCAGCTTCAAATTTTCACGGATTGATAGTGACAACAGGGGGTACCGGTTTCGGTCCTAGAGATTTCACGCCAGAAGGAACGAAACTTGTTCTTGAACGGGAGGCCCCAGGAATAGCAGAAGCTATGAGGTTGATTAATCCGCTAGGGCGTCTATCTCGATTAGTAGCAGGGACATTAAATGAATCCCTTATTATAAATTTACCTGGCTCAAGTAAAGGAAGCATTGAGTGCTTGGATGCGGTTCTTGACATTCTTGGGCATGCGGTCAAGTTACTTCAGGACAATAGTGACCCTCACCCCACCGTTGGGCACCACCATGGATGAGAAAAAATTAACCCTTGAAGAACAAATGATGGCACGTGCTATCGAAAATGCCGAAAAAGCTAGGCCAAGATGTATGCCTAACCCTTGGGTTGGAGCGGTCTTGGTATCACCAAATGGGCAAATATTTGACGGATTTACTCAAGAGTTTGGACGCGGGCACGCAGAAACCGTTTGCCTTGACGAAGCAGGGCAGAAAGCTCAAGGGGCAACCCTTTACGTGACTCTGGAACCCTGTTCGCACATCGGTAAGACTGGACCATGCGTAGAGCGAATTATTGAAAATCAGATTAGTCGTGTCGTTATCGGAATGAAAGACCCTGACAGTCAAGTATATGGAGAGGGGATTAAGTCATTGCAAAATGCTGGAATAGAGGTGGTTGTAGGAGTGTTAGAGGGTCGCATAGCGCAACAACTGGCTCCGTATGTGCATCACAGGACAACAGGTAGACCTTATGTGATTCTCAAAATAGCAACAACATTAGATGGAAAGATTGCCGCCCCCGACGGGTCTAGCCAATGGATAACAGGACCTGAGGCTAGAAGAGAAGGGCATAGGCTTAGGGCGTTTTCGGACGCTATATGCGTTGGGAAAGGCACGGTGATATCCGATAACCCGCAATTAACTGTCAGAGACTGGAAGCCCACTGATGGCATTAAGGAAAATCTTGACCCAAAGCGTATAGTCCTAGGAACCGTTCCCCCTGAAGCAGCAATTCACCCCTGCTATGAATTCAAGGGAGATATCACTAATCTGCTATCAGAGCTTGGAGATGAAGGAGTACTCCAACTCCTTGTTGAAGGTGGCGCTTCTACCTATAAAGCTTTCCACGATTTGGGATTAGTTAACGAGTACCAATTATTTCTAGCTCCCGCATTTATGGCAGGCAATGATGGCGTAGGGATCTTTGCAGGAGGTGGCCCTCATACGATCAGCGAAATCTGGAGGGGAAGAATCCAGGAAGTAGTTGAACTCGGAAAAGATATCAAAGTAACCGTAGTCCCAGAACATAATTAAATAGTGTTAGTGAGCGGCTTAAAGCCTGTACGGTTGTATATATGCTACGACTAGTCATCCCCAAGGGGTCTCTGGAAAAATCCACACTTGAGTTATTCTCTGATGCCGACCTGCCTGTCACTCGAGGTTCGATTGTTGATTATAAAGGGAGCATCAACGACCCAAGAATCGAATCTGTGCGAGTGTTGCGCCCTCAAGAAATAGGTTCATACGTATCGGATGGCCTTTTCGATATCGGCATAACAGGCAGGGATTGGATAGAGGAAACCGGAAGTGATGTACATTCGTTATGCGAACTGCATTACAGCAAGAACACAGCAAGACCAGTGAATATCGTAGTCGCTGTGCCGGAACAAAGCCCGTGGTCAACTATCGAAGATTTACCACAAGGAATTAAAGTCAGCACTGAATATCCCCAACTAACAAAAGCATATTTTGATAGTAAAGGGATAGAAGCGAGTATCTATCTCTCCTACGGTGCTACAGAAGCAAAAGCACCCGAAATCGTAGATGTTGTAGTAGATATAACAGAAACTGGACGGGCACTTCGAGCCGCTGGATTAAAAGTAATAGGAACACTTCTAACAAGCTTTACTGAACTCATAGCCAACCCAGAGGCTTACGCTGACCCAGATAAGCGCAAAGCAATGGAGCAAATTCAGACGTTACTACAAGGAGTCCTAGAGGCTCGCGGGCAAGTTATGGTCAAGATGAACGTGTCGAAACCTAATCTTGATAAAGTCATTGGCATTCTGCCTTCAATGAAGGCTCCCACTGTCAATGAATTGTTTGGCGGTCAAGGTTATGCGATTGAAACTGTTGTCCCTAAAGACCAAATCAACATACTGATACCTGAACTTAGAGGTTCAGGGGCATCTGATATTGTTGAGATACCTATTTCGAAAATCGTTCGTTAATTCCACCTAACAATAAGTTCTTTTCTGCCCCAAAGCAGAAATGGCTCTATCCTCTTAGGACTTTTAACTAACCGAAGGTCGGGAAATCTCTGCGCTACTTCTTCTAGGGCAAGTTTGGCCTCCATTCTCGAGAGTTGGGCACCTGGACAGAAATGTCTTCCGAGCCCGAACGAAAGGTGTTTTCTTAGCTGCTCCTGTGGGCGATCAAGGCGAAATTCATTCGGACTTTCGAAAACGTCGGGATCCCGATTAGCTGCCCCATACGTTGCCATTACTTTTGATCGTTCGGGGATACTTACCCCGTGCAATGAAATCTCTTCCGTGTTCGTTCGGTATAAACCTAAAACGGGGGCATCAAAACGCAAACTTTCTTCAATAGCTACAGGAATTAGCGAGGGATCTTCAACGATCTTTTCATAAAGGTCTCGCTGCGAAAGTAGCCGCCAAAACATATTCGTAATTAAAGAAGTAGTAGTCTCATTTCCACCAACAAGCAATTGATTAAGCATCACGAGTCGTTCCGAGTCTGAAAGTTTACGTGAATCGACTTCAGCAAGGAGAATTCCACTGATGACATCATCAGGTATCACTTCGCCTAACAGCTTTTCATTATCTGGAACATTATGCTCACCCCAACCGGCATTCTGTAACACTTCTCTACGGTCATTTATCTGCTGAAGTAAATAATCGTTCATCGCATCTCTGGGCCCTTTTGAGTCCTCTAGATTGGAGGATTTCGAAGCGGCTAATTGAGCGTCACTCCACTCTTTGAACTGGTTTATATCCTCTGTCGGAACCCCTAATATTTTGGCAATTACAAGTACTGGAAGTGGGCAGGCCAAAGCGTCATGCAAATCTCTAGTTTCATTCTCCTCCATAACATCAATTAACTCTTTCACGAGAGATGAAATCTCCTTTTCCATTGCGGCTATGTGACGTGGAGCAAAACTTTTCTGAATTAGCCTTCTATACCAAGTGTGCTCAGGCGGATCGCTAAATAAACAGCCTTGCACAGAATAGCGAGGCATCTGCCCATAGTGACTTGACCACAAGTTAAAGTTGATTAGCATTTCGGCGACATCATCGTATCTTGTCAAGGTATACAATGGATGCTGAAACTCTGAATGAACGTGCACTGGGCAGGAATTTCGTAAGTCCTCATAAAACGGAAATGGATCTTCAAGCACTTCTTCCCCGAAAGGGTTATATTCCGTACTCTCACCCATGACTCTATGGTAGAGAGGAACAAAGAGTGGGGCGAATCTGTATGAAAGGTTTGACTATCTAACAGAAATTCAGTATTTCCCTGATAATTTCCGACCAATACTTTTCAGGTAGGTCATGACCCATTTCATTGAATGTAAGCAATTTGGCGTTGGGGATAGCTGAAGCAGTAGCTTCTCCACAATGCACAGGAAGCAATGGATCCACCGCGCCATGGATAACAAGAGAAGGGACAGTCAATTTGGATAATTTATCAGAACGGTCCCCACTCATCCCTATGGCTCCCAACTGGAAACCAATGCCATCGGGGTAAAAGCTGCGCTCGTAACTCTTTTCCGCCATTTCTCGAGCGTACGATTCATTCCATAAGGGCCCTGCAAGAACTTTGGATGCTGCAACATTCGCTTCAATAATTTCATCTTTACCTGTAAGTGGTTCCGACAATAAGGCTGATAAAGCCTCTTCAGTCGGGGTAAAGTCCTCTGGGTCTCCTGTAGCAGACATGATGCTTGTGAGTGAACGAACATTATTTGGATACTCAATGGCGATAGTTTGGGCAATCATCCCTCCCATAGAAGCCCCCACGATGTGGGCTGAAGCAATTTCCAAGTGTTCCAGAAGCCCTACAGCATCGGAAGCCATATCAGAAAGAGAATAGTGAGAGGTAATATCTTCGCCTATCGTCGCTCTGAGGAGAAGGTCAGCTCCATTGGGAGAACTGCCTTCGGTTTTTGAAGACAAACCGCAATCTCTGTTGTCGAATAAAATGACCCAAAATCCATTTCGTTGTAATTGGTCAACGAATCCTTCAGGCCACCCTATAAGTTGAGCACCTAAACCCATTACGAGGAGTAGTGGAATTCCGTTCTGGTTTCCAGTGTGCCGATAACAGATTTCAATACCGTTGACGGGCGCAAACTGATCCTGATCAATCATTAATTCCACCAATCGAGAACCTCAGGATTCTACTCTTCATATTAAGGCTCTTCGCTTTGCGCCTGGTTGCTGTTATCAGCCATCTGCACGTATGCCATTTGTATTTGTTGTAGAGCGTCCTTAATCACAGTTTCATTCTCTCCCAGTCTTCCAACTAAGGAAGCAACAATTCCAGACATTGCATCAATAGCTACTTTCGCTTCACTGAGATTTGGGACATCGTTGCTGAGGTGGATAGCAGCTAACTCATAAATTCCCATCACATGGTTGGCTATTACTTCTGCAGCAGGGGTCTGAGATAGCCTTTCCCTAGCCGCCGCCAGTTCAGCAGCCATAGCTCTAGCCTGTTCCTGCTGCTCAGGCGTTAAATCGTCAAAGCCTGGCAGGTCGGTTAATTCATTGTCATCATTAACCTGTGGGTTCGGGTCGCTATCCGAACCTTTATTAACTTCGTGCTCTCCATCGGGTGTCCATAAACTCATACCGCTCCTTTAATCTAATGATGACTTTATAAAGGTCTTTGTCATATCAGACGTATTTTCCGGTATTCTATTAATACCTATAAGACATAGGGTATAGGAAGTGTTGTCGAGAGGCAGCCACCTATCCACTTACGAGTGCGACAGGTGCAACATCAGACTAAAAGTAGTCAGGGTGCTGATTCCTCAGCGCCTTTTGTCTTTTTAGAATAATTTAACTAAAGGAGAATCACTTGAATAGGAGCTTGTCATAGCTGGGAACCAAGAGCCACGTATTAATGACCAAATTCGGGCTAGCGAGGTCAGATTAGTATCACCCGAAGGTGAACAAATAGGTATCACGCCTTTAAACGAGGCTTTAGATCAAGCGTTAAATTTGGGCCTAGATCTTGTCGAAGTCGCTGAAAATGCAAACCCACCAGTCTGCAGGATTATGGACTATGGGAAATACAAGTATGAAGCCGCTCAAAGAGCTAAAGACTCAAGGAAGAAAAGCACCAACATCGTGGTCAAGGAACTTAAATATCGACCAAAGATTGCAAGGGGTGATTTCAATACCAAAACTAATAAAGTTAGGAAATTCTTGGAGGAAGGTCACAAGGTGAAGTTGACGATCATGTTCCGAGGACGAGAAGTACAACACCCAGAACTAGGCAGAAGAATACTAGATGAGGTCTCCGAAAGAATGGAAGATATAGCAACTCAAGAGGCATATCCTCAGCTAGAGGGTCGAAATATGACAATGATTCTAAGCCCTGACAAGAAAGCAATCGAGAACATCCGAAAAGCGAAAGCGTCTGAGCAAGATAGCGAATCTGCCTAATCAAAACCTAAGGAGCACAAATGCCAAAAATGAAGACACACAAAAGTTCAGCAAAACGGTTTAAAAAAACCGCAAACGGAAAACTAAAACGTGCAAGAAAGCATCGCAACCACCTAGCTGAAGCGAAGTCTCCAAAACGCAAGCGAAAATCGCGAAGGCCAGCAGAAGTAAGTTCTGCTGATGTTAAGACGGTACGAAAAAATCTAGGTATATAACGAAATACGAAGTAACTATTAAGGAGAAAGAATGGCAAGAACAAAAACCTCCGTACACAGCAAAAAACGACGCCGGCAGGTCCTGAATAGGGCTAAAGGGGATTACGGAAATAAGAGTAGAAGCTTTCGAGCAGCTAATGAGCAAGTTATGCATAGTGGAAACTACGCATTTCGCGACCGTAGGGCACGAAAAGGCGAATTCCGCAAACTTTGGATTCAGAGAATTAATGCAGCATGTCGTGAGAATGGAACGACTTATAGTCGATTCATCAATGGTCTAAAAATTTCTGGAATTGAAGTTGATAGAAAAAACCTTGCCGACCTTGCTGTTAATGACCCCGAAGCATTCAACGCTCTTGTGGATATAGCTGGCCAAGCTACTTCTAATGAGGCAAGCTAGGCAGTCTATCTAGCCCATGGCAGGGATATCTAAAAATAATCCAAGAGTTCGAGAGCTACGAAAACTGCTGCGTGATTCCAAATTCAGACTGGAGATGCAAAAGTTTGCTGCTGAGGGGTTAGAAGCTCTAAAGGAGTGCGTAGAAACGGGAAATCAACCTTTAGATGTTTTTGTTGTCAATGACCACCCGATCTCTACGCAAGTAGACCTTTTGCTGAAGGGCTCTGAAGCAACTGTTTGGCATTTAGAGAAAGGGATCATTGATTCCGTGGCAACCACGGTCAATCCTCAGCCAGTTATCTCAACGTTTTCAACAATTGACGTCTCAATTGAAGAATTAATGAAGGAGCGCCCCACTTTTCTTGTTTATGGGAAAGAGATCAGAGAACCTGGGAATGCGGGATCATTGATAAGGTCTGCTGCTGCAGCCTCAGCGAATGGAATAATTTTCTCCGAAAGCAGTGTGGATTTGTATAACCCCAAAACGATTAGGGCATCAGCTGGAGCAATATTTAGAATTCCTATTGTCCGCTCAATGCGACCCTCAGATTATCTAAAGGTTTTTGAAGAGCGATCAATCCGTAGCGTAGGGCTCTCACCAAATGGACCACTTTCATACCTAGACTTTGATTTTGTAAAACCATTTGTTGTCTTCCTTGGAAATGAAAGTTCGGGGTTGGATGCTGAAACCCTCACTCAGATGAATCAAATCGTGAGAATTGACATGGGCTTAGGGGTGGAATCCCTTAATGTCTCTAATGCGGCTTCCGTTGTCCTTTTCGAAGCTCGCAGGCAACGCGACCTTTACGAGCGTGGTACTCGATGAAAGCAAACTATTTCGGAAAATCCCACAACCAGACCGTCAACACCTGCGAGAATGGAACAGAGGAATAATTGGATGTTTGATTTAGACGATTTAGCAACTGAAGCAGAAGAAGCTTCTAATGAGGCGTCAACAATTGAAGAACTCTCTAAGGTTCAAGCGAAATTCTTAGGAAAGAAATCAAAACTTGTCGGGGCTAAGAAGAAACTAGGAACCTTGCCCGCTGAAGACAGAGCGAGCGCTGGCAAGGAGCTAAACGAACTCAAAGACCAAATTGATCAATTAATTTCAGATAGAAAGACAGTGCTTCAGGAATCTGAATGGAATAGCAAATTCGACAAAGAGACAATGGACCTTACAGAAAAACTGAGTCCAATCAATCGTGGCCATCTTCATCTTATTACGCAAGCGCGCGACGAACTCGAGGACGTCTTTATCGGGATGGGGTATTCGGTAGCGGAAGGGCCCGAAGTGGAGACAGCCTGGTACAACTTCGAAGCGCTGAACATCCCAGACTGGCATCCCGCACGGGGCAACTTTGACACAATATTCGTTGACCTAGGAGAACCTGAAGAAGTGATGCTGCGTTCGCATACATCTCCAGTACAGATTAGGACAATGGAGAAGCAGGAACCTCCGATATATATCGTTGCTCCCGGCAGAACCTTCCGGACGGATAGTGCTGATGCCACGCATCTACCTGCATTCAACCAGATAGAAGGTCTCGTAATCGATAAGGGAATAACGATGGGAGACTTAGCCGGGACCATTGATTCTTTTGTCCATGCTTTTTTCGGAGAAGAAGTAAAATCTCGCTTGCGCCCAAGTTACTTTCCATTTACTGAACCATCTGCAGAATTTGATATATCAAGAGCTGATGGTTCATGGCTAGAGCTAGGCGGATGTGGCATGGTTCACCCTAATGTCTTACGAAATTGCAACATAGACCCTGAAGTTTGGCAAGGGTTCGCTTTCGGCTTTGGTATTGACCGGCTTGTCTCAATGAGATACCAACTCGATGATATTCGAGAACTAGTTGTTAATGATGCCCGTTTTCTGAGGCAGTTCTAGGAGCAAAATGAAAGTTTTATTGTCTTGGCTAAAGGAATTCATTCCCGATCTAAATCATGATCATGAGAAGATTGGGGAGAAACTCAGTGCTTTGGGTTTGGCAGTGGAATCTACCGAAATTGTGGGAAGCGAGCTTCCAGGAGTTGTTGTCGGAAAAGTTCTGGATTTGCGTCCACATCCAAACGCTGAGCGCATTCAACTCGTTGATGTAGATTTAGGTGACGGAGAGGCAACTCAGATTTGCTGTGGAGCATTTAACATGCAAGTTGGGGACGTTATTCCTGTAGCGACTGTGGGGAGTACTCTGCCTGACGGAATGGAGATAGCTCAGCGGAAATTGCGTGGAGAGGTATCCAACGGAATGTGTTGCTCTGCAAGCGAGATTGGTTTGGGTGATGACAGCGACGGAATCATGATATTGTCCGAAAATGATCCGGATCGCGAATGGGTTATAGGTAGTTCGCTATCGGGTGCTTTGGGTTTAGAATCTGACATTCTTTGGGATCTTGAGGTTAATGCTAATCGGCCAGATGCGATGAGTATTTCAGGAGTTGCCAGAGATTTAGCCGCATCTCTGGAAATTCCTTTTGAATTCCCTATGGACAGGGACCAAAAACCGCAAGTAGTGCCTGGGGCTGGCATCCAAATCGATATTCACGACCCAACGTTATGCGGCAAATTCTTAGCCTGCGTTGTGAAGGGAATAACTGTAGGCCCCTCACCGCAATGGCTTCAGAATAGGCTCATACACCTTGGAATGAGACCCATAAACAATGTCGTAGATATCTCAAATTATGTGATGTTGGAATTGGGTCAGCCAAACCATACATATGACCTTAAAAAAGTGAACGGGAGCCGTTTAGGTACTCGTCGAGCAAAAGCTGGCGAAAGTATAGTGACACTTGACGATGTTGAGCGCACTCTGTCTGAAATCGATGGTGTGATTGTTGATGGAGATGATAACCCTATAGGGATAGCCGGAATCATGGGCGGGGCGTCCAGCGAGATTTCTGAGTCAACGACGGAGATAATTATTGAAGTAGCTTGGTGGGACCCTCCATCAATCTCTCGAAGCGTGAAGAATCTAAATCTTATGAGTGAAGCATCAATGCGCTTTCGAAGGGGAGCGGATTATGGAATAAACATGGATCGATCACTTAATAGAGTGGTGCAACTTCTCAGTGAAACATGTGAACCAGAGATGTTGGAACTTATACAAGCGGATGGAAATCTCCCTAACGCAAGCCCTGTCCGTGTATCTAAAGAAAGAGTAAATGGACTTCTCGGCACGTCGCTTACTAATCAGGAAATGATGGATTTGCTTAGATCTATTGGTTTCGAATCTAAGGAAGCAACGACTGAAGGGGGTAATGAAACGCCTTACCAAGAGGGTTTTGAAGTGATTGTGCCTTCATGGAGATGGGACACTCAAACCGAGACGGACCTGGCTGAAGAAATAGCCCGAACATTTGGGTATGAAAGGATAGAAAGAACTATTCCACGTGGTCCATTTACAGGGCAGTTGAGCCGTTTCCAAAAGGGAAGAAGAACGGTGAGAGAAATACTTATTGGAGCAGGCTGCGATGAAACGATGCCGATGCCGTTCCTTGCGCCCGGAGATCTACAAAACGCAGGACTCCCAAATACTGCAATCTCAATTTCAAATCCCCTTGTTCAGGAAGAATCACTCCTGAGGACTTCGCTTTTGCCAGGTCAACTTAAAATAATTTCATATAATCAATCACACAGAGTCAAAAAACTTAAATTTTTTGAAATAGGGCATGTGTATCTCCCAAGTGAAGTGGATCAGATTTTACCTGACGAGAGGGAATATTTGTCCATCTCCATTACTGGAGGTAATGCAACCGAAATTGTTGCGATTCTTGACCTAATAAGTTCGTCGATGGCATTCCCGAACATGCAACTAAAACAACAAGAAATAGATGGATTGCATCCTGCTCGTTCAGCACAAGTTTACGTTGCAGGTCAAAGCAGTGGAACAGTAGGGGAAGTGGATCCAAGAGTGCTCAGAAACTATGGCATTGATGGTCCAGTCGCATGGCTTGAGTTAGATCTAGGATCAATTCTCACGGGTTCGTTCGGAAAGAAAAAATACAAAAGCGTCTCAAAATACCCATCGAGCGACATAGATTTAGCATTTGAGGTTCCAGTAAATACTTCATCTGCGTCTATAGAGGGATGTTTAAGGAAGGCTGGCGGCGCATACTTAAAGGAGCTCGAGTTATTTGACTCATACAAAGCAGAAGACGGGAACGGGGAGGTCCGTAGCCTCGCATATAATCTCCGTTTCCAATCAAACGATGGGACGCTTACAGATGGTGAGGTCAGCGAATTACGTGCAGCCTGTATCGAAGAAGTCCAAAAGAAGACTGACGCAAGGCTACGTGAATAAATATGCATATCTGTGCATAAATATGCATAAATACGTATAGTATGGTTCTATGAAACAAATAGGAATATTAGGCGCTTCTGGATACACAGGCGCGGAATTATTGCGACTCCTCACTGCTCACCCAGACTTTGAGGTAAAGGTAGTCACGGGAGACAGCAAGGCCGGCCACATGGTTCATGAGCTTTACCCAAGCCTTGCCGTGGCATATCCGAACCTTTCATACCAAGCTATGAAACCCGAGTTTATGGATGGTCTAGACGCTGTCTTCTGTGCCTTACCACACGGAATAAGTCAAAGCATTGTCCCAAAGATCCTTAATAACGTAGGGCATGTAATCGATCTTGGTTCAGATTTTCGTTTAAAGGACCCCCAAGCATATGTTGACTGGTATTCAATGGACCATGAATGCCCTGAATACCTTGCCAACTCTGTATACGGCCTACCGGAACTATTCCGAGATGAGATTAGGGGAGGAAAGCTCATAGCAGCCACCGGGTGTAATGCGGCTGCCTCAATCCTCTCGCTAGCCCCCTTTGTTAAAGAAAAAATTATAGACAGTACATCAATCGTCATAAATCTAATTACTGGAGTAAGTGGTGCAGGTAAACCGCCGAAAGACAACACTACCTTCTGCGCAGTCGATGAGAATGTGACACCCTACGGCTTACTAACTCATAGACATACACCAGAGATAGAACAAGCGCTATCTACCTTCAGTGCTATAGAAACGAAAGTGCTTTTCACACCTCACCTTGCGCCTATGAATAGAGGCATTATCGCTACATCTTATGGAAAGATTGAAGCTCCCCTAACAACTCAAAAAGCACTAGAAGTCCTAAATGAAGCTTATGGGCATGAACCGTTTATCTACGTATCAGAAAATCCTCCCTCAACAAAAGCAACGCTGGGATCTAATACTGTGCACATCACTGCTCGAGTCGATGAGAGAACTCAAACATTAATCTCTATCGTTACTCTGGACAACCTAGTGAAAGGAGCTTCAGGTATGGCCATCCAAAATGCCAATATAGCAATGGGAATTGAAGAGACACTAGGGCTTCCGATAGCTGGACTATACCCATAAGACGATGACTATCTCACCCCTCGCTCCAAAAGATTTCCCTGATATGCCCAATGTTCCAGGCATTCGTATCGCAACAGCGCACAGCGGTATGCGATACGAAAATAGGGATGATTTATGCCTAATCACCATGGAAGACGAAACACGAGTAGCAGGAGTTTTCACAAAATCACTTTGCGCATCGGCACCTGTCGACTGGTGCAAAGAAAATCTCCAATACGGATATGGAAGAGCACTGATTTGCAACTCCGGTAACGCAAACGCATTTACGGGGGCCAAAGGCGAACAAATAGCCAATGAGTCAGCAAAAGCAATCGCTAGTATCCTCTCAATCCCCAAAGACCATATCTACCTAGCGTCGACGGGTGTAATAGGTGAAGTTTTTGAACCCATTGAACTAACGAAACATTTTGATCAAATGAGTGAAAGTCTTGAAGCGTCTGGATCAGCTTCTTGGAAGCAAGCTGCCGAAGCAATCACTACAACAGACACTTTCCCCAAAGGATCAACAGCCAAGATTAAAGGAACGGATGCAGTTGTCGTTGGTATAGCTAAAGGAAGCGGAATGATTGCTCCTGATATGGCAACTATGCTTGCTTTCATTTTCACGGACATCAACATAAGTCAGGATAATTTACAGAAAGTAGTCCAAGAGGCCACAAACGACAGTTTCAACTCCATAACAGTTGATTCAGACACATCAACCAGTGACTCCGTTTTGGTTTTCGCAACCGGTAAATCTCAATACGATTGGGACGAAAACTCCGAAGCATTCGAAGCAGCAGTCCAACTTGTGTTCAAAGACCTAGCACACCAAATTGTGAAAGATGGTGAAGGAGCTACAAAGTTCGTTGAGATAGAAGTCACCGGAGCTGATACAGACCAAGCTGCAAAAAAAATTGCAATGAGCATAGCGAACTCACCGCTGGTGAAGACAGCGATAGCGGCTGAAGACGCCAACTGGGGACGTATCGTCATGGCAATTGGTAAATCAGGGGAAAAAGCGAATAGGGACCTACTCCGTATTTGGATTGGGAGCGAGCTTGTAGCTAAGAATGGGCAACAAAATCCTTCCTACAGCGAGAAGAAAGCTACACAGCATCTACGCAAAGATAACATAAAAATTCGTGCTGATATCGGGGTGGGGAACTGTCAGGCAACTGTGTGGACATGTGACCTAACAGAGCGGTATATCGAAATTAATGCTGGTTACAGATCGTAGGGATGTCATGAACGAACTAGAAATTAAAGATTACCTTCCGGCTGATCGTGCGCAAATCCTCATAGAGGCTCTGCCATACATACAGCGTTTCTCCGAAAGAGTAATACTCATCAAAATAGGTGGAAGTACCCTCGTAGATCAAACTTTATTTGACCGTCTAGCCGAAGATGTTGTTTTGCTTCATTCAGTTGGGATAAAGCCAATCATTGTCCATGGCGGAGGTCCTCAAATAGGAGAAGAATTAAAAATTGCAGGTAAAGAAACCAGTTTCATTGACGGCCTACGTGTGACAGATCAAGAAACCTTGGAAATCGTAAGCAAAGTCCTTAAAGACCAAGTCGGAAGAAAAATAGTTGAAGCCATAACATCACTAGGCGGGCCAGCAATTAGTTTAAGCGGCGAGAACGCGAAGTTGATCTCAGCAACTTCTATAAATCATGAATTGGGTTTCGTGGGACAAGTAACTGATATCGCCCCTCACTCACTTCGGATGGTCATTGAAGCTGGCGAAATCCCTGTCATATCGACACTTGGAATTGATGATGAAGGCCAAAGTTATAACATAAACGCTGATACGGCAGCAGGCGCTCTAGCCGGCGCAATGAAAGTCCAAAAGGTCATATATCTCTCAGACGTTCCGGGACTTCTTTTCGACAAGGGCGATGTTGATACTCTAATTTCTAGTATCACAACATCAAAGGTCAGTGAAATGGTCGTTTCAAAGGGTATATCCGACGGGATGATACCTAAAGTGAATTCCTGTATTGATGCTCTAAGGCAAGGAGTAGAGAGCGCCCACCTGCTTGATGGCAGGATACCCCATGTCGTTCTTCTCGAACTTTTCACAGATGAAGGAATTGGAACAATGATTGTTGAGGAGGAATAGATGTCGTCACATGCTGAAAATATGGGAGTGAATGGAGAGTTGCAAAATTGTCCTATCATGCCAACCTACGCCGCGCCGAACATCATGTTCATACGAGGAGAAGGTACTGAACTGTGGGACAGTGAAGGCAAACGTTACTTAGATTTTGTCGGTGGATTAGCAGTCCAATCATTAGGTCATGCCAACCCCGAGATTGCAGAGGTAATAGGGGAACAAGCCGGTAAATTAACGCAGGTTTCTAACTATTGGGCAACTGAGCATGCACATCACGTTGCCGTAGAAATTGATAAAGCTGTAACAGGAAATATCAATGATCCGAGTTCCAGTCCATATAACCCGATAGGGCAAGTTTTCTTTTGTAATTCGGGAGCGGAAGCCAATGAACTCGCCTTTAAGATTGCTCGGAAAGCAACATCAAAGAGCAAATATACAGTCATAACTGCAAATGACTCCTTTCACGGAAGGACTCTCGCAGCTCTCGCAGCTTGCGGTCAGCCCCATAAACATGAACCATTTGCTCCTATGCCCCAAGGCTTTAAAAACATAGAGAGAGGGGATATCGAAGCTCTCAATGATGCTATAGACGAAACCACTGCAGCCATTCACCTAGAACCAATCCTCGGTGAAGGGGGAGTCTGGCCGCATACTTCTGACTATCTACTAAAGGCACAAGAACTATCCAGAGATCGTGGTTTGTTATTTATGGTTGATGAAGTTCAAAGCGGTTTATGTAGGACAGGGGAGTGGTTCGCATTCCAACACCATGGCTTGAACCCGGACGTCGTCTGCATAGCGAAAGCACTAGGAAACGGTTTTCCAATCGGAGCAGTTTGGGTGAAGCGAGAATTAGCCGCATCATTTGAAGCAGGCGATCATGGAAGCACTTACGGAGGTAATCCTCTAGGAACAGCTGTGGCGCGTAAAGTCCTTGAAATCATGAAGAGAGACAACTGCAACAAGATGGCTCAGTTAATTGAAGAGCAGATCCGAACAAGCATGGCAGAATTGCCACAAGTGGTTTCTATACGTGGGAACGGCGCAATGCTTGCAATTGAGCTCGACAAAGCAATCAGTAAAGAAGTAGCTGCAAAGGCATCTATGAACGGTTTACTAATCAATCCTATTACTCCAACGGCTTTACGACTAACACCACCGCTCACAACATCTGAACATCAGATACAAGAGGGAATACAAATATTGAAAGGAATACTCAATGCCTAGGCATCTTCTTGAAATCGATGACCTCAGTACAACAGAGTTAAATAAGGTCCTTTCTCTGCCATATCAAAGCTCCGAAGATTTACTCCTAGGTAAAGGCGCCGCTTTACTCTTTGAAAAGCCTTCAAACCGCACACGCAATTCAATGGAGATGGCAATCGTGCAACTTGGAGGACATCCAGTAACAATTCGGCCTGATGAAGTAGGGATTGGGAAAAGGGAGAGCACCGGAGACGTCGCAAAAACACTTTCCTGTTACCACGCACTCATAGGCGCAAGAGTGTTTGACCATGAAACGGTCTCTGAACTTTCAACACATTCTTCAGTTCCAGTAATTAACATGCTTTCAGATGAAGCTCATCCGCTTCAGGCGTTAGCTGACCTCCTGACAATTAAAGAAGAATTTGGACAACTTGAAGGACTCAAAATTGCCTACATTGGGGACTCAAATAATGTGGCCCGCTCGCTTGCTATAGGCTCCCTCATGGTAGGGATGGAATTCAGAGTAGCATCGCCAAAAGGCTACGAATTCTCGGAGGACAGCCTTCAAAGAATTCAATCCGGAGGCAGGAAAATCCTACAAACCGATAACCCTGAAACTGCCATAGAGGGCGCAAATATAATTTACACAGATGTCTGGACATCAATGGGTCAAGAAAAGGAAAGCAGAACTCGACTCAACGACTTCAACGGATTCACTGTCACAATGGAAATGCTCTCATTAGCTGACCCCGAATCAATCTTTTTGCATTGTTTACCCGCCCACCCAAATGAAGAAGTTACACAAGAAGTTCTTGACAGTTCATACAGCAGAATATGGAAACAAGCTGAGAACAGAATGCATTCCGCTAGGGGAGCAATAGCTTTCCTTCTCAGTAACGAGGAGGTTTAGTATGAAAAAACAACGCCAACACTTAATAACACAATTACTCGCTGAAAACTTTGTGAGCTCTCAAGAACAACTAATTTCTCTCCTAAAAGATCAAGGAATAAACGCAACGCAAGCGACAGTATCAAGAGACCTAGATGACCTGGGGTCAGTTATGGTAAGAGTCAGTGGCGGCGCAATGGTCTACGCAATCCCTGAACTACCTAGCGAGAGGCATGTCCACGAGAACCATCTGAAACGTGTCCTAGGCGAGTGGGTCGTTGAAATCGGAGTCTCAGAAAACATAGTCATGATGAGGACACCTCCGGGTTCAGCTCATGTAGTAGCCTCTGCGTTGGACAGAGCAGGATTGGACTCTGTACTCGGAACAGTCGCTGGTGATGATACTGTCATGGTGGTGGCTAGCAACACATGGTCAGGACAAGACCTATCTGAATCCCTAAGAGAACTATCGGGATTAGAGCAATAAAGGAAAATCATGAATATCACAAAAGTAGTTCTGGCTTACTCAGGCGGATTAGACACATCAATTATCCTCAAATGGTTGCAAGAAACCTATAACTGCGAGGTAGTTACCTTCACAGCAGATATTGGGCAAGGTGAAGAAGTTGAGCCTGCTCGTGCCAAGGCGCTCGCAATGGGCATTCCCGAGAGCGCCATATTTATTGAAGACTTACAAGAGGAATTTGTGGCGGATTTTGTATTCCCAATGTTCAGAGCAAACGCAATTTATGAAGGGGAGTATCTTCTCGGAACTTCCATCGCTCGACCCCTGATAGCGAAGAGACTTGTTGAAATAGCTCAAGAGACAAATGCTGACGCCATTAGTCATGGCGCAACTGGCAAAGGCAATGACCAAGTGCGTTTTGAACTAGGCGCCTATGCCCTCAACCCTAATATTCATGTCATTGCTCCATGGCGAGAGTGGTCCCTTGGATCACGCGAATCCTTAATGAAGTATGCGAAAGACCACGGAATACCGGTTGAAATGAAGAGAGGAAAAGAATCACCTTTCTCAATGGACGCAAACCTCCTACACATATCGTATGAAGGCGGNCCACTAGAGGACCCGTGGACTCAACCTCCAGAAGAAATGTGGAGATGGTCTGTAAGTCCCGAGGCATCTCCAAACGAAGCCACATTCCTTGAACTGGAATACGAACACGGAGATATCGTTGCAATTGATGGACAAAAAATGAGCCCTGCGAATATTCTTAAAACTCTCAACCAAATAGCTGGAGCCAATGGAATAGGACGATTAGACATTGTAGAGAACCGCTACGTCGGAATGAAGTCTCGCGGAGCATATGAAACTCCTGGCGGAACCGTCATGCTTAAGGCGCACAGAGCGATTGAAAGCCTCACCCTTGATCGTGAAGTTGCTCACTTGAAAGATGAACTAATGCCCAAATACGCAAGTTTGATTTACAACGGGTTTTGGTGGAGCCCCGAGAGAGAAATGCTTCAAGTGGCGATAGACCACACCCAACAGCAAGTGAATGGAGAAGTGAGGGTCAAACTTTTCAAAGGAAATGTAGAAATTGTAGGGAGACGAAGTTCTCAATCCCTTTTCGATGAAAAGATAGCAACCTTTGAAGAGGATGATGGAGCGTACAACCAAGCTGACGCTGAAGGGTTCATTAAGCTGAACGCACTGAGGCTTAGAACTCTCGCATCAAAGAGATCTAAAGACGCGTAAGAACCGGAGATACAGAATGAATAATGGCGATAACTCAAAAGGGCTTCCGCTTTGGCATGGAAGGCTTAACGTTTCCTCAGCAGATGTTTTGAGAAACCTTAACTCGAGCATTGGGTTTGATATCCGTCTTTACAAAGAGGACATAACTGCTTCTAAAGCTCATGCAAAAATGCTAAAGACAATAGGCGTCTACAACGAATCTGAGTTAAGCGCAGTATTGGATGGGCTTGAAAAAGTTAAGGAGGAAATTGAAAGCGGGAGTATCAATATTTTGCCTGCCGATGAGGATATTCATACCCTTGTCGAGCGGCGGTTAACGGAAATTACCCCTGCAGGCGCAAAACTTCATACTGGACGGAGCCGCAATGATCAGGTAGCAACAGATCTACGACTCTGGACTAGGCGCATATGTTCAGAAATAATTACTGAGCTTATCTCTTTGCAGGAAGCCTTACTAACAAAAGCGAAATCGCTTGAAGGTATCATGATGCCTGGGTACACCCACCTCCAACAGGCACAACCTGTGCCTGTAGCGCACCACCTTCTCGCTCATGGTTGGGCGATCTCCAGAGATGTGCAGAGGCTTTTTGAGTCACGAAATAGAACTAATGTTTCCGTCCTCGGGGCCGGTGCGCTAGCGGGATCGTCATTACCATTGGACTCACACGCCGTGGCTGACGATCTCAACTTTAAATCCCTATTCAACAATAGCTTGGACGCCGTTTCAGACCGAGACTTCGTCGTAGATGTCCTCTCAGCCATAGCACTCCTAGGGGTGCATCTCTCCCGTATAGGGGAAGAAATCATCCTTTGGTCAAGTAGCGAATTTAACTTTGTCGAGTTAGACGATGCGTACGCAACAGGCTCTTCTATGATGCCGCAGAAAAAAAACCCAGACATAGCAGAGTTGGCTAGAGGAAAGTCAGGGAGGCTTATCGGAAATCTAACTGGATTACTTGCATCATTAAAAGGAACCCCCCTCACTTACAACAAAGACTTACAGGAAGATAAAGAGGCCCTCTTCGACTCCGTCGACACGATTCTCAACCTACTGCCAGCTATAAGCGGCATGTTGCTAACAATGACGTTCAACTCTGAGAGAACAAATGAGCTCGCCACATCCCCGTTCATGGTCACAACAGATATCGCTGAATGGCTAGTGCTTAACGGCGTTCCTTTTAGAGAAGCCCATGCTTTAGTCGCAGGTCTTGTCCAAGAAGCGCTAACAACCGGCACCGAATTGTCAGAACTTGTTGCTACGCACGAACTTCTAGGAGATGAACCAAAGAAACTCTTTGAAAATGCAACTATTGCAAATAGCAAAAAAACACATGGAGCTGGAAGCCTCAAGCAACTAAAGGAGCAGGTCACGGTATTTGAGCAAAACATCGCTAATAACAGAAGTCTCTTATGAGCTATACGCATCAGATAAGAATCAGATATGTGGATTGCGATATGCAAGGGGTTGTCTACAACGCCCACTACTTAACTTTTATTGATGATGCTTTCGATTGCTGGATGCGAGAATTAGATTGGAATTTTGAAAAAAAACTCGAAGCCGAAATTATGCTAAAAAGCGCCAATCTCACCTGGCACAAGCCAGTTAAATTTGGGGATAGCCTCATAACCAAATCACAAGTTACCCGTTGGGGAAACAGCAGTTTTGACATAAAGACTGATGGATTTGTGTTAAAAGAGCATTGTTTCGAAGCATCAATCTCATATGTCTGTGTGGACCATATCGACTTTAAGCCGATCGCTATACCCGAACTTCTTAAAAATCATCTGCAGTCAAAGTAGGAGAGAACTATTTCCTTCATATGGAAAAATAATCAAAATATTGGGAATGAGGCAGATTCCCTTGATAATGCAATCAGTGAGATAGGTGCTGTGCTTCCAACTAGCGGGAGCTCAGAAAATGCTAAATCTCAGATTGTTGATTTTATCAAAAACCATCCTGATGCATTGCATAGAACTTGCTTGGATGGGCACCTCACTGGTTCAGCAGCAATCGTTGACTATACCGGAAAAAAAATCCTCATTATGCTTCATAAAAAGCTACAAATCTGGATCCAGCCTGGAGGCCATGCAGATGGAGACGGAAACCTACCTCGGGTGGCTCTGCGTGAAGCCACAGAAGAGACAGGCATCGAAGGACTAGAGATACTTACCCCAGGTATTGATTGTGACGTTCATACAATTCCTGCCAGGCCCGGTGAACTACAACATCTGCATCTTGATATCAGATATTTAATACGCGCCCCACGCAACAGTGTTATTCAAAGAAATCATGAAAGCGTTGAAATGCGTTGGCTGAATTTTGGCGAGTTAACGCAACTCACCTCCGATGAGAGTACGGTCCGTCTCGCAAAGGTAGGGTTTGAGATAGCAAAAGAACAATTTTGAAAGGATCTTGCAAGCCGGAGATGTCCATCGCCTATAAGATTAACGAATGGGTTTGAGACTTCCCAAACATCTGATTTTTGCAGCGACCCTGCTCACGTTTCTACTTGCGTGCTCATCTAACTCAAATGAATTAGTAGAACCAATTTCCTCTGAAGGTGGAAATCAGGATGCTACCTCTGCGCTATCTCCAGATACTGAGGAGAGACAAGATGGAGAGGGCACTGAAAATCTTATTTCCTTTGAAAATGAGATTCTGCCAATAATAGAAAATGCATGTGCATTATGTCATACGGGAAGAGGTCCGGGTGTTCCCCACGCCAAACTTGACACTGCAGCAGAAATCTCAGCATACGCATTTGCGATAGGGGCTGTAGTTGATTCAGGATACATGCCTCCATGGCCAGCATCAGACTTGAGTGTCCCATTTCTCCATAATGCAAGTCTTGATATTGATCAGAGAGAACTAATCGTCGAATGGGTTCAAGCAGGAGCTCCAGTCGACGTTGATGGCACCACTCAGGTAATGCCAACTCAAGAAGTCCCGTTCCTCATTTCATATGACCAGGAGCTTTCATCTGCTAATTCCTACGATGGTGAAAGAGGGCAGCCAGACGAATACCGCTGTTTCATCTTCGACCCTGAGTTGACTGAAACAAAATATCTCACTGGGTACGAATTTATCCCTGACCAAACTGAAGTTGTACATCACTTAGTCGGATACAGAGTGACCTCAGAATACAGAGAGGCAGCTAACCGAAAAGATGCCAAAGAGGACCAAGGGGGCTGGAGCTGTTTTGGATCAACAGGTCTCGGGAGCGACGAAATACTAACTTTTTGGGGTCCAGGAACTGGTGCTATTCAGTACCAAGAAGGCCTGGGACTAGAAATGAACGCGGGAGACTTCTTTGTAATGCAAATCCATTATCATTACGATGTAGAGGCTCCTGAAGATCGTTCAACTTTCCGAACTGTCTGGTCAACAGACTCCGATACCGAACCGATAAATATCACTACCTATTCCGGTCCAGCTGAAATTCCATGTGCCGAATGGGAAGAGGGGCCTTTATGTGATCGTGATAACGCGTATCTGTATGCTCAAGCACAATACGAAGGCATAGTTCAGGCTGACCAAATTCTCGAAGCCTGTGGTTATACTCCCGATGACTTTGCCGAAATGACAAATGGAATAGCATCATCAATTTGCGACCAACCAGCTCGTTTTGAAGGCTATGTCTCAGCTGTGCTTGGGCACCAGCACAACATCGGAGCTTCTTTTCGCATGACACTTAATCCCGATACCACTGATGAATTAATCCTGCTTGATATTCCTGATTGGGACTTTGAATGGCAATTTGCCTATTATCCAGAAGAAGAAATCTACATTGAAAGAGACGATATTATACGCCTTGAATGCGTGTGGGATAGATCACTGAGACCCAACAACCTTGAACCTAGTTATGTGCTGTGGGCTGACGGAAGTAATGATGAGATGTGCTTTGCAGTGATCATGAGTTACCAAAAATAGTGAACTCAAACTAGAATAAAGAATAATGATTCCAAAAATTATTAGCGCAGACGACCACGTTATTGAACCAGCTCATGTTTGGCAAGACAGAATGCCTGCAAAGCACAAGGAACTTGCTCCAAAGATTGTTATCGCACCTCAGGGGGAGATGACACTAAACGACGGTGTATGGTTAGAAACACCTGGCACAGGCAATAAAATGGCGGCCTGGTGGCATTTTGAAAATAAGCGTTACCAAATCAAACAAATGGTGGCATGCCCCGGAATTCCTCCCGAGGAAGTCACAATGGAAGGGGTAACTTACGACGATATAGCCCCAGGTTGTTATGACCCCAAAGCTCGTTTGGCAGACATGGACATAAACCACGTAGAAGCATCATTGTGCTTCCCTAATTACCCAAGATTCTGCGGACAGTTATTCTCTGAAGCAGACGATCTCGATCTTGGGCTGTTATGCGTACAGGCATACAACGATTGGATGATAGATGAGTGGTGTGGCTCTAGTGGGGGACGGTTGATCCCATTATGCATAGTTCCATTATGGGATGCAGAACTAGCAGCTAAAGAGATATATCGCGTAGCAGAAAAAGGTTGCCGAGCAGTAGCGTGGTCTGAATTACCAGCTTGGCTAGGGCGACCAGGACTCCATGGCGACTTCTGGAATCCATTCTTCAAAGCATGCGAAGATACTCAAACTGTTATCTGTATGCATATAGGTTCTGGTACCAAAACGGTACAAACCTCTCCAGAGGCGCCCACCGTTGTCACGGCGAATCTAATAGTTTGTAATAGTGCAGCATCCATGATCGATTGGATTTTCTCAGGAAAATTTGAACAATTTCCGAATCTCAAACTTCTTTATGCTGAAAGCCAAATCGGGTGGATCCCATACTTTATCGAGCGGGCCGACGATACTTGGCAAACTCACCAATGGGCTCAAGGTGAGAAGAGAATACCAAACCCACCATCGTATTATTACAAAAAACACGTTTACAGCTGCTTCTTCAAAGACACAGTTGGGATTGATCTATTGGACCGCATCGGTGAAGATAACGTCCTATTTGAAACTGATTACCCCCATCAAGACGGCACATTTCCCAATACTCTCGCAATTGCAGAAGACCTTTTTGGGCACCTTGGACAAGAGACAATAAATAAAATAGCAAGAAATAATGCAATTAAACTTTTCGGACTCACTCTTTAAAGGAAAAAATGGATTCAGATGTCAACCCAACCGACCAACACGTTGATCAGGTTTGGGATACCCCATCCCACTCAGAAATCATTGAACTAACCAAAGCTCATGTCGAAGCAATGGAGATGACAAATGATGATCTTGTGTGGGTCCAAGCAGGAATGCACCATGTGCTTCTCACTACCATAGGACGAAAAACAGGCAATGAACATAAAGTCGCTCTTCCTACGTGGAAAAACAAAGATGGCGACAGAATAGTAGTAGCTTCCTTTGCTGGAGCTATTGCGCACCCCTCTTGGTTCGTTAATCTAAAAGATAAGCAAGCGAATCCAAAAGTCAAAGTCCAAGTCCAAGACGGTAAATACTGGTCTGATGCTCAAATACTAGGCAGCGATGAGCGGAATGAAACATGGCGCCGGCTATGCGCTGACCGTGCATGGTATGCAACATATCAAGGAAAAACCGACAGAGTAATACCACTAGTTAAATTACCTGTAACCGAACAGATTGAAAGTTAATTTTCTAACGAAGCTTTCATACCATCTAAAACCATTTCCATATTCTGGCGAAGGGTGAAAAGCCTATTGCGAATAATTTTGCTCTCGTTCTGAGAATTCTCTGCAATGATTCTTGTCAAACCTGAGTCGCCAGGTCCCAAGATAACTTTATGTCGAACGCGTATCGTTCTCCCGAGGTCAAAAAGCTCGTATCTCCAACGTGCACCAGGTGAGGAGATATCTCCGGTGCACCAACCAAATAAGCGTTCTAACTCAAGCGCATCGATAGTGCACTTAGCTGTCCACTCGCCAATATGCTCGTTCTGGTTTCGCCCAGTAAAAGTAGCACCTACCGTTAGTGAAGAAAACTCTTCATCCCAACTGGCTCCAACGAATTCACTGGAGAATTTACTGCCGAAATTGATATCGGTGATCAAATCCCAAACGTCCTGCTTGCGAGCCGAGATATCGATATCGACAGCAACGCCGGGGCCATTCGAAAAGACAAAGGGAAAGTTGGGGCCACTCTCAAACGTTAAACCATAAGAATCAAAATACGTGATCTCCCTTGCGGATGCTCGGGGAACAGGTTTGAAGTCTAACCCCTTTGTCCATGCAACAGGAAACATCGCAATTTCAGTTGTTCCTTCAGGTAGGTCTAGTATCCTTTTCAACTCATCAGTTTCGCTAAGGATCGCAGTTGTCCAAGCAGTGCCCAAACCCCTAGAGCGCAGGGCAAGACAAAAGCTCCAAGCGCTCTGAATCACGGAATCGAACAAACCCGGTCGCCCAGAATTATCGTGAGTTCCAATAATTGCAGGAATAACGATTGCGGGTGATTTCTCCAGATTCTCAGCTAGATGCGCAGCAGACTTAAACATTTTTTCATTTGGGTGACCAGTACCAGTTAGGCGGTCCCTCGCAGCTATCATCCAGTTTCCAGCAGATTTTAAATAAAGGTCAGAAATCTGTGCCTTCTTTTCAGGGTCAGTGATGACAATCCAACGACGCGAACCTATATTTCCCCCTGTAGGGGCTTGCTCTGCTATATCAATACAATCAAGAATGATCTGTGGATCAACGGATCGCTCAAAATCCAAACGAAGTCGCACAGATCGAGTAGTTGATAACACATAGTCAACGGATTTAGGGTCTAGATCCACCCTTTTGTTTTATCATCAAAGAATACAAACAAAGAATCATGTTAAAAATTCAAGGCATACTAGAACTGTGCTCACGATCCCCGTAGAAACTATTTTCGATCCTCAAGTTACTGAAATCAATAGGATGCCTATGCGGGTCTTATTCCCATCTTATGAATCATTATCCAAAGCAAAAAAAGCAGAAACACCTCTAAATAGGCTTTCGCTTGATGGAGTCTGGAAGTTCAAACTCCTAAACACTCTAAATGATTTATCAACTGAGATTCTAGAGGAGGACTCTGGAAAGTCTTCCTGGGATGACATCCAAGTGCCAGGAGCATGGACAAGGCAAATCTCGGAAGATAAACCCCACTACACGAATATTGTTATGCCATGGACCGGCTATGATCCTCCCAATGTCCCAGAAGAGAATCCAACCGGGGTTTACCAAAAAGTAGTGAATATTTCTTCAAGCTTTATGAGGGACAAGTGCATCCTCCATATCGGAAGTGCAGAAAGTATCGTAATGGTCTTTTGCAATGGAGTTTTCACTGGGCTAGGAAAAGATAGTCGTTTGCCAAGCGAATTTGACCTAACCCCACATTTACACGTCGGAGAGAATGTGCTGACATTAGTCGTTCCCAAGTGGAGTGATGCAACTTGGATAGAAGACCAGGATCATTGGTTTCATGGTGGTCTGCACAGATCAATATGGATTGAAAGCAAAAAATCATTGCACGTCTCAGACGTTCACCTCTTATGTGACTTTAATCCAGAGGATAATAGTGGGAGCATTGAAGGTAAGGTTCTAATTTCGCAACCAAAACGAGGATTGAGCACAAACGTTATTGTCGAAACCGTATCTGGCACGATCATCGCCGAATCAGGCCACCTAGAGGTAGCTGTTTCAAAGACAGGCTCGCCTCTAGAAGAACTTCTCGAATCATATAGTTTTGCTGGTGTGCAATCCACATTTTCCCTCAAGGACCTTGCTGTTGAACCTTGGACAAGCGAAACTCCGAATCTGTATAACGTTTACATAGAACTCTTTGATGAACAAGGCAAATCCCAAGAAGTAATCAGTCAACGTGTTGGCTTCAGGCGAGTAGAAGTAAAAGAAAGAGAACTGCGAATCAACGGAAAAGCAATCGTGATCCATGGGGTTAATAGGCATGATCATCACCCAATCACAGGTAAAACCCAAACAACTAATGAGATCAAAGAAGAGTTAATCTCTATGAAACTTCACAATATTAACGCCATAAGAACAGCGCATTATCCAAATGACCCAGAAGTTCTTAATCTGTGCGACGAGTTAGGACTCTATGTTCTTGATGAGGCGAATTGTGAATCCCACGCAAGATTAAGTTCGCTGGCTTTGGACCCTCGATTTCATAAAGCTATAGAGGAACGCACAAAGAGAATGTTTCAACGCGACCGAAATCATTCTTCAATAATAGGTTGGTCACTCGGTAACGAGTCAGGATTCGGGTCAGGGCAGGTAGCAGCAGCAGCTTGGATTAGGAGCGAAGACTCTTCACGATTCCTTCACTACGAGGGTGCTCTAGAGCATAGATTCTCATTAAACAACGAAAGGGGGTTTGAGAACAGTAGGCAAGCTCCAGATCCTCTTGAACGTTTAACAACCGATATTGTCTGCCCGATGTATTCACCCGTTGAAGTTATCACGAAATGGGCGACTTGGGCCGAACAGTCAAAAGATGATGACAGACCGCTTGTTCTCTGCGAGTTCTCTCACTCAATGGGTAACTCAAATGGATCATTATCAGACTATGTCGATGCATTCTATGATCACGATGCTTTGGCAGGGGGCTTCATTTGGGATTGGAAAGATCAAGGCCTCCTTGAAACGGATGAAGAAGGAAACGAGTTTTGGGCTTATGGTGGGCATTTTGATGACAGCCCGAATGATGCGAATTTCTGCATTAATGGTTTAAATAGCCCTGATGGGTCTCCCCATCCAGCCCTTAAAGAAGTCGCCTGGGCGTACCGACCCATAGAGGTGATAAAGCTCACTCAACAAACAATATCAATAAGAAATCGCTCAGTATTTACTGACTTAAGTGAATTTAAATGCCTTTGGACTATAGAAGCTGAGGGTGAGGTGGTTGAGTTTGGAGAATGGAAATTTCATGATCTAGAAGTCGCAAAAGTCATTGAAAAATCAATCCCCACGGTTCCTGTTTCGACACCAGAAAAAGATTTATACTTAAACCTTTTCTGGCAATACAACAACCCAGCGACATGGTGCCCAAGCGAACATATCGTAGCCTGGGATCAAATTATTCTTCAGAACGAACCACACAATACCCAGCGAAAGCTTCCTGTAGAACAAACTCGTAAAGGGCCAGTAACCAATCATGTCCAGTTGGAAGACTTCACGATTTCCGTACCTACATCAGATAATCAAGGGTCAGTCACCTACAAAGGTAGGGAATTGTTTACGCAATTCCCCCATAGTTGTTTCTGGCGACCCCCCACCGACAACGATGGAGTTAAGCAAGGATGGATGTCAGAAGTATCGGGCGTCCGTAGAAAGTGGATTAAGGAAGGCCTAGATCAGCTGGATGCAAAACAAGAGGTCACTCAGCTAGAGATCCTCGAAGAAGGAGGCTACCTTCAGGTTAATAGTGAATATCAAGGGGCGAATGCAAAGGCTACACACTCGAGCCTCATCTGGGCAGAAAGGAATTTAATCCACTTTCACGAAACCTTCGAGATCCCCGACGAGTGGAATGACCTTCCGAGGGTGGGAATTCGTCTTGAAATCGCAGCTAAATACTCAATTCTGGAATGGTTCGGACGTGGACCGCTGGAGTCATATCCCGACCGCTACAAATCTCAGCTTATAAGTAAGTGGAAATCCACTGTAGACAATCAGTATCACCCATATGTAGTCCCTCAAGAAAATGGGGCACACCAGGATACAAAGTGGTTCATTCTTAGCAACCACCAAGGCGATCAACTCAAATTCAATATTGCGAACGCAAATTCGTTTTCAGCAAGTACCGTGCATGACACGGACCTCAGCAAATCGCTCACAATATCCCAACTCAGGCCCAGACCAACCACCGAAGTGCATATAGATGCCGCCATCAGAGGACTAGGCACAGGGGCATGCGGGCCAGACACTCTAGAAGAATTCAGGCTTACCTCCGGAACCTACGAAATGCTGTGGTCTCTTGAGGTGTCTTTAGACATGTTTTAAACATCAAGTGGAACAAGGCATTCTCGTATTTTGTTACCCTTTGCGAATTCATCAACTGGATCTGTTACCCAACGAGACCCTTTTTTCGTAACAGTAAATGCTTCGTCAATGCCATTACGAAACTTCGCAGCGTAGGCATCACGGTCATCAAGGTAAACAGAATAGTCAGCTAGCCATAGCCTAACTAAGCGCCCATCGCGAGTGTTCTCATCCGGTGCGATCGACAAGAGGTCTGAAATCAACGCTCTGTAAATTGCCGTTCCCCGGTCAATCTGATCAGCTCTTTCACTAGGAGATGCAACTTCAAAGGCAAACGGAATTTCCTCAAGTTCGTCTTCGGCGAGGCTACATAGAATCTTAGCCTCATCAGCAAATGAAGAATTATCCAACTTATCAGGGTGGCCACTTGGCGCAAGAGGGGAGAGTGCCCAAATCCAAAACAGAGCTATCGCCAACAAGAGAAGTACAGAAATTACTCTACCAATGGAGAATTTGCGCAAGCCGTTGTCTAACGTTTCGGTCATATCAATGCCTTTATCCACTTATATAATGATGGTCGCTTAAAGGATGAAATGCCAAATACCTACGAATTCCATATTTTGACTTAATAACGTCGTAGTTCTTCCAAAGAGGTCTAATGTCAAGCTATGAGCAATTCTAACTTTTTGGATGAACTTGACGACCGGGGGTTGATACAAGACACCACGGACCGTCAAGACTTAGAAGCGCGATTGGCAAATGGTCCCTTGACTGTTTATCACGGAATAGATCCCTCTGCACCCAGCCTTCACATAGGCAACTTTATAGGAGTCCTAATGTTGCGTAGGTTCCAAGATGCTGGTCATAAACCGATAGCACTTATAGGTGGATCAACAGGAATGATAGGCGATCCTGGAGGAAGGTCTGAAGAACGAAACCTCCTAGATGAAGGGACTTTGCAAAACAATTTAGAAGGAATACGTATTCAGCTTGAAAAGCTTGTTGATCTGGATAACGCAAAGTTGGTCAACAACTTTGACTGGACAAAGGACGTCAATGTGCTGGATTTCCTCAGAGATGTTGGGAAGCACGCGACAATAAACCAGATGGTAGGTAGAGAATCCGTGCGCTCTCGAATGGAAAGCACGCACGGAATTAGTTTTACTGAATTTTCTTATATGCTCTTGCAAGCATTTGACTTCTGGTGGTTGCATCAGAATTTGAATTGTGAACTCCAGATAGGAGGTTCAGACCAGTGGGGAAATATCGCTCAAGGAGTGGATCTCATTCGAAGACGAAGTAGAGCAAGCGCTCATGGTTTAACATGGCCGTTAATAACCCGTAGCGATGGGCAGAAGTATGGGAAGTCGGTTGACGGGGCTATCTGGCTTGATGCAAAAATGACTTTGCCCTACGAATTCCATCAGTACTGGCTTCGAGTCGATGACCGAGATCTTGAACGATTTCTTTTGCAGCTAACACTTTTAGACGTTGATGAAATCTCTGAAATAGTCCTTGAGCATCATAGCACTCCAGAAAATCGGCTAGGTCAAAAGCTGCTTGCCGATGAAATAACCAATCTCGTCCATGGCGAAAAAGCAGTAAGGGACTCGAAGCTGGCAGCAGAAGCTCTGTTTGGAAAAGATGACCTTACCGAGGAAATGTTTGAAGCTCTGGCTGGAATTGTTCAAGAGACAGAAATTTCGTCCGACGTCCTTAAGGATGAGGATGGATTGGTTGAAGCTCTCGTATTGAGTGGCCTTGTGGACTCTAAAGGAGCGGCTCGTCGCCTAATGAAACAAGGCGGTGTTTCAGTAAATAGAGAAAAGGTCTCGTCGACTGCCATAGCTTCTGAAGTGCTTGTCGGAGGAAAGTATGTTTTATTGCAAAAAGGCAAAAAACAGCGGAACATTTTGAGATTTACCGATTAAGCTAGAGCCTGCTGTTGTTGTACTCATCTTTATGAGAAAAAGAACAGAATAAAAACGTAAATAATGTTGAAATTGTTCACTTTGTGGGTAGATTCAACCTTCGCCCCTAATGTGTAATTTACGCACGTAATATGTGGGCTTATCCGGCTCCGACCTTGTCGCCCGGAAGCGGTTGCAGAGAGATCTGTAAACCTGCTCTTTGAAAACGGAAGAGAGGACGAAAAAGCCAGTGCGGGAGGCGCACAGGTCTTTCTTGAGACCCGAGCGCCAACCTTCAATTCCACCACCTATAAAAGGTGGTACCCGCACAACATATATAAATATGAAAGACAACGTGTTCTCATTAGAGACACATGTTTTGTGCCAGTCAGGTAACGAGGAAGCCCCTCCGACCCTGGCTCTCCAAATCGCAGTCCCTGTCAAGAACTCCTTACGGAGTACAGGGAAATGCAACTGATTTCAAAGATCATTAGATCTGAGATTTTGACGGAGAGTTTGATCCTGGCTCAGGACGAACGCTGGCGGCGTGCTTAATACATGCAAGTCGAACGCTCTCGCCCTTCGGGTCACATGAGAGAGTGGCGAACGGGTGCGTAACACGTGAGAAACCTGCCCCAAAGACGGGAATAGCCCGAGGAAACTC
>PATH01000032.1 GCA_002712325.1 Acidimicrobiaceae bacterium | reverse complement strand
CCTGTTTTATCAAGCATGCTTTACATGATAGTGGTTGAATGTGTTTTCTGCTATCTCTAGGTCAACGACGCTATATCTAAGATAAGCAAAACACTCAGCAATANAATCACTGCCACATTGAGAGCAGTTATGCGCCATTTCCATTGATGATTCGATGAGTGAAANCGCTTAATGCTGTANAGATTGGCTGCGATTCCAATAATGCTCGCAACTAAACCAATCCCGGACCCTACCCCAGACGCTATCCCCAATGCAGGTGCCAAAATAGGAAAGATCACATAGGTAAAGGCACACCGAATACCTGAAATCACCATTGCAGTAGAGAAAGTATTTTGGGCCTTCTCGTTACTAACAACCTTAGGCTCGTGCATGAGATTTTCTGTGGCTTCGCTCACACCTGTATCCTATCCCCTGTTTATCTTTCCCGATCAGTTTTCCATTAACACATCAACTCGAAGTCACACGACCAACAATCGAAACATAGCGGTAGCAAAAGCGGCAAATACCACAACAAAGACAAAGGGAAGTTTTNTCCAAAGTGCGAAACCCGCAGCTATAACACCAACAATCCGAGCATCAAACGTAAGCGCATTATCGGAGCTAAATGTACTCGTTATAACAAGAGCCGCAATCAGAGGTGTCGGCAACAAGAGTGCCATTGTTTTAAATTTGGACGGTAATTCTCTACGGTTCCCAAAATACATTGGACCTAATGCCTTCAGCACATAGGTTCCAACCCCTAAAAGNATAACAACAAGACCAGCGTCACTCATAGATATCGCCTTCTCTTACAACCCAGGGGCGCACCCAAAGAATCGCAGATGCTGCAGCAATAACTGGAATTCCAGCTGGAGTAAAAGGAATAAGAATCAATGCAGTTATCGCACCAATAACTGCAACAGCTCTATGTCTAGCATTTTCCAACTTGTTCCAAATCAAACCGAGAAAAGCTGCGGGAATTGTTGCGTCGATCCCTAAATCTGTGATTAAGGATTCTGCTTCCGATAAAACAGAAACACCTATAAGCGTTGTTGCATTCCACAACACAAACACACTTAATCCACCCCAAAGATACCCATACCGCCTGAGTTCGTGAGTGACTTGAGATGAACCAATAGCTGTTGACTCATCAATCATTAACTGTGACACTCCAGCTCTCCACAAAAGAGATCCTTTTAAGGAAGGAGCCATTGAAACTCCAAANGCTAACGATCGCAGGTTCAAAAGTAAACCTGCAGTAACAGCCGCAATTACTGTGCCATCGTCAGCAAGAACTGATACAGCAGCAAATTGAGAGGACCCGCCAAAAACTATTGATGAAAAACCTAANGCTTCCCACACCCCAATACCAGACTCAGCNCAGAGAGCACCAAAGGCCAACCCAAATGGGCATATTGCTAACCCAATGGATATAGCTTGCGCCCGAATTGATCGACGTTGAGCGTCATTTGCAACCATAGTGTTATCAGGATAGAGAATGAATCGGTGTTTAAGAGAATTAACTTCAAATCAAACTAATAATGGCCCAAATCGNNGCGATAAGCCCTATCAAAATCATTACAATTGACCGAAAAANCGGNGGTCTTTCGAAATCACTATCCTTGGGAGCTTCTTTCGTGCTTACCAATGCCAAGAAGTTGCCAACTGCTAACGCTCCACCAAAAGCAAGAACCAGGTAAACAATTAGATTCTCTCCGAGGAACATAATTTAATACTCTTCGTACTGTTGGGGATCTGGGGCATCATCGTCACTGTTCTTTGCCATATCAGCAAATTTTGTATAGTGCTTCAGCCAAGCGAGCTTGACTCGACCCGTTGGCCCAGAGCGATGTTTCGCAACCAAAACTTCAGCCATCCCCTGATCAGGNGATTCTGTATCATAAACCTCATCTCGATATAAGAACATGACAACATCCGCATCTTGTTCAATTGATCCTGATTCTCGCAAATCTGAAAGCATTGGTCTTTTGTCTTGTCGTTGTTCAAGATTTCTACTTAATTGAGATAGCGCAACAACTGGGCATTCTAGTTCTCGTGCCAAAATCTTTAAGCTTCGACTTATTTCAGATACTTCAACTTGCCTGTTNTCAGCGCGTATTCGGCCACTCATTAGTTGGAGATAATCAACTACGATCATGCCGATGTTCCCTACTCTACTTTTCAATCTNCGTGCTTTAGCCCTAATCTCCATGACGGTCGTGTTCGGATTGTCATCAATCCATAAAGGGGCGCTAGATAATCTGCCTACAGCATGACTTATTTTCGTCCAATCATCATCCGTCAATCGACCGATGCGAACCCTACTTGAATCCACTTTTGCTTCTGTACATAAGATTCGCTGGCTTATCTCATACTCACTCATTTCTAAAGAGAAGAACAGCACCGGTGCACTAGTTTCCATTGCTGCGTGTGCAGCAATATTCAAACCGAAACTAGTTTTTCCCATTGCAGGCCTAGCTCCTACAACGATCAGGTTATTTGGTTGTAGNCCAGCGAGTATCCGGTCTAATTCCGAAAATCCTGTAGCTGTGCCAGTAATATCATCTCCTCTTTCAACCCGAGCCTCAAGCTGATTGAGTGTTTCATCTAAAAGCGACTCAAGTGTGGAATAGCTACTTGTATCTCGTCCTTGTGCGAGGCTGAACATAAGTGTCTCTGCTTCATCAACTGCTTTTACAACGTCATCGGGTTGTGAAAATCCGATTTCTGATATTTCAGAGCCTGCCATTATTAGTCTGCGCATTTGAGCATTGTCATAAGCGATTCGCGCATATTCAGTAGTGTTAGTGGCTGCAGGAGTGTTCGCTTGAAGTTCAATAAGTTTTGCGTTGCCACCTATTCCGTCAAGNAAACCAGAACGTTCAAGCTCATCCGCTACCGTTACGATGTCCGCTGGCTCCCCCGCAGCAAAAAGCGCTGTGATTGCATTAAAGATTTTCTGATGAGCAGGTTTGTAGAAATCCTCAGCAGTAACAATTTCGATCGCGTCAGCAACAGCTTCACGGCTTAACAGCATTGCTCCCAATACAGCTTCTTCTGCTGCAATATTGTGCGGCGGAACGCGAGCCGGTCGCNTTCGTTCTGGTGGTTCATCAGGAGGGAGAAATTGATCAGACATTCGCTATATACAATGGTGCCAGATGCCTGTGACATGCAATAGGAAAACCAAAAAAATCTGTGGATTTCNGGTGTTTTTCTGTGGATGAAATGACAGTAACTGTGAGTAACTTTTTTCGGTCGTGAATGNTGAAAATNAAGTAANGGGGTTTATNAAAAAATTTTTAATTTAGCTCCACTNTCCACTATTGCTACGAACCTTCTCAGGTGATAGTTACTTAGTAACTTATCAATCGCTTTCTGCAGCAACATCAAGTGAAATAGTGAACTCCACATCAGGGTGAGGCTTGATACCTACCTGGTAAGATCCCACTTCTTTGATGCTTTCAGCAATAGTGATCAGTTTCTTGTCAATCGTTATATTNTTTTGTTCTGACAAAGCCTNGCTNATATCAGTAGCTGAAACAGAACCAAAAAGTTTGCCACCCTCTCCTGCATTTACGGTGATGGTCAAAGTCTCATTTTGCATTCTGGTAGCCATTTCTTCGGCCACTGCNTTTTCTTCGGAAGCACGTAACTCGCGTGCTTGTCGCATCTTTTCAGCTTCCTTTTCNGCGCCCGCAGTTGCTACGAATGCCAGACCTTGNGGAATTAACTTGTTTTGGGCGTATCCATCAGAAATAGATACGATATCCCCCTTGTATCCGAGCCCGTCTACGTCAGTTCGAAGTACGACTTTCATTCTGCTGACTCCTCATTGTTAGTTTCCTGAGTAACTTCTTCAGTTTGAGGTGCTGGAGTTNCTTGTTCAGTTTGTTTTGGAGCATCGGTTTCCCTTGGTCGACGGTCATCGTCTCGTTGTCGACGGTCATCGTCTCGTTGTCGACGGTCACCGCCGCGACCGCCTCGTTGAGTTGTGACTCGGTTTTCGTATGGTAGTAGTGCCATTTCTCTTGCGTTTTTAATGGCCATAGCAACATCTCTTTGTTGTTGAGCGCTATTGCCGGTAACCCTTCGTGCGCGGATCTTTGCACGGTCAGANGTAAACCTTCTCAAGAGGTTCACGTCTTTCCAATCGACGTATTCTATTTTTTCCTGTGTCAGGATAGATACTTTCTTCTTCCCTCTTCGGTCTAACGCGGAAGGTGCTTTAGCTCTTTTCGTATTTTTTTTAGGAGGCATNGTTTTTCCTTATCTGTCTAGAATGGTTCTTCGTTTGGATCATAAGCAGGTGTGGTGTTAGGAGTTGACGTTGAGGTTCCTGCGTCATAGCCACCGCCACCTCCTCTACTTTGAGTTCTCTGGATGGCACCGTTTTCGATGGTTGCCCAACGAAGGCTCGGNGCTACATCATCAGCGATAATCTTTACTTTGTTTCGATTTTCTCCTTCAGNTGTTTGCCATGAGTCCCACTTGAGGTTTCCTGTTACNACAACACGATCGCCCTTTCGGAGTGTTGCGGCCACATTCTCTGCTAAATCAAACCAGCAGGTAATGTCAAAGTAGGAGGGATTATCTTCCCACTCTTGAGTATCTTTATTTCTTCTTCTTTCGTTCCAAGCAACGCCTATATCAGTTACGGCCGCTCCACCTGGTGTGAATCTTAGTTCAGGGTCTCGGGTTAGATTCCCGATAATTGTTATGTTGTTGTCTCTTGCCATTTTTAATCCTTGGTGTGTCTTGATTTCTTGTTGTGATCTTAGATCAGTCCTCGCCTTTGCGCTTCGTGATCTGGAAGACGAATGAGTTTATGCCTCACCACTTCATCTGAGAGTCGCAAAGTCCTTTCAAGNGGTTCCATATCGACTTGGCCTGTTGTCATTTCAAGAACGACGTAATGTCCTTCTGTCTTATGGTTAATTTCGTAGGCGAATCTTCGCTTCCCCCACTTGTCCGTCTTCACAAGGCTTCCATTTTCATTTTGGATCCATGTATCTACTTGTGAGACTATTTCATCTACCGTTGCGTCTTCGTGATCGCCGTCAACGATAATCATTAGTTCGTATGCTCGAGAATTCACTACGAGTTTCTACCTCCTCTGGTCCCGCATGCGGGGCCCTCAGCCGGTCTGAGGGCAGGTTAAATTTTGCTGTCTCTAGGGTAGTGGCATTAAAAGGAAATACCGACGTCTACCAGCTTGCCAATGGGTCTTCATCTTTCGGAATCGACGCACCATACAGTCCGAGAGCTTCGGCGTCTTCATCAGATAATTGATAACTCTCATCTTCCGATGGGAAATTTTTACTTCTGACATCTGCAGCGTAGGTTTCAAGAGCTGAGACTGTTATTTCTTGAAGGTTTGCGTAGGTNCGCACAAACTTTGGTTTGAGGTCATGGTTGATCCCAAGTAAGTCATGGAAAACAAGTACTTGGCCATCACAATCTGGTCCGGCACCTATACCGATAGTTGGAATTGGGAGTGAATCTGTTATTAGTTTCCCTACCAAAGATGGGACACATTCAAGTACGATTGCGAAGCAACCTGCATGAGCTAAAGCCTTTGCTTCATAGGAAATTTCGACAGCAGCATTGGTTGATTTTCCTTGTACCTTGTACCCACCAAGAGCGAGAACGGATTGCGGGGTTAGTCCTAAATGCCCCATTACTGGTATTTCTGCGTTAACGATCGCTTCGATCATTGAGACTCTGTCTTGGCCACCTTCAAGTTTCACCGCTTTAGCGCCAGCACGAATCAAACGTGCCGCATTTTTTACGGTTTCTTCTTGTGAAACGTGGTAACTCATCCACGGGAGGTCTGCAACAATAAACGCATCTGGTTCTGCTCGAGCGACTGCGGCAGTGTGGTGGACCATGTCTTCTATCGTGACTTGCATTGTGTCTTCGTAACCTAATACCACCATNGCAAGGGTGTCCCCGACAAGAATGATGTCAGCACCGGCCTCGCTGACCATGCGACCCCCTGGTGCATCATATGCAGTTAGCATTACGAGTGGTTCATTTCCATTGCTAACTTTATGCTTAGCAATTTGTGGAGCTGTCCAGTTTTTCNCCATTGCNACCCTTCCGTGCCAAAATTAGGTGTTGTATTTTCTGTTCATAGTGTAGGGGTTTTGTTTAAAATGCCTATCAAAAGTCTAGATTTAGCGGTTATAAGGCATCAACATAGAGTTGTAGGCTTTCCCAGGCTTTATCAATTGGCATACCCCCGCACAATGGGTGATGAACAACCTGANCGAGCGCACTTGCCTCTTGAGGGGTAACTATTTGATAGATACCTTCCTCCCTTAACTCTTNAGGAGTTGAGGCATGGCTGTGAACAGCNGATGAAATATCGGAGGTTTGCCACTTGGAATAAACGGATGCCTCGTTTAGGAAGTATTGTCCGAGTTCAGCCCATGCCTTATCAGGNTCCTCAGCTACAAAAGTCATATGTGTTTCCTGCCCTGGCATGGCACAGAACCCTTGTGTGCCATTCAACTCGCATTGCTCGTAATAATATGCTTCTAGTTCCGGCATGTGCGCAGCTGGTGACAGAGGCAACCCAAATTTAGCGGCTCTGCGAGCAGCAATCTTACTTGTCCCACCAATCATGATTAATGGATGCGGCTTCGTTAACGGTGAAGGGGTGATCCGATGTGTTTCCCCTCTGTATTGGAAAGGTTCGCCAGTCCATGCATCAAGTAGTGTCTGGATGCTCTCATCCATAATTTTTCCTCTGTTGTCCCAGTCTTTGCCCATGAGTTGATATTCACTAGGACGGTATCCAAGGCCGAAAATAACAGTGAGTCGCCCTCCGCTCATCAGATCAATAACTGCAATGTCTTCTGCGACTCTGATCGGATCATGNAAGGGCAATAGTAGAGCTGATATTGATGCTGACAGATTTTTTGTTCTTGCGAGAACAGTTCCTGCATTCATTAACGGTGTGGGGCTCCAAGCATTGTCAGCGCCATGGTGTTCTTCGAACGTTGCCATAAAAAACCCATTTTGGTCAGCGAATTCAGCCATATCGAGCATGGCTTTATACCTATCTGACAATGACTGGCTGTCTAATGTCGGGTCAATTAANTTNAATCGTATTAATGAGAAAGGCATTAGTTCTCCTGAGGTTTTCTTTTTAAGTTAGTTGATGCTTCAAAACTAGACATAATATTGAACAGCTCACAATGGGTAAGCACGATTTAGATAGTTCCATGAGCAGGATGTGCAGACTTCAACTTCATAACATGTAAACGATCCTTTTCGTTTGCGTATCCGATCAAAATCTTTCTTTGAATTTACGCAGCGTCCATGAGAAGGTAATCGTGGTCCAAAAACATANCTTACTGTTACTAGCGTTTCCTCAGAACATATAGGGCACTCTCCCACTTGTTTATAAGAATAGTTACGCGCAGCTCTGAGAAGTTCTGGATGTGCATCACAGACATCGTGGGNTGAAAGCATCCCCGTCCGGTATTGCTCAAGTATTCGTCTCTTTTCGAGTTCGTAACTTATTTCACTTGTTGGACGNTTTTTAGTTAACTGAGAAGGCAGAAAGGCCATAAGTAGAACATTAATTTAGGGCATGCGNAGAAGCATTATTTTCTTCTCTAGTTATCTTTGCCTTTTGTCCAGTCTTGTAAAAAATTGATTGCTTCTTGATTGCTGATAGGTCCATTTTCTATGAATATATTTTCTAGNATTTTGAGGGCTTCCCCTACCTGAGGCCCTTGATCAATGTTCAAANTACTGATGATTTCNGAGCCGGTGAAAGGGGGCGTGTAGTTTTTCAATTCTTGGTCAAGGTGGCGTGCTTTGCGTTGGATCGCTGCAANTCTTTTGCGGGCGCCACGTTGTATAGAAGCAATTTCGATTGAACCTTGACGGTTATCTCCTGCATGTAAATACCATTTTCTGTATTGAGCATCANTCATTGNCNGTGTCCNTATCATCTGTGANGCACTTATTAAATTATCTATTGTGTCAATCTCACGATTTGAATATTTCAGATCCTTCAATCTGGCCGTTCTCGTCTCGGNNCTACTGTTAACTAATAANGCTGCNAGACGTATGCAATGATCATGTCTGAGGTAACGAATTNGATGTAGCCGTNTGTAACTGGTTANTTCGGGCAGGAACGTTTCATAGAGNTTCGTTTTTAACAGNAACTTNAATCCAGGGTTTGGGTCTGGGGTAATGAGCAATTTGTTNAGCTCATCACGTATGCGTTCGTTTGAAACGATCTCAAGTCGCCCCTTTAACTCTTGTACGCTTTCTTTAAGTCCCTTTTCAAGGGTGAGGTTATACCGGGAAATAAATCGAGCAGCACGCATCATTCGAAGAGGGTCTTCAGAAAATGAAATATGAGGATCCAGTGGCGTTCGAAGGATTTTCATTTGGAGATCTCTTAACCCATTAAATGGGTCAATGAGATTTCCAGATNCGAGGTTGATAGCCATACTGTTTATGGTGAAGTCCCTCCGAGAAAGATCTTCTTGAAGATCAGTTGAGAAAGTTACTACTGGCTTCCGTGACTCTGAGACATACGATTCTGACCTATGAGTTGTAATTTCTATGGTTTTCCCATTTATCTGAGCTCCGATTGTTCCAAATCGTTGCCCTGAGAGCCACACACTTTCAGCTACTGGTTGAATTATTTTCTTAATTTCGTCCGGCGTTGCATCAGTTGTGAAATCTAAATCAAGATTGAAAATATCATCGAGTCCAGCATGTAAATCGCGAACAATCCCTCCTACGAGATAAATCTGCTTATCATCTGCTTTAAAACATTCTTTTATCGGTGAAGTAAAAAGCAGTAGCTTATTTAATTGTTCAGCATTCATGAGTACGTAATATTTCTGCAATCTCATCAATTGCTTCGCTACCAACACCCCCNTTGGATAATTCTTCAGGATGTGTTTCTTTATCAACCAGTGCGTGTAATACCGCACAGGTTGAAAGTTCTAAAGCTTTGAGATCATATCCTCCTTCTAAAAAGACTAGACGACGACCAGCCGGAACTGTTTGGATTATTCGAGAAGTGAGTAAGTTATAATCCCCTGACGTTAATCCTAAATCTGTAAGGGGATCTCTGCGATGGGCATCAAATCCGGCTGAAATAATTAACCAGGTAGGTGCAAATTTTTGAACAATNGGAAGAGCCAATTTCTCCCATGCTGACAAGTAAACATCTCCTGTGGTTCCTGGATGCAATGGAATATTTAGCGTTGNTCCTTCCCCATCACCTATTCCTCTTTCGTTAACGACTCCGGTCCACGGGTAGAGTGGCATCTGATGGAGTGAAATGAATAGAACAGCAGGGTCAGAATAAAATACATCTTGAGTACCATTTCCATGGTGAGCGTCATAATCAACAATGAGTACTTTTTCACCTTGGTCTCTTAATTTCTTTGCTGTTACTGCAACGTTATTTAATAAACANAAACCCATTGATTTGGAGATTGTTGCGTGATGACCCGGCGGCCGCACAGCACAGAATGCCGAAGTGGCGGTCCCCTTCTGAAGTTCATTTACAGCTTGTAGTCCTGCTCCAGCGGCTACGAGCGCTGCTTGCCAAGAAGCAGAGCTCATCCTTGTATCAGCATCAACAACNCCACCTCCTTGTTCAGATATTTCTTTTAATTCGTAGACAAGTTCGGGATCGTGGACTTGCAAAACTAAACCCTCATCTACTGGCTCGGCTTGCAGTNTCGTAATAGTTGAATCCAATTGTGCCCGCTCAAGCCCATCTAACACAGCTGATAAGCGATCCGGTCTTTCCGGATGGTTTCCGCTTGGTTGATGTTCAAAGCAAATATCGTTACTAACAAATAGGATTTCCATATCGTTAAGAGTAGTTGACGATATCCACCACTTTTGTACTAAAAATTACAACTTTTGATAAAAAGTAGAATTTTCTTCGTCTATTTGACCTGTTCAGAGGGTTTTCTAAAGAAAATGTTCGTTTAATTTTAGGATGTATGGCGCGCCGGCATTAAAGTCCCCTTTGTAATCTTTTAGGGGGTTCTATGACGATCCGTATTGTTACTGATAGTGCCAGTGATATCAGTTTGGAGGAAGCTGAAAGTCTGGGTATTGAAATTGTTCCTCTTTCTATTCGGTTCGGGGAAACNGAATACACTGATTTAGTTGACCTTTCGGTTTCGGACTTTTACCTAAAGATGAGCGAAAACGATCTTTTGCCATCAACTGCTGCTCCTTCACCCGGTGCATTCGAAGCTGCTTTTAAGCGGTGCGTAGAAGCTGGAGCTGAAGGAGTTATCTGTATCAATCTATCTTTAGCCCTTTCNGCNACCGGCCAAGCTGCACAATTAGCTGCAGATGCACTTGCTGATACCGTGCCCGTACGATGCATTGATTCGAAATCCATCACCTGCGGTCTGGGAACGATCATNAGGAATGCTGCCGAAGCTGCAAAAAATGGTGGGTCTATGGACGAAATTGTCTCTTTAGTTGAGAACTTGGCAAGTAGAACGAGGATCTTCGCTACATTAGACACACTTGAGAATCTCAAGAAAGGTGGCAGAATTGGCGGAGCAAAAGCAATGCTGGGAACGATGTTGCAATTCAAACCGTGTCTTGATTTAAGTAGTGGTGAAGTTGTTGAGGCAGGACGCCAAAGAACAAGAAAAAGGTCACTTACGTGGCTCAAAGAAGTTCTTGAAGGTGAAGGNGAAATTTCAGAATTAAGCATTATCCATGGAGATGCTCCAGATGTTGAGGAATTTGCAACACTCATTTCGGATATCGTCCCGAGNGANCAGATTCGAATTAATCAACTTGGTGCAGTTATTGGAACACATGGGGGACCCAGAGTATTGGGTGTCACTTACCTTGTTCAATAGTCCATCGGACATAGTCAAGTAAAGTGTCTGATTCCTTTAACTCAAACACAAGAGTTTTACTTGGTCGAAAATTATCAGGAAGATATGTTCTAACATCGCTTATTTCGTCTGGATCAGGGACTGAAAAGTGGCTGGCCAGAGACTTGGTATTATCACGAGATGTCGCAGTCAACCTTACAGATCCATTTCAAGTAACAAATTCCAANCAAGTCACATCATTTCGAAAAGAAGCAAAACTTATTTCAAGACTTAACCACCCCGCGATTGTCACTGTCTTAGATACAACTGGTGACGANGACTTAGAAGCAATAGTTCTCGAGTTGATAGAAGAAGAAACAATTTTTGATTACGTGGAACGAACTGGACCAATACCTTTAAATCATGCTCTACAACTAACTGAACAGATCGCTGATGCCCTTTCATATGCACATGGGCAGGGTATCCTGCACGGCAGTCTTGATCCGAAGTGTATTTTTTTATGCCCCGATAGAGGTCCCCAAATTTCAGGTTTTGGCTTCAATAAATTCAGNACTCTCATCTCTGAAGAACTNANGCCTGATAAGCAACTAGAGGCCGATTTTCATTCCGATTTCTATGAAGTTACGAGTTCAGCAAGTGTTCGTGGGGATATCTTTTCACTTGGAAAAATCTTACAATACATGCTGCTTGGGTCGATAAAGGTTCCTAAAAGGAACCAATTATCAAAATTGGTAAATAAAGAAATTATGCAATCAATTGAAAAAGCGACGGCAGGAGAACCAACGGAGAGATATTCTAGTGTTGTGGACTTTACTGATGACCTAGAAGAAGAATCGACAAATACAGACTCGGTGCGAGAGAATATTGACCAGAACCAATCTCAAAAATCCTTTGACGTAAACACATTCATAACTAAGTTTCTTCTCACGGGATTCGTGTTTTTCTTAGTACTAGGAATAATTTTCGCAGCAAACGGCAACCCCTTTGGTTCAGACGATAACACTGAACCTGCTGAAACAGTCCAAGCNACAGCTACGCCAGTAACATCAGCTGCAGTTCCATCTCAACAGCCTGAAGACGGGGAATCTAGTGAAACCGAAAATNCTTCTGAAGTTAATCCTGAATTATCGGAATCAGAAGTTTCGCCTATTTTTGAAATGGTGTCTGTTATAGGGGCAGCTGACTTTGATCCACTAGGTGATGGCGTAGAACATCCTGAATTAATTGATAATCTATTAGACGAAGATCCCGAAACAATCTGGTATAGCGAAACATACGCAAATCGTTCAATGGGTGGTCTAAAAGATGGTGTCGGGCTAGTTATAGAATTAAAAAAACCATACGAACTCCAACGAGTAGCTATTGAAACTGCGAACACAGGTTGGTCTGGTGAAATATTCGTTGCTGACTCACCTCAAAGCGCATTAGCTGGGTGGGGTACATCAGTTGGCTCTATCACTTCGTCACAAGGAAACGCAACCGTTGATTTAACAGGAATTACCGGTGGCGCAGTTCTTATCTGGTTTACAGACCTTGGAGATAAGCCTCCCCCAGGGATCCGAATGGAAATATCTGAAATAGAAGTCTCTTAAGCAGGGACTGTATTTTATGAGTACTAGGACTAGTCGTGGCATTTGATGAAGCACAACTTGTAGCATCAGCGCAANAAGGCAACACAAGTGCATTAGAACAATTACTTGAGCATCACTACGACTATGTCTTTTCGATTTGCCGAAAAGTAACAGGCAACATTGACGACGCTAATGAAGCTACACAAGAAACGTTGATATCANTAGTAAGAAATATCTCCTCATTTAAGTCAACCGCAAAGTTTTCAACTTGGATCTACCGGATTGCAACAAATGCAGCATTAGATGAAATCCGAAAAAGGTCCCGAAGGCCGACTAGTGAATTCAATGAGGAAACTGTCGTAANTCAAACCACAACAAGTCTTGAAGATTCATTAATTGACAACATTGATATCGATAATGCTTTACAAAGCCTGCCCGAAGAATTTCGAATGGTACTCGTCCTGAGAGANCTATTAGGCACTAGCTATGAAGAAATAAGTGAGATCCTTGATGTTCCATCAGGCACCGTAAAGTCACGGATTGCCCGAGCCCGTCAAAAGNTGAAAGAAGAACTTTTGGGGAACAAAAACCATTTACGCGCAGTCAAAGAGGTTAATGATGGATGATTCTAAAAGAAATACTAATTTTGAATTAATAAGCGCCTATATAGATGGTGAAGTAAATGATGAGGAACGCGCGCGCATTGAGTCAGACCCTNANTTAATGAACGAGGTCAATCAGGCTCTCTCTATAAGTAAAAGANTTGGAGAANTACTACCTAACGACCCAGAAACGAGAGAGAATCATATCAAAACTGCATTGAATGAAATGCCGGCAACTTTGTCTGATTCGGTAACTCCTATCAAAAGTGCTAATAACCGTAGATTGTATTTTGCGAGACCATCGCGAATTCTTGGGGCTGTTGCTGCTGCAATACTTATTGTTATTGCTATTCCATTATTCAGATCCGGGGAAAGTTCTACAACACAAATAGCATCAGAAACTATTGAAGAATCAGGCACTGAACAAGTGGCAGAATCTGACTCTTCAGAAACTGAAGAACAAAGTAGCGAGGCTACAGATCAAGCAGAATCAGCTCTCTTTGACTCAAGTCCCACTGAATCAACTTTAGATTTCGAAGAGGCAGTTGAAAGCAGTGAAGTAATTAATCCTGAAGGAGATACTGAATCGGGTATTTCTATGGAAGTAGAGGATTCCCAAAGCAAAACACTACCCAATGCTGAACCTTCCGATACGGCGCTGCAAGCATTAACCACTCCAGAGGAGGCAGTTACCTGGGGGCCTGTAAACACCTATACAAATGATGACCCAAACGTTTATAATTATTACCTGCTTCACGACGTGCGGATTGAATCCGGAGAGTCCTTTGATTCATTTATTATAGAGTTTGTAGCAACAAGTGAAGATCCTCTTTCAATGCTTCCTGGGCCATATGCAATAGAAATAAATGGTGAGTTTTTGATGGAAGAAGANTCTTATGTCTTACCAACAGAAATAAGTGAATACATTGTAATTAATGTTGCAGCACGCGGTGGTGTGTGGAGTGATGAGACGGGTTACGAGCCTTCTTGGGGTTCATTTTCACAAACAATTACAGCCGATGAATCCAACCTCACTGGCGTTTACTTTGGCGACTTTGAGGCTAACTTAACCTTTATCCTTGGAATGGAACCAAATAGTATTTTTAGGTCATATCAAACTATGGATCCACCTCAATTAATTATTGAAGTAGATCATAATTCATAAGNTAAATATTTCGTTCCTGCATCAAAATACTNATTATGGATGTTATGACACATATAAAAGTGGAAATAAATTAATCAAAACTTGCTCTAAGCGGGTATTCTCACCACATGGTCGAATCAGATAATTTTCAGTCAAGCGGTCAAAGCTCGAGTGAATCTCTTGAAACGCTAATTACNTCTAAAATAGTTAANCAAGTAGAAAACGTCCGGACNAAAACCTCGGGTCCTGCNATTCGTNTAAGTCGAACATTGGTTTATGGGTTAACTGCAGCAATTATTTTTTTGATAGCACTTCCATTTCTTTTTATAGGAATTANTCGAGGCCTTATAGAGATTTTTGATCTCTGGGTCTTTTCAGATCGTGGAAGAGCAGTTTGGTTCGTTTACCTTTTAAGCGCTACGTTATGGTCCACCATTGGTCTTTTGATATGGAGGAGGAGNCCAAGGGGTGCAGCGATACCTAAAAAAGGTGTTTCTGATATGAAAGGGAATGATGTCTGAGCATAAAGAGGTTGTTATTATCGGGTCAGGACCAGCTGGGCTTACGGCTGCAATCTACACTGCTCGTGCCAATCTAAAACCCTTAGTNATTGAGGGAGAGCCATCATCTACAAGTGACCAGCCCGGTGGTCAGCTTATGCTAACCACTGATGTTGAAAATTATCCTGGATTTCCTACAGGGATTATGGGTCCGGAATTAATGGCTAATTTTAGATCACAGGCAGAGCGATTTGGAGCAGAATTGTTGACAAAGAAAGTCACGCGAGTGAACCTCCATGCTTCTCCGTTTGAAATATGGGTAGGTGATCCAGCATTAATAGACCCAACGTTTACTGCTGACTCAGTAATTGTTTCGACTGGTGCTAAAGCTCTGATGCTCAATCTCCCTAATGAAATAGAACTAGTAGGTCATGGAATCTCAACTTGTGCTACTTGCGATGGTTTTTTCTTTAAAGATCAAGAAATAGCTGTTGTTGGCGGAGGNGACTCTGCAGTNGAAGAAGCNATGTTTCTATCACGGTTTGCCAGCAAAGTGACAATTATTCACCGGCGTGATCAACTTCGAGCATCAAAGATTATGCAGGATCGGGCATTTGCCAACCCTAAAATTGAATTTCTTTGGAATCATGAAGTAACAGAATATATCGGAGATACCAAACTTGAAGGTGTNANGGTTCAAAACGTAACTCATAAAACAGAATCCACGCTTAGCNTCACTGGCTTATTNATAGCTATAGGGCATACTCCAAATACTTCAATNTTTGAGGATCAATTATCTTTACACGAAAATGGTTATATCAAAACAGAACACGATTCATCACGAACAAATATTAATGGTGTATTTGCTTGTGGAGATGTTCAAGACTTCACATACCGTCAAGCAATAACAGCTGCAGGATCTGGATGCATGGCAGCAATAGACGCTGAACGCTGGTTAGAAGAACACGCAGGGTAACTTGTCACATGTTCCCCACAAACACTAGTTTCACCACTACATTTAGCTTANAGCTTTTCTTTAAATCAAACTGGAGACAAAATGTCTGATTCAACTACAACTCTTACTGCCGGCACCTTTGACGAGGTTGTGAATGCTTCCGATAAACCCATACTTGTAGATTTCTGGGCTGAATGGTGTGGACCATGTAAAATGATTGCTCCTATTTTGGAAGAAATAGCCTCTGAACAGGGAGAACACATACAGATTGCGAAACTNAATGTAGATGAAGCTGGCGATATTGCNCGCCGATTTGAAGTGATGAGTATTCCAACTCTGATCGTTTTTGACGAAGGGGTTCCCACTAAACGAATCGTAGGAGCAAAATCAAAGGACGCTCTTCTCGAGGACCTTTCCGAATTTATCTAACTTTCCATATACGCTGAAGCCGATAAACTACACCCCGTAGTTATTTGAATGCGGAATTATGGAAAATCAACCCAATGAATCTAATGCACTTGGTTTAGGTGATACTGGTTCGCGTATCAGAGAGTTGCANCGAATGCTTGGAACATTAGATTTTGATATCGCTGAACCTCTTGATTCGTTTACGGAAAAAACACAAAANTCAATCATGGCATTTCAAGAAGAACGGAAGCTGCCGATCTCTGGCAAATGTGATCAAAGGACATGGGATGTCTTGGTGGAGAATAGTCATGTNCTTGGGGATAGGCTCTTATATCTCAGTCGCCCCATGTTACGAGGGGAAGACATTGCAGAACTTCAAAGATCACTAGGTGCACTTGGTTTTAACCCAGGGAAAGTTGATGGTATTTTCGGTCCTGATACGCAAAACGCAGTTGAGCTATTTCAAAGAAATTCNGGTTTAGTAGTCGATGCAATTTTTGGACCGAACTGTATGACTGCTTTAAAACGACTGGGTGAACGAGTTGAACAAGGCTCAGTGGCTGTTGTTCAGGAGAAAGAAAAAATTATTTCAAAAATGAGATCTGATGATATGCCATCGNTTGCACTTGGACACCTAGGAGGATTCTCCCCCATAGTTGATGGGTTTGCAAAGAAAATGCGAGAGTCGCACATCAAAGTTGAGGTGGTTAGTCATTACGATGAATCAGTACAGGCAGCCATTTGTAACAAAAATAATATNGATCTCTACATCGGTATTTTTCCTACGTTAGAAAATGAAAAAACAATTTCCTTCTANTCGGCCAAAGGATTTGCATCACCTGGTGGAACACATTTCACCGAGTTNTTCGCTAGAAATTTTTTACAGCACACTGGGAAAANTATTGACACTATTGGCAATAGCGAAAAGATACTCAGGGAAACACGTATGCCAGCTGTTGTAATTAGATATGGCTCTACAGAAGAACTCATTACAGACTCACAAATACTGCTGAAAATGTTAATTGATGCCGTTTCATCTTGGTTTTCTGAGCCTTTTGAAGAAATTCCTGAATAAATCCAACAAAAAGAACGTTTTCCCTGTTCAGAGCATTTTTTTCAAGGAAAATCACAGGTTTTTCCCCAAACTGGGGATAACAACCTCTGCACAACATNAAAGTCTATATTAAAGGTTTAGACTTACCCTTTTAAGCCTTTNTTTNATTGGCTTTAAGGGTTTTCAATAATATTAAGTATTCGACTTAAATCATCACTATTGGCAAAGTCAATAGTAATTTTTCCCTTTTTGCTACCGATCGTAACCCCCACACGCGTAGAGAGAAGCTCGCTGAGTATTCTTTCCACTTCAAGTTCAGCTGCGGACTTACTAGTTAACCCTTTCTTCTTCCCTTTTGTAGAAANATTGCCNTCGCGTACAATCTTTTCGACTTCACGAACAGTCAAACTTTCTTCAACTATTTTGCTTGCAAGTTGATCTTGTTCCTGGCGAGAAGATAAACCTAAAAGTGCACGAGCNTGCCCAGCTGTTAACCTTCCNTCGAGAAGAAAACCTTGAACNGATGACGGCAACTGAAGAAGCCGTAATGCGTTAGCAATTGTTGGCCTACTCTTCCCAACACGCTTTGCTACTGATTCTTGACTTAATTGAAAATCATCTATTAATTGTTGGTAGGCCGCTGCCTCTTCAAGTGGTCCCAGATCTTGTCGATGAAGATTTTCAACAAGCGCGTGTTCCAAAGAAGTCAAGTCTTCAACATCTCGAACTATCGCTGGAATTTTGTCTAAGCCTGCTCTTTTAGCTGCACGCCATCGTCTTTCCCCCGCAATCAACTCAAAAGTGTCTGAGGTTTTCCGTCTAATTAAAACTGGTTGAAGAACACCAACTTCCCGAATAGACAACGACAAACTATTTAAAGCATCTTCATCAAAAATATCGCGAGGTTGATACGGATTGACAGAAATAGACCCTATCGGTACCTCTTGATACCCAGTTGTTTCTGAATAGTATGACCTTTCTGTCGACGGGGATGTTGATGGAATTAAAGCCCCTAGGCCTTTCCCCAAGCCAGTCTTTTCACGTGACACTTGATATCTCCTTTGCTAAAGCTCTATAAGCTATTGCTGCTCGGCTTTTAGGGTCGAAATAAATGATTGGTTGCCCAAACGAAGGAGCTTCAGATAATCGAACAGATCTAGGAATAACCTGATTACATACTTTGTTTCCAAAATGGTCACGCACCTCTTGAACAACTTGAGAAGCTAATTTTGTTCTCCCATCAAACATTACGAGCGCAATCATTGAAATATGTAGCTTTTCATTCAAGTGAGCTTTGACTTTTTCAACATTGTTGATGAGTTGCCCTAATCCCTCTAGTGCTAGATACTCACATTGGATTGGAACAAGTACTTCATCAGCTGCGGTTAGTGCATTAACTGTAAGTAGACCAATTGATGGGGGGCAGTCAATAAAAACATAGTCATAATTGTCAATAACGTCAGATATCGCTGTTTTTAAGTATCTCTCCCTATTAAAAGCTGAAACTAGCTCAATTTCAGCTCCCGATAAATCTATAGTTGCGGGGGCAATTGAGAGCTCTTTCCATTTCGTCTGGATAATGCAATCCTTCATTGAAGCATTACCTAGAATCACTTCATATATTGATTCCTTAAACGTGCCTGGTTCAATACCAACAGCAGAAGTGGCATTAGCTTGCGGGTCAAAGTCGACAATTAAGACCCTATTCCCTATTTCAGCTAAACATGTAGCAACATTTACAACTGTCGTGGTTTTACCCACCCCCCCTTTTTGGTTTGCTACTGTTATAACTCTCGGTGTCTTATTCAAGGAAGAAGGGTGTCTTTTATTACTTAAGAGATCTTCCATTTTGTCTATTTCCCCTGTTCAGAACATATTGAACTTAATGATTTCTTTAGTTTTATCACCTGAGGAATTAGTGTCAATTTTTCAAATTATTTGTATGTTTCACGTGAAACACATTCCAGTAAGTTTCACGTGAAACATTACCATAAGGGACGTTTTCTGGTTACGCCCGGTCTTCTAGGAAGGTTGTCAGACGGGTTTTGTGCTTGTTGTAAGACTTGAAAGCTTGACGCTCCAAATTGTGTATGTTTGACGGGATTTAATCCCGTCAAAGCGAGTTTT
>PATH01000031.1 GCA_002712325.1 Acidimicrobiaceae bacterium | reverse complement strand
GAGCGACCTGTTATGTATAAATTTTGTGGGCCGGGGAGGATTTGAACCTCCGAAGGCTAACGCCGACGGGTTTACAGCCCGTTCCCTTTGGCCGCTCGGGCACCGACCCTGAAGTGGGAATACTAGCGCTTGACTTTCAAGATCCCACCTATTCGAGCTCAGAAAATTAATTTGTTTTATTTCAACTATTAATTTGGTCCGTTAAGTTGATCTCAATACACGAGTCTTAATAATTTAGTAGATATAAAAGAAGAGAGGACCCCCATGCCAACATTTGACATCACTTCAACTGTCAATATGCAAGAAGTCAGAAATGCAACAGATCAAGCTTCCAGAGAAGTTGGACAGCGTTATGACTTCAAAGATACCTCTAGCTCTATCGATCTTTTAGAAGAAAGTATAAATATTGAGTCATCCTCAGATGACAGACTAAATGCCCTGCGAACGGTTCTTGAAGAAAAATTGGTTAAGCGAAAAGTCTCTCTCAAGGCACTAAATCACCTGCAGGTTGAAGATGCCTCTGGTGGCAGGAGACGTCAAACTATTGCCTTAGCATCCGGCATAAATTCTGAGAAATCAAAAGAACTAAATAAATTTATTAAAGGAATGGGGCTTAAGGGTATCCAGTCTCAAACTCAGGGTGATCAAGTCCGCGTTTCAGGAAAGAAGCGAGATGATTTACAATCTGTCATCAATACACTGAAGGAAAATGACTTTGGCATCCCATTACAATTTGGAAATTTCCGTGATTAGCGAATACTGCATGGAGCCATAATGCCAGTGTGGGCTTGGAATAAAGAGCTTCCTGAAGGAAGCGAAGTGGTTATTTTTGACCTTGATGGAGTTATTAGCGATGCATCTCATCGACAACACTTTCTAAAAAAATCCGAAAAAGATTGGGATGGGTTCTTTTCCGCTTGCACTCAAGACCCCCCTATTTACTCGGGTTTACAACTCATTAATCTTATTAATCAATTGCAGGGTGTAATTATTCTCACTGCACGTCCTGTGACGATCCAATCAGAAACTCTTGATTGGTTGAAGCGTCATGACGTTGATTGGAATGCGCTGATCATGCGTTCTGAACAAGACCATAAGAGTTCTGCAGAGATGAAGCTCTTAGCAATCAATGAAATCTCAGCTGCCTCTTTTGATCCGATCCTAGTTTTCGATGATGACCCAAAGAACATTGCGATGTTCAAGGAACAAGGTATCCCTGCGGTTTCTGTGTATAGCGGTTACTACGCTTGATTTTTCTTCCTCCTGCTTCGCCGGTACAGCATTTGAAATGAGCAGTTTGTTATTAATAATGATCGTTATTATGATTACTAGTGTTTGAAGGAATCTGATGCCGGGTATTACAAAGAAAATTGATATTGCTAGTTCGGTTGCTGAAGCATGGGAAGTTTTGGCATCGTTTGAGAGTATTTCAGACTGGGCTGATAACGTATCTCACTCCTGTCTCCTCTCAGAGCAGCTTGAAGGGATAGGAACTTGCCGTAGGATACAGACTGGCAATTCTTCAGTTACCGAGCATGTGACAATATGGGAGGATTTAAGGCATCTATCATACGAAATACGGGGGTTACCTCCTGTTTTTAAACAAGTTTTAAATAGTTGGTCGCTCGAGCCAAGCGAAATTGGAGTTCGATTATCGCTAACTATTGAAATCGTTCCTATTCGTCGACCTGTCACCCCTATTGCTGGTTTAGCTTGCTTAGCATTTGGGAGAATCAATAGGGGCATGCTGAAAGATCTAAAGATATTTATTGAAGATGTACAGCCGCTAATAAAACTTGAAAATCAAATATCTGTTTTGGAGCAAAAGATTGAGGAATTGGAATCTCGAGATGAGTAATTTAAACCAGCCCGATGTAATTATTTTCATGACTGATGAAGAGCGAGCAATCCCGCCATATGAAACATCAAAAGTTTTAGAGTGGCGAGATAGAACACTTACCGGAAGGAATTGGTTCACAAAAAACGGGGTGAGTTTTAATCGACATTACACCGGTTCTTTGGCATGCGTGCCGAGTCGCCCGACGCTGTTTACCGGTCAATTCCCGGATGTACACGGTGTCACACAAACTAATGGGTTAGGAAAAGATGAACATGATTCTCGGATGAGGTGGTTACTCCCTCGGGAGGTTCCAACAATTGGCCATTGGTTTAGAGCGGCAGGTTATGACACTCATTATGATGGCAAATGGCACATAAGCCATGCCGACCTTATAGACGAGAGCACAGGAAATCCCTTAGCTTCTAACACGGCTGATGGGACTGTTCTCCAGGACGCTGTTGACCGCTATCTAGAGGAGAACCCCCTCAACGAATTTGGTTTCTCGGGTTGGGTTGGGCCTGAACCCCATGGAGCGCCTCTAGCTAATTCGGGCTTTATTCGCGATCCGCTGATCGCCGATAGAACCGTCAAATGGCTAGAAGAAAGATACTTGAATCGTGAATTAGGTGATGAAGATGCTCTCAAGCCTTTCCTATTAGTTGTGAGTTTTGTCAACCCTCATGACATTGTGCTCTTGCCTATGTTTATGCGAAGGCCGGACAGCAATCCAATTACAGCATCTGATCTTGACCCTCCAGATATCCCTGCACCTCCAACGCGTTATGAGGATTTATCTACAAAGCCTGCCGCCCAGATTGCATACAAGAATTCTTACTATTCTGGGTATGGCCCGCAAAGAGTAGTGCAATCAACCTATGAAAACAATGAGCAGGAATATAGGAATCTTTACTATCGTTTACATGCTGAGGTTGATGGCCCTCTTGACAGGGTTAGGAAAGCACTGACTGTTGATACTTCACGAGAGAAGGTTATCTTTAGGACTTCGGATCACGGGGATTTATTGGGAGCTCATGGTGGCCTTCATCAGAAATGGTTTAATCTTTATGATGAAGCCACAAGAGTTCCATTTGAAATTGTTAAGTATGGAAACGAAAATGCTCCAAAGGGCATCGTCGATACGGTTCCAACTTCGCATGTTGATTTGATACCAACTGCTTTAGCACTTGCAGGGCTAGACCAGCATGAGCTTGGAAGAAGATTAGCTCCCTTATTCTCAGAATTCCACCCTCTTCCAGGCAAAGACCTAAGTCCGTTACTAACCGACCCCGAGACAGAGGAGTATAAGGATAGAGCAGTCTACTTTATGACACGAGATAATATGCTTGAGGGCGACACTCTTGCTTCCGGAATGGCCCGTGGCCTTGGTATGGCAGATAATCCTCCACGACCATTAAAAATACAAGTCGCTCCACATGTAAGCACTAACTTTGAAGGAATCGTTGTCAAGATTATTGATGGCGAAATTCCTGGAATCAATTCCTCTTTATGGAAAATTACTCGCGCTCATGATGATCCGGAAACATGGACTATCCCAAATAGAGCTAATCTATCGTCTTCGGGTGCAATGGGTGAAACTTACAGGACTAAGAAAGTTCCTGACCAATATGAGCTATACGACTTAACAAATGACCCTACTGAATCAACGAATCTGTGGAAAGAACCTAAGGCAAAGGATGTATTTGAATACATGAAGCGACGACTTCACAAGGAGAAGATTTATTCATTACCTAAACGCAATACTCCTCGTCCCTATGCGAAGAGAAAACCGCCTGAGGCACAATTAGCAGGAAAGACGCCACCAGCTCTGGCTCGAGGTTTACGCGCAATCCTTCGTAAAGTCGGAATGCATCCTGAAGATACTGAGGAGTTCGTGAAAGACGTAACCGGCAAACGAGCACTAATTGTGTGCACAAATACTGGTCAAATGTCTAATGGCAAATCAACCGGAGTGTTTGCATCGGAAATGACTGTTCCCTATTACATCTGGAGCGATGCCGGAATGGAAGTTGATATTGCAAGTCCGCTGGGAGGTGTGGTGCCCATTGACCCGCAGTCTTACCTTCCAGTAGTTCGAACTCGTTATGACGATAGAGCTCTCAATGATGGCCATCTCCAAAAAAACCTATCTGAATCTTTGGCTATGGTTGATGTAGATATTGATTATTATGATGTCATTTATTTTGCTGGGGGTTGGGGAGCAGCATTTGATCTTGGATTTTCTGAGATAGTAGGTGAGAAAGTCACGGAAGCGAATCAGAAAGGAAAGATTCTTGGTGGAGTTTGCCATGGGCCTCTTGGTTTCCTTAAAGCTAAAAATTCAAATGGTGAGCCCTTGGTTAAAGGGCGGCGTGTTACGGGCGTAACCGATAAGCAGGTTAGGGATTTGCGAATAACTGAGACTCCTCATCATCCAGAAACGGAATTACGGCGACTTGGGGCTGATTATCGTTGCGCTCATCGATTTAGGGACCCGTTTGCGAATTGGTGGGAAGTAGATAGAAATATTGTTACTGGGCAGAATCAGAATGCTGCGCCAATGGTTGCCAGAGAGATCATGGAGTTGATTTCTTAAGTCGGTTTTTTCCTGTAACTTAATCTTCGTCTGAGTGTTGGGCGCCTTCTTGGATTGCGGCAACAACGCTTTGATCAGCCAGAGTGGTTGTATCGCCAAGGTTGCGGCCCTCAGCTACGTCTCGAAGTAGTCGTCTCATAATTTTTCCTGATCTTGTTTTAGGTAGATCTGGGACGAGAAAAACAGCTTTAGGGCGAGCGATGGGTCCAAGTTTTTCAGCTACGTGTGTTCGTATTTCATTGCGGAGGTCTTCAGATGTTACAAAACTTTCGCGCAGAATGACATAGCCAATTATTGATTGTCCAGTCGTTTCATCGGCGGCGCCTACAACAGCTGCCTCTGCTACGGCTGGGTGATCGACCAGTGCAGATTCGATTTCAGCAGTAGAAATTCTATGTCCGGAGACATTCATCACATCATCAACTCTACCTAGCAGCCAGAGGTAGCCATCTTGATCGATTTTTACTCCATCGCCGGCGAAGTATTTTCCTTCGTATGTGCTCCAATAAGTTTCAAAATACCTATCTGGGTCCCGCCAAATTCCCCGCAACATTGAAGGCCAAGGGTGGGTGATTGTTAGATATCCGCCTCCTTGTTCAACTTTGTTTCCATCATCGTCTACAACTTCAGCAAAGATTCCTGGAATGGTGAAGCACGCAGACCCTGGCTTTGTTGTTGTGATACCTGGCATGGGGGTTATCATGTGACCCCCTGTTTCGGTTTGCCACCAAGTGTCAACTATCGGAGTATTACTGCCACCTACGTGCTGGTGATACCACATCCAAGCTTCGGGATTGATAGGCTCTCCGACTGTTCCCAAAACTCGTAATGAGGATAAATCATGATTCAACAACTCATCGCTTCCCCATTTCATGAACGTTCGGATAGCGGTGGGAGCAGTATAAAGCTGTGTTACTTTATAGCGTTCAATGATGTCCCATAACCTATCTTTGGACCACTGCGTTCTTTCCTCTCCATTTCGGAGTTCTTTTCTGGGGGTATCAGGAGTTCCTTCATACATAATTGAAGTCGTGCAATTCGTGAGCGGGCCGTAGACAATGTAGCTGTGACCTGTTACCCATCCGATATCAGCTGCGCACCAGTAGACGTCTGTATCTGGATTCAAGTCAAATACATATTTATGGGTGAAAGCAACCTGCGTTAGGTAGCCAGCGGAGGTGTGCATAATCCCTTTGGGCTTAGCAGTAGTGCCTGATGTGTATAGGAGGTAGAGAAGTTGTTCTGCTGGCATTGGCTCAGGGTCACATATTGGCATTGCATCTTTCATTACGTCATGCCACCAAAAGTCTCTTTCAGATTTCATGGTGACGTCGATGTTGCACCGATTGACAACTATTACCGTTTCAACGGATTGGGCACCAGTTTCTAGCGCTGCGTCAACATTGATCTTTAAAGCTGACGGGTCTCCTCTGCGATATCCGGCATCAGCCGTGATGATCATTTTTGCTTCTGCATCTTCACACCTATCTATGATCGCATCGGGGCTGAAACCGCCAAATATGACTGAGTGAGCGACACCGATACGTGCACAGGCAAGCATCGCTATGGGGAGTTCAAGGATCATCGGCATATAAATGGCTACGGTGTCATTTTTTTTGAGTCCGAATTGCTTTAAGACATTGGCGAATTTTGACACCTCATCTAGTAATTCTTGATAAGTAATTGACTGTGTGTCGCCTGGTTCGCCCTCCCAGTGATACGCCACCTTGTTGCCTTTCCCATTTTCAACATGGCGGTCAAGGCAGTTATATGAAATGTTAAGTTCGCCATCTGAAAACCACTTAGCATATGGGAGATTCCATTCAAGAGTATTGGTGAAGTCTTTATCCCATGTAAGTAATTCTCTTGCTTGTTTAGCCCAAAACGCCAAATAATCCTCAGACGCTTCGTTATAGATTTGTGGGTTATTGAGTAAAGCTTTTGAAGCAAAGGTTTCTTGTGGTGGAAAAGTTCTATTTTCTATATAGAACTCTTCAATGGCTTGATTGTCCGACATATAACCTCATTTATTTATTTGGTTAGAGATTACTCGGTCAGTTAGTTATAGGCGACCTATGGTGATGATTTCACTAGCCATTCAAGCACTTTAAATGAGCCTAGTCCGCTGAGGTCTGTGAGTGCTTCAGACTCCCTTATTGCGCTTCTTGCTTCAAAGGCTGATAGGTCTGGATTATGAGCATGTTTTTTCCATTGCTGTTTGCTCTTCTCTACATAATGTTCTATCCCTAATTCTTGTAACCATTGAGCTTGTGTTTTGGTTGAATCAGGAGGTAACACTTCAGATAACTGACTTATGTCGACGTCGGTGGTGATATCTAGTTGTCCAATATTTTTTAGCGGGTTACCGTTTGTTTGATGCTGGTGGTATGTTCTTAACCAGTTTTCCTTCTGCTGGTACCTAAAGCTATCGACTGCATAATCAATTACGATGATTCTTCCATTCTGCAAGATTGCTAAGGCATCTTTGAGCCATCTTTGTGCTTCTCGCTGGACGGGAATTCGTGCATTCGGTTTTCCCAGTTTGTAAGACGGAGCATTCTTGTTATTTGGTATTAATATTTCGGCGATGTTTTCATTTTCTACTGTGACTTTTACTTCCATCCAAGAACCATCATCTTGTGACTCGAAAATATCGAACGGCATATTGTCTAAAAGCTCGTTTGCGAAAATAATGCCAATCTCTATTTCTTCCGGCATTGATGGAAGTGTCTGTATTGTGGTTGGGTGACTTTGGCTTTGTTGAGAGCTAGATTCTACAGCAATGTACTTAAGTGCACTTTTGCACTTCATCTGAGATCGTAAAATTGATTTGGCTAGTGTTCCTGGTCCAGCTCCGCATTCAAGAAAAGTGAAATGGGATGGCCGGCCAAACTCTATCCAGAGCTTATCGATCGCTTCAGCGATAATTTTTCCGAATAATGGCCCTACTTCAGGGCTAGTGATAAAGTCTTTTTTTCTTCCTGCGCCACCATGAGAGTAGAACCCTTCAATCTCGTCATAGAGAGCGAATTTCATAAATTCGCTGAAACTTATAGGCCCGTTCTCTTTTATTTTCGTTTTTATTTTTTGCGTAAGTGTCATGCTGATTCGCTTCTAGGCTACAGCATTTAGTCTCTTTGCCGCAGGTGCTACATTGCTAACGAGATGAGGGAGACGTCCGTGAAGTGGGTGATAATTCCGGGTACGATTCCGAAAGCTAAAGTTGTTGCCACGGTGATGACAAGTGCAGTTGATAGCGATACTGGAACTTTCATTTCTGACGTATGTGAATGGTGTGGTTCTTCAACCCACATTTTCATGGCTATCCGACCGTAGTAGCCAAACGCTATAACGGCATTGATTGCGGCTATGACGGCTAACCCGTAGCCCCAACTTGTATCGGCACTTGTTAAAGAGGTAAAGACTGAGAATTTAGCGAACCAGCCTCCGAGTGGAGGCACACCGGCAAGTGAGGCTAAGAAGATTGTCATCATTACTGCGAGAGCAGGTGATGTTTTAAATAGCCCGTTGTAGCTTTCAATTTGACCGGACTTGGTTGTTCTTGCAACCGATAAGATAATTGCGAATGCTCCGAGATTCATTGCTGCGTAAATAGCTAGATAGGTAACGACTGCAGAAACAGACTTATCGGCAATCTCTATACTCTCACCAGCTACGGCTAGGGGTGCCAGCATAAATCCTGCTTGAGCGATGCCTGAATAAGCCATCAGGCGTATTAGGTTTGTTTGTCGAAGCGCCATTACATTCCCTGCAGTCATCGACAATGCAGCAAGTATCCAAAGCAGTGGCTGGAATACGTCTTCTCTGTCAAAGAAACCGACAACAACGAGATTCATTAGGGCTACGAAACCTGCTGCTTTGGAGGCTACTGCTAGGAAAGCTGTTACAGGGGTTGGGGCTCCTTCATATGTGTCTGGGGCCCAGGTGTGGAAAGGGAAAGCTGAGACTTTGAAAGCAAAACCGATTACAACGAATATTATTCCTAGAGTGATTATTGAGGTGCTTGATTCGCCAGAGCCAATTGAGCTATTTATTTCTTGGAGTATTGTGCTTCCGCTAACTCCGAAAATAAGTGACATTCCATACAGCATGATTGCTGAGGCAAAGACGCCCATTAAATAGTATTTCAATCCTGCTTCGTTGCTCTTAAGGTCTCTTTTCCGCCATGTCGCTAACATATATGCGGGTATTGAGAGTAGTTCTAGCGCAACGAATATTGTGATTAGATCTCGGGCCGAGGCCATGATGACCATTCCCAGGATTGAGGATACGAGCATCCCGTAGTATTCGTTTTCCCAGTATTCTCCTTCAGCTATGTAATTTGTGGAAAGGAGAACCACTAAGTAGCCACTCAGCAAGAAAATTGCTTTGACGATGAGCGAGTATTTGTCAACGATGAAAGCGCCGTTAAACATGCTTCTGTCTTCTGAATCTATGGCGAGTGTGAGAATTGGTATCAGTGGGGCAAGTAGGAATAATCCAGCTAGAGCTGAGGTCATTGCTCTTCCCTTTTCTCTCCAAATAACGTCAACTAAAGTTATGATGGCTCCACCACCCAAAAGACAAAGCTCTGGTGCGACTGCATGCCAATCGATTGGGGGTCGAACAAACTCAGGAGTTGAGGCGAGGAGATTCCCTAGGGCGGATGCTGCAGTTAGCATGTGTTACTTACCTGCCTCTTCAAGAAGATTCCTGATGCTGGTAAAGCAATCTTTTCCTGCTGTCTCTCCATTACTTTCAAGACAATTCTCAACTTCTTGACCTTGGATATCAACGGTCAATGATTTCACGACAGCGTCATCAGTTGTTGAGAAGATTGGTCTTGGATATAACCCGAAGAAGAGAATTAGAGCAAGAATAGGAGCCCATGTGATCCACTCATACCTCTTCACATCTGTAATTTCGGGATTATCTTTGAACTCATCAGTGGGAGTCCCCATTGCTGTCTTTTGTAACATCCAGAGAAGGTACCCTGCTGCTAGAACCGTACCTAAAGCGGCTACGACCATATATACCCGGAAAGTGGTTTCTGAAAGAATTGCTGCTGGGTTGTAGCTAGCCAGAATAGCTGGGAATTCTCCCCAGAATCCGGCTAATCCTGGTAGGCCTAAAGAAGCCATCGCACAGAATCCTAATATCCAACCCATTCGAGGTGCTGATATGAGTAGGCCGCCAAGCCGATTCATATCCAGTGTGTGGTAGCGATCTTTCATAGAACCGGCAAGGAAAAATAGCATTCCGGTGATTAGGCCGTGGGCAACCATTCCAAAGATTGCAGCATTTATACCGAAGTCAGTGAGTGTNGCAATTCCNAGCATTACGAANCCCATNTGGGCTACTGAAGAGAAAGCTATNAGNCGTTTCATNTCGCGTTGNGCNANACATCCAAGNGCCCCNTATATGATTCCNANNACTGCNAGCANGCCTATGAANGGAGCCCATGCNGCNGCGGCCTCTGGNAGCATTGGNATNGCGATTCTGATNAANCCATANGTTCCTANTTTNAGNANCACTGCNGCAAGTATNACNGACCCTACTGTNGGAGCNTGNGTGTGNGCGTCNGGNAGCCATGTATGNAANGGNAACATTGGGACTTTNACTCCAAATCCNACGAACATNCCTGCAAATATCCAAAGTTGNGCTGTNCGGCTNATTCCNAGNGTAGCTCCTTCNGANANGGCNACCATCGAGAAGGTTTGTGCTTGNTCNCCNACGATTGTTCCGTCNGCTAGGAAGTANAGAGCNAGGAANCTTACNAGCATCAANGCGGAACCNAACATGGTNTANAGGAAGAANTTNAAAGATGCGTANCNTCTNTCNTCNCCGCCCCATACTGCGATCATGAAGAACATTGGNANGAGNACTACTTCGAAGAANACNAANAANAGNATNAGGTCTTGNGNTACGAAAGTTCCGATCATTCCTGTTTCAAGAATAAGAATTANTGAGAGNATNGCTTTNGGGTTNCGTGGNTCNGGGAAATGNCCGAATGTATAGAANATGCANAANGGAACTATGAATACCGTTANNGCTATGAGCGGTAGNGACATTCCATCAACNCCTANNATNTANCGNCTNTTTATNACNCCTATCCANTCCTCATCNACAACGAATTGAAGATCNGCTGACTTTCCNTAGTCAAANACGATGAGCATGAATGCNCCNAGTGCNGCCGTTATNAGNGTTGTNAGAAGGGCNANNCCTTTAATTAAATCTTCNTGCGCTTTCGGGNTNGCCATNACGGCAGCTGCCCCCGCNAGCGGAAGAAANATCATNAGGCTGAGGAGCCANTTNTTATCAAAATCCATATCAGTTTCTCCTAGACAAACACAATAAANAAGCCAGCCAATATTGTGGTGGCTGCGAACATAATGGCGGCATATTGGTGAACCTTGCCGCGTTGAACAATAGTACGAGTGGTTTCACCAAGACCTTCAGATGCTTTACCTGAGAGGTTTACCGCTCCGTCAACCAAGTTCTGGTCAATCTTTTCATAAACAAAGGTCGCTGAATTTGCCGCCTGTTTTCCAACTTGGTTGACAAGTCCATCAATACCTTTTTGGTTCGTCCAGTACGCTGCATCTGCAACGGGACCCTTAGTGCCGTTAGCTATAATGTCAGTATAAAGGTGATCCAGATAGTATTTTTGTTTAAGAACGGTATGCCCAGCTTTTGCCAATTTATTTTTTGAAGTTAGTCCGTTAGCGAGTTCCGTTGCTGCTGGACTTTGGGCATTGACTTTGATGAAGAAGTAGCGCGCCGCCAGGCCTACTCCTGTAAGAGCGACAAGAGTTGAGAAAATCGCTAGAGTCCAGCTCGGTGTGCCATGCGCTATTGGTGGGAAATAGTTGGCGACAGGTTCAACGTAGTGACCGAATCTCTCCTGCCAATTTGTTGTATTGCCCGTAAGGAAACCTACTGGCAAATTCAAAAAGCCTGCTCCTACTGCCATAACGGAGAGGATGATAAGTGGAATCGTGATTCTCTTGCCCGATTCGTGGGGGTCTCCATGCCCGTGGGTATCTCCTCGGAATTCACCAAAGAATGTTAGATATATGACTCTGGTCATGTAGGCGCATGTAAGTGCGGCACCAATTATTCCCATAACTAATGCGAAGACGTAGGAACCGTTTCCGCCAGTTCCGCCGAAAAGGCCCCATCCACCTGTTCCTACTAGGATCTCATCTTTTGACCAGAAGCCAGCAAGGGGTGGCAATCCCATTAGCGCAATAGTGCAAATNATGAATGTTTTNTATGTCGTAGGCATGAATTTTCGCATACCACCCATAGATTTTTTCATATCAAAGCTGTGCACAGAGTGGCTAACGGATCCTGCTCCGAGAAAGAGACCTGCTTTGAAGAAAGCGTGAGTGAAGAGGTGAAACACTGCAGCTGTCCATGCGCCTACTCCAAGTGCCATAACCATGTAACCTAACTGAGAGACAGTTGAGTACGCGAGTACTTTTTTGATGTCATCTTGNACAAAGGCCAATAGACCCGCTCCAACTAGGGTTACCGCCCCGACAAGGGCAAGCACATTGAAACTAGATCCTGCAATATCGTAACCTTCAAAGAAGACTCCATAGAGTCGAGCAACCATGTATATTCCTGCTACAACCATTGTGGCAGCATGTATGAGTGCTGAGACAGGCGTTGGACCAGCCATGGCATCTGGTAACCAGGTATGGAGAATGAATTGTCCAGATTTTGACATAACTGCAGCAGTTAAACACAACGAGGCTATAAGGAGGGTGCTTTGTCCGATTTCGTTATTGATGGCAGCTACATTGATGTCAACGATACTCCAAGACCCTGCGGACCAGAACAGAATGATCATCCCGACTAAGAGACCCATGTCCCCCACACGATTAGTTAAAAATGCCTTCAAAGCAGCATCGGAATTTGGTTTTTCTTCCCACCAGTGACCTATCAACGCAAATGAACATACGCCTACTAGTTCCCACCCAACGATTGTTTGGAGAATATTCTCACTCAGAACAAAGAAAAGCATTGAAGCCGAAAAGAGACTTAGGAAAGCGAAATAGTGGGTATATCTCCGGTCACCTGACACGTAGTCCGTTGAATAGATATGCACAAGCAGAGAAATTACTGTTACGACGAAAAGCATCATTACCGCTAATCCATCTACCATAATCCCAACTTGGAACTTCTTACCTCCAGTTTCCCACCAGGTGAACCTTTCAATTACTGCATCAACAGCGACTGCTTCGTATCCGGATTCTTCTCCTGCGGCATATACATTTATTTGCTCGGCCGATGCCACCTCAATAGGCTCTGCCAAGTCACTTTCTTCAAGGTTTGAGGTTGAAGTTTCACTGTATTTTTCTTCGGTTTCGTATGAGGATCCTTTTTTATAGTTGTCGCTTGCATTATCAACTTGGTTTATCCATTGACCTACACAGCAAATGGCAAGAATCAATGAGAGAGCAATAGCAGTGATACCAAATTCTGCTCCTTTGTATTTCATCTTTTTCCCAAAGAATAGAATCAGAAAGAAAGACAGTGCAGGTAGTGCAGGAATTAACCATGCCGTTTCTAGAAACCATCCGGTTGCTTGTACCGATTTGGTGGGTACGGCTGCTGCGAGAGTAAATAGATTTGCCATGTTCATCCCTTCATCTGATCTATTTCAGACAAATCAACATTTTTCTTGTTTCTAAATATCAAAAGAACGATTGCGAGCCCGACACCTACTTCTGCCGCCGCTATTGCTATCACGAATAATGCGAATACTTCTCCAGCAATATTATCTGTTAGTGCCGAGAAGGCTACTAAGTTTATGTTCACTGCATTGAGGATCAATTCGATGGACATTAGTACCATTACGCCGTTTTTACGCGCTAGTACTCCATAGATCCCTATGCAGAAGAGAACTGAACTCAAAAGAAGATACTGGGCGATAGTCATGCGGGTTCTTTCCTAGCAATGACAACGGCTCCTATAAGCGCTGCAAGGAGGAGCACAGAAACTGCTTCGAAGGGAATGATAAAATCAGAAAAGATAGAGTCAGATACTCTTGCTGCGTTTGTAACAGTTTCCTTGGGAAGTTCTTCTCCCCGATAGCTATCAATAATTGAATAAGACATGACGGCAAACATGAGTGTTCCAATCACAGCAGGTAAGACTCTATTAGGCATGTTTATATTTTCTTCTTCGCCGATACTTGCTTTCGTTAGCATGACTCCGAAAAGAAGCAGAACGATTACAGCACCGATGTAGACCAAGATTTGTGTCACCCCGACAAATTCAGCGCCCAGCAATAAAAACTGGCCGGCCACTCCAGCGAGAACAAGTACTAACCATAGTGCGGCATGCACAATGTTCTTTGTTGTGACGACCTTCAACGCTGAAATGATCATAAGAAGTGCAAGGATCGCGAAGAAGACATTTTGTGCAACCATTATCGCGGTACCTTTCTTACTTTCTGTTCTGAACCATCTTCATATTCCTCAAAATCTGGAACAGTCTCCATCCATTCTCCGAGTCTTTCCTTGTCATGAAGCAGGTCAGCTAACTTTAGTTCGGAAAATTCGTATTCGGGTGTCCAGAATAATGCATCAAATGGGCATACCTCTACACAAATACCGCAGAACATACAAAGAGAGTAGTCAATATCAAACCTGTCTAGAGCATTGACTTGTCGAGGTTTCCCTCCCTCTCTTCGAGGGGGTGCTAACTCTTTGTGTCCTTCAATATATATACACCAGTCAGGGCACTCTCGGGCACACAACATGCATGCTGTACAGTTTCCTTCATGAAGAGCTATGACCCCACGCGCTCGGGCTGGGGGTGCCTCTTTGACGTGTGGGTATTGAACGGTTAATGCCCCCTCGCTTGGTTTTGGGATTGGCTTTAGAAGCCCGTCAGGGAAGAGGGTTTTAATCATGGTCCTAAACGTAATTTTTAATCCCTTTAAAATTCCTGGTAATTGTGACATCAGTTCAAGCCTCCAATGCTATGAAGTTTCTTGTCGATTCTTTGTAGAAGTTTCATAGTGCCACCTTTAATACGCCTGTTATAGCGATATTTGCAAGACTCAGTGGAATCAGGAACTTCCAAGCTAACCTTTGTAGCTGATCTTCTCTGAATCTTGGGAACGTAAACCTAAACCAGAAAATTAGGAATGCAATGAGCATCGTTTTGGTCGCTAGTACTAAAGGTCCTATGACATTGAATATTTGGCTTCCGGCATCGATTCCTGGGACATACCAACCTCCGAAGAAAAGTACTGCAGCTATTGCAGAGAAAACACCTGCTGATGCAAATTCGCCGATGAAGAAAAGAAGGAACCTAATACCTGAATATTCCGTTAGGTATCCGGTCACTAACTCAGATTCTGCGACTGGCATGTCAAATGGTGCCTGGGTTAGTTCGGCCTGAACTGCAATCATAAAGATCACGAAACCAATAAATTGGGTGAGGATAAAGGGATTCCCTATTCCTCCCCAACCAAAAATTTCTCCTTCGGCCTGTGCCATTACAATGCCTTGCATATTCATTGTTCCAGCTTGAATTACTACGCCAACTACAGCGAGAATTAGAGGTAACTCATAGGCAATAAGTTGGCCCGCTGCACGGATTCCTCCTAAGAGGGAATATTTGTTTGCGGATGACCAGCCCGCCATCAAAATCCCTATAACCGAAACTGAGGACACTGCCATTGCAAAATAAATACCTGCATCAAGGTCAACGAAAAGAGCATCTGGTCCAGCTGGTAGGACTACGACAAGTAGGAACGTCGACATGAGTACGACAAATGGGGCCGCTGCAAAAACGAACTTATCTGCCTTCGATGGGAAGATATCTTCCTTCTGTATCCATTTGCCCACTTCAGCTAGTAGCTGTAGCGAGCCATATGGACCTGCCTCCATGGGACCGAGTCTGCTTTGCATGAAAGAAATGGCCTTGAATAGATAAAGGTAGACGATTGTTCCCGCTGGCAGTAGAACAGCTAAGAGCCCAATGGGAACCTTTATCAGGAACGTTTCCTGCCACCATGAAGGGTTGAGTGCGAGTAATTCAATCATCGGTCTATGTCTCCAAGAATGAAATACAAAGAAGCGAGTATGGAGATAATGTCAGGAACGAATACGTCCTTTAGGATCCATGGTGTGATAGACATATTTGAAAAACTAGCTGATCGTATTTTAACTCTGAAAGGGGTCAAGTCTCCTTTACTTACTACGTAATAGCCCATTTCTCCAAGTGGGTTTTCAGTTGCGACGTAGGCTTCTCCAGCTGGCACTTTAATGATCCTTGGGACTTTCGCCATAATTGGACCTGAAGGTATCGAACCAAGTAGTTGATCTATGATGTTGCAAGCTTCTCGTGTTTCTTGAAGCCTGACCCAAAATCTGGCGAATGAGTCGCCGTCAGGATGCGTCCAGACTTTCCAGTCAACTTGATCATAAACGAGTCCAACGTTGGCATCGCGTCTTATGTCCCAATCCACACCTGATGCCCTTAGATTTGCTCCGGATAGGCCATATGATAAGGCAACGTCTCCTGGGATGACTCCTATGTTACGGGTACGGGCTTGAAATATTTCGTTACCTAAGACGAGTTCTTCCATTTCGTCGCAGAAGGATTTCATTCTGTCAAGTGCGCCTCGTGTTTCTTCGATCCAGCCCTTTGGTAAATCGTCTTTGAGTCCACCTATTCTGTCGAAATTAGGGTGGAAGCGTCCTCCAGTGACACGTTCGATTTGGTTAAGTACGAATTCCCTGTCGCGGAATGCATAAAAGACAGGTGTGGTTGCGCCGACTTGTACGGCCATATCACCTAGGAATAGGCAAACATTAGCTATTCGGCTCAGTTCGAAAAGGATAGTTCGTATCCATTGTGCTCGCGGTGGTGCCTCAACTTCCATGAGTTGTTCGGCAGCAAGGATAAAGGGTACTTCATTTGCGAAACTTCCCAGCCAATCAATCCTGTTGATGAGTGTGGTTACTTGCGGGTAGGTACGAACTTCAGTGAGTTTTTCATATCCTCGGTGCATGTAACCCATAATTGGTTCTGCGGCGACTACTTTTTCTCCGTCTAATTTTGCGATGATTCGAAGAGTCCCGTGGGTTGCAGGATGTTGAGGTCCTAAATTGAGTGTCATTCCCTCATCAGTTTCAACTTCTACATTCACTCTTGCGTCAGCAGCTTGTGAAGCTATGTAGGCAAGTTGTTCATTTTCTGTGGATATGCTCATTTCTCTTCTCCGGGCATAGCTTCTACGTCAACAATTCCGGGCCATGGTTTCATTCGTCTGGATAGAAGTGGATAGTCTTTTCTTAGAGGATGGCCTTCAAAATCTCCAGGTAGGTATATGTTCCTTAAGTCAGGATGTTCATCAAAAGTCACTCCAAACATCTCTCGGGCTTCTCTTTCATGCCAGTTAGCTCCTGGATAAACCGGAATAAGGGATAATGCTCTTGGACTCTGGTCATCGAGGTCCGCCTTAACCATGATTCCTATCGCATTTGTAATTGAATAGAGTCGGCATATGAGTTGAAATCGAGTATCTCCTCCTGTATATCCCCATTCCATTTGTTCGGGTTCAGTGGGTTCTTGTTCGGGTTCGATGTCTTGCTCTGCATCAAGTTCTCTCCCGTATGGTGATGGCATCCAGTCAATCACAGATAACCAATCAAAGAATGTGCAGTCCAATTCATCATGAAGGAATTGAGCTGTTTGTCGCCAGTTCTCGCTTGATACGCGTATCCATAGCCCTCTGTTTGGGGCTATGTGGGATGAGAGGACTTTTTCGCCCAATCCCTCAAGGATCTTATTCAGTGTTTCCTCAGCCTTTTCATCTATTTCAACGGTTTCTTCTTCTATGACTGCTACTGCGGTATCAGTTTCTGTAGCTTCTGATGCTGGCTCACCGGCAGCAGGTTGTTCAGCTTCAGCTTTTTCTCTGGCTGCTTGTGCTCTTTTTAGGAGGTGATCGGGGATCTCAGCCATGATTTCCTCCTTGTTCGTATTCTGTAGGTAAGGTTTTACTCAACAACAATTGGGTCACCTTTCCAACGTTCTGCCATATCTTCGTTCATGATTCTCTCTTGGAGTAGAACAATTCCTTCAAGAAGAGCTTCAGGTCTTGGTGGGCACCCTGGCACATATACATCGACTGGAACAATTTGATCGACTCCTTTTGTGACAGAGTATGAGTCCCAATATGGTCCACCGCAGTTTGCGCACGACCCCATGGAGATTACGTATTTAGGGTCAGGCATTTGTTCCCATAGTCTTCTGACTGCGGGTGCCATTTTGTCAGTTACTGTTCCTGAAACTACCAAGAAGTCAGCTTGGCGTGGGCTTGCAGGGAGTGGGATGACTCCTAATCGCATCACGTCATACCGTGGGGATGCAAATGCTGCTCCCATCTCGATGGCGCAACATGCTAGTCCCCATTGATATACCCACATTGAGTAGCGTCGGCTCATGTTTAATAGTTTTGTTAGTGGTTTGGGCATTTTCCCAGATTCAACTAATCCCATGTCGTATCCTTTGTGAGGTGATTTTTAGAACCATTTAAGTACTCCTTTTCGCCATGCATATAGGAGTCCTAAGAGAAGAATGAAGATGAAGATTGCCATTTCGACGAGACCAAAGAGTCCGTACTGTTCGAGGCGTGTTGCCCATGGAAATATGAAGACTGCCTCGACGTCAAACATGACGAACAGTAATGCGAAGATGTAATAGCGAATATTGCTTTGTGTCCATCCTGTGCCTACAGGGTCAACTCCTGATTCATATGTCAGGTATTTTTGGTCTTGCTTTCTTGCGGGTCTGATAAGAGCACTGAGCCCTACAAAAGCGCCGACTAGGGCACATGCAAGCACGCCAAAAACGGCGACTGTGAGATAGCTGCGTAGAAATTCAGACACGTTGATAAATAGTAGTTACTTGGGGCCATTTGGACCAAGGTGTACAGCACAAGATAGCCCAAAGTGAAGGCTTAAACGTGGTTAAGGAGGGTTTAGTTTGATTTGTTTTTTTGTGTTTTGCCATCCTTAGCGTATGTGTATGTTCCCTTACGCTTGAGTAATTTCTGAAGGCGGAGATTGAATAATTCATTTTTAACTCGCTATTAACGCTGGAATAGCACGTTGGACCATTTCCACTAGAGGTTCTGGCCAGATTCCGAAGAACATCGTGGCGATGACTGCGATAGCGAGTACTAATCCAATTTCAGTTGGGATATGGAGCTTTGTATCGTCTTGGCCTTTTTCTGGTTCTGAAAGCCAGACTTTTACAAGGATCCGTAGGTAGAGGAATGCTCCTATAACTGCTGCAATCATGGCGATGATGGCAAGTAGGTAGGATCTTTCTTCTATTGCTGCTTCGATAACATAAAACTTTGCAAAGAATCCAGAGGTTAGCGGTATTCCAGCCTGCCCTAACAGGAAAACGGTAAAGGTGATTGCCAATAATGGTTTCCGTGTAGCTAAACCTGCTAGTGAATCAAGATTCGTTTGGGTTCCTGTATCCCCAGAATTTATTGCTACAACTGTGAAGCTGCCTATGACCATGAAGGCATAGGTTGCTAGATAGAAAAGAACTGCTTTTACTCCTTGGTCTGATGCAGCTTGTGTTCCTACTAACAGGTAGCCTGCGTGACTTATGGAGGAGTATGCAAGCATCCGCTTAAGATCAGTTTGTACGATAGCCAATAACGACCCAGTTAGTAATGTGGCAATTGCAATTGCGTAGATGACAGGTTGCCAGTCAGCCCGGTATTCCCCGAGAGTGACGTAAAGTACTCTCAGGATTGCCGCAAACCCTGCTGCTTTAACTGCGGAAGCCATAAAGGCAACAAATGGAGTGGGTGATCCTTGATAGACATCTGGTGACCAAAAGTGGAAAGGCACTGCTGCAACTTTGAATGCCAAGCCAACTATTAATAAAGCTAAAGCTGCGAGTAAGAGAGCGTCATTTGTCAACTCAACTTCTTGTGTGAAGTTTTTGATTGCTGAAAATGATGTTGATCCTGTCGCTCCATAAAGTAGAGCGATTCCGTATAGCAAGAATCCTGAAGCGAATGCTCCTAGAACGAAATATTTGAGGCCTGCTTCTTGAGACTGAATTCGTCTTGAATTCATTGCAGCTAGAATGTAGGAAGATATTGACAGTACTTCAATGCCGAGGAAGAGGATTATGAAATCATTTGCTCCGGCCATGATAATTCCGCCAGTAGCTGCGAGGAGCATTAGAACATAGGGTTCCGGCCCTGTAACGTTTTCTCTTTTGAGAAAAGTTTCTGCTAAAGGTGAGATAAGGATTACGCAAATCGTTATCAGCATTGTTACAAATATTGAGAACCCATCTATACCAAACGCACCCGCGAGGGTCGAATAAGGCCCTTCAGATTTGTTTTGTACTTTATCCCATAGAGAAAACGTGCTGCTAAGTGCTGCGACGGCAGCTAGTTGGGTGTAAACCGAGGCAAATTTGTTGGTTACCTTTTCTGGGAAAAGCGAATAAATAGTAAGTAACAAGACTCCTGCTGCGGCAAGGATGATTATGGGTAATAATCCTGTCCAGGCTACCGATGGTGTTTGTATTGCCTCATGGGCTAACACGTTTATTGCGCTCATTCGTGATCTCCTGAGTGGCTTCCATCATCATGGTCAGATTCATGGTCATGATGACTGTCGTGATGCGAATCGCCGTGTTTATCGTAAGAATGTGACTCATGGGTTTGTTTTAATAGATCACTAAAGTTTGTTCGGTTTTGAGTGGTTGGTACTGGTTCTGTGAACGATCCATCTTCAATTGTTTCTTCGATGTGGGAAACAAGTTTGTCAACAGCTGGTTCGATGCGGTCAAGCATTGGTTTAGGGTAAATACCCAAAAAGACGATAGCCACGATTAAGGGCAATAATGTTAGACGTTCCCAGTTAGTGAGGTCCTTCGTTGGTTCATCCTCTGGGTTTTGAGGGCCATGGAATACGCGCTGGTATGCCCAGAGTAGGTAAAGTGCAGCAAGGATTACTCCTGTTGCTGCGATGACTGCCCACCATCTGTTTGCTGTAAATGTTCCAAGAAGTATCAGGAATTCTCCTACGAATCCATTGAGTCCCGGCAGTCCTATTGAAGACAACATTACGAGTGTGAAGACGCCAGCGAGTACAGGTGCTGATTTCTGGATACCACTTAGTTCGGAAATCTGACGTGTGTGTTTTCGTTCGTAGATGATTCCGACGAGCATGAATAGGGCACCGGTTGAAAGTCCGTGGTTGATCATTTGCACAGTTGCGCCTTGGATACCTTGTGTGTTAAGCGCAAAGGTACCTAGAATGATGAATCCTAGGTGTGCGATTGATGAATATGCTACAAGTCGCTTTAGATCTTTTTGCATGGTTGCAACTATTGCACCGTAAACAATTCCGATAACTCCTAAGGTTAGGAATAAGGGTGCGAAGAAGTGGGAGGCTTCTGGGAATAGGAAGAGTCCGAACCGGATAAAGCCGTATGTTCCAAGTTTTAACATGACTCCTGCGAGTATGACTGATCCTGCAGTTGGTGCTTCTGTGTGAGCGTCGGGTAGCCATGTATGGACAGGGAATAGTGGCACCTTCACGGCAAAAGCTATGGCAAAGCCGAGGAAAAGAAGCCTTGAAGTATTTGTTGCGATCGCAGGATTGGTGGCAATTTCTAGAAGGTTGAATGTGAGTTCAGAGTCGCTGTTCTGTGCATGTAGGACTGCTAATGAAACAATGCTGACCAGCATTAAGGCAGATCCAAACATTGTGTAGAGGAAAAATTTTGTTGCTGCATATTGTGCGTTTCCATGACCCCATTTGCCTATAAGAAAATACATGGGAATGAGCACAATTTCGAAGAAGACAAAGAACATGAAGAGATCCAAGGATACGAATACTCCCATACATCCTGTCTGCAAGAGTT
>PATH01000030.1 GCA_002712325.1 Acidimicrobiaceae bacterium | reverse complement strand
ACCAAAGGAGACCGCCTGTGCCATCGACCGTAGTCGTAGGTACCCAATGGGGCGATGAAGGCAAAGGGAAATTCACAGACCTTTTTGCCAAAGAGATGCAAATGGTTGTCCGCTACCAAGGCGGACATAATGCCGGACACACCCTAGTCGTCAATGGCGAAACAACGGCACTTCAACTCATACCAAGCGGCGTACTCTACGACCACATCACACCAGTCATAGGAAACGGCGTGGTCGTAGATCTAGGCGTACTCATAAAAGAAATCGACATGCTCGAAGCCAAAGGCGTAAGTTGCGACCGCCTTAAACTAAGCGGCAACGCCCATCTAATTTTCCCCTACCACCAAGAACTTGACGTCGTATTCGAGAGACATTTAGGTGCGAATAAACTAGGCACAACAAAACGTGGGATAGGTCCGGCATACGCCGATAAAGCTTTCAGAGTCGGAATCAGAGTCCAAGATCTCTTAGATCAAGAAATATTCCAAGAAAAGCTCCGAGTTTCACTCAACGAGAAAGGACCACTTCTCGCTAAGGTCTACAACAGACTAGCCCCTGAGATAGAAAACCTCTCACAAATATTTCTCGAAGAATACCTTCCACGAGTACGGCCCTATATCGCCGACACCACCGACATAATCCATACAGCCCTCGAAGCAGGCGAACACGTACTATTTGAAGGAGCACAAGCAACCTTCCTGGACCTCGACCATGGAACATACCCATTCGTAACCTCATCAAACCCCACAGCAGGAGGCGCTTGCGCCGGTGCAGGCGTAGGCCCAAGACACCTAGAACGAATAGTAGGAATAGCGAAGGCCTACACCACACGAGTAGGTTCAGGTCCTTTCCCAGCAGAACTGTTTGATGATATTGCTGACCATTTCGTCAACGTAGGACATGAATACGGAACCAATACAGGACGAAGAAGACGAACCGGATGGTTTGATGCAGTCATGCTCCGACATGCAGTGCGACTGAATTCACTCACTGAGATTGCTCTGACGAAATTAGATATCATGGACGAACTCGAAACGGTAAAAATCTGCGTCGCCTACGACATTGATGGCGAACGCGTAGAAAAAATGCCATACCATCAATCAGAATTCCATAAAGCAACACCAATTTATGAAGAACTACCCGGATGGAAAACTGACATATCCGGTATAACCAACCCAAGTGACTTACCAAAAGCAGCACAAAACTACATACAAGCCTTGGAGCATCAATGCGGAATTCCAATTTCCCTAATAGGTGTCGGACCAGGACGAAAGCAATACATCAACTGGCAATCGTGAAAGACAAAAGCACACCTTCAGTCAAAAACCCGCCAAAACATAACTACTGGACAACAAGTATATGAAAAGTGTTGTTATCGGATCCGGTGGAAGAGAACACGCGTTAGCTCATGTGCTCGGACGAGATAGTGACGTAACGGTAACACCCGGCAATCCCGGAATTCCAAATTCTACAACCCAATCCCCACTTAAAATTGATGCCGACTTATTTGTTATCGGCCCCGAAGACCCTCTCGTAAATGGACTAGCCGACCAGTTACGCGCCCAAGGGAAAACCGTATTCGGACCAGGAGCTGATGGAGCTCAACTTGAAGGGTCAAAAGCCTGGATGAAAGAACTACTCGTTGAGGCAAACGTGCCAACGGCCAAACATGGAACTTTTACCAACCAAGATGAAGCAATAGCGTTCCTTTCAGAAATGCCGCTTCCATACGTTATTAAAACTGATGGATTAGCTGCAGGCAAAGGAGTTCTCGTCACAGAATCACTTAACGAAGCAAAAAGCACCATCAAAAACTATCTCTCAGGCGACGCCTTCGGGGATGCAGGGAAAACAGTAGTGATAGAGGAAGGACTAATAGGAAACGAAATATCAATATTAGCCATTTGTGATGGAACCAAAGCAGTGCCACTTGCACCAGCACAAGACTATAAACGCCTACTGAATAATGATGAAGGCCCAAACACGGGAGGGATGGGAGCATATTCTCCAATCCCTTCCGTCTCAGAAGATTTCGTAAAACAAATAATGCATGAGGCGGTACAACCAACTCTACAAACCCTCATCAACCGTGGAATTGATTACCGAGGTGTCTTGTACGCAGGCATCATGAACACTGCGTCCGGACCAAAAATTCTTGAATACAATGTCCGTTTCGGAGACCCTGAAGCACAAGTTGTCCTCCCTAGGATGAGATCAAGCCTCTTTGGTCTCCTAAAAGAGGCAGCACAAGGAAACATAGAACATTCCCCTGACTTTATTGATGACGTAATGGTAACTGTCGTATGTGCATCGGAAGGTTATCCCGAGGCGCCACAAACAGGGAAAGTAATCCAAGGTCTTGACGATGCCCGCAACCAATCAGGAGTTGAAGAAGTATTCTGCGCTGGTGTATCACAGAACGATAGGGGGCAACTGATCACCTCAGGCGGAAGAGTCATGACTGTGACAGGAAAAGGTTCAACACATGAACAAGCCCGCAACAATGCCTATCGAAGCGCAGACCACATTACGTGGGAAGGCATGTATAAACGGAGAGACATCGCTAAGGACATCAATTGAAAAATCTATGATAGGAGAAAGCACTATGGCTACATTCATAACTGAGAGGAGTATCAGATGAAAGTTGGAATATTAATGGGGTCAACATCTGACGAATCCAAAATGAGCAAAGCAAAAGAAACGCTTGAAGAATTCGGTATCGAATACGAATGGAGAGTTCTCTCCGCCCATAGAAACCCTGACAAAGTAGTGAACCTCGTCTCAACAGCACGAGAAAATGGTTTCGTTGCCTTCATATGTGGAGCTGGAATGGCTGCTCACCTCGCCGGTGTAGTCGCTGCACACACAACGCTACCTGTTGTAGGAGTACCCCTCTCAGGAGGGGCACTTAATGGTCAAGATGCCCTTTATGCAACTGTACAAATGCCCAAAGGAGTGCCCGTAGCAACAGTAGCCATAGACGGATCACAGAATGCAGCCCTCTTAGTTCTTCAAATGATTGGAATAACCGATTCAGAAATCGCAGAAAAACTTCGAATCTACAAAGAGGAAATGGCGAATAGATGAAAATACCAAACGTACTAGCAGAACGGTACGCAAGTGACCGGATCATTGAAATCTGGTCACCAGAAAACAAAATTCTCCTTGAACGAGAACTTTGGATAGCCGTCCTGAAAGCGCAACGTGAAAACGGTGCCGATGTACCAGAGGAAGCCATAGCGGCATATCAAAGAACAAAAAATGATATTGATCTTGAATCAATTCTCGAGAGAGAAAAAATCGTAAAGCATGATGTAAAAGCCCGTATCGAAGAATTCTGCAATCTAGCAGGATACGAGCACATACATAAAGGGATGACATCACGAGACTTAACAGAAAATATTGAACAACTGCAGGTACTAGAAAGCCTCCAACACATCCAAATGCTCGCAGTAGCGACTCTTTCACGTTTAACGGACCTGGCACAACAATACGCAGAATTACCAGTGACTGGCCGAACCCATAATGTAGCTGCGCAAATAACAACGATGGGCAAACGATTTTCCAATATCGCAGAAGAAATGATTTTAGCGTTCACGTCACTTGAGCAAATTTCACAAACATACCCAATGAGAGGACTGAAAGGTCCTGTCGGCACGCAACAAGACCTTCTTGATTTATTAGGTGATCAAACAAAAGTTGAAGAATTTGAACAAAGTATTGCTAAGCACCTTGGATTCAACAACACCATGCGAAGCGTTGGACAGGTGTATCCAAGATCAATAGATTTCAATGTCATAAGCAGTCTGGTTCAACTCTCAAGCGGTCCAGCAAACTTAGCTAAGACACTTCGCTTAATGGCTGGGCATGATCTAGTCACTGAAGGTTTTCAAGAAGGGCAAGTTGGTTCCTCAGCAATGCCACACAAAATGAACATGAGATCATGCGAACGTATCGGTGGTATGACTGTCGTGCTGAAGGGGTACCTTTCGATGGTTACAGATCTCACCGGAGACCAGTGGAATGAAGGAGATGTAAGTTGCTCAGTCGTCAGACGAGTTGCGCTACCTGACTCCTTTTTCGTAATAGACGGGCTCATGCAAACATTTATCACTGTCTTGGATGACTTCGGGCTTTATCCTAAGGTCATTGAAAGAGAACTGAACCATTACCTTCCTTTTCTCAGCACAACAAAAATACTTTCCGCAGCCCTCACTAAAGGCTTAGGAAGGGAAGAAGCCCATGACATCATTAAAGAGCACGCTGTATCCTCTGCGTTGGCTCTACGTAACACAGATGTCGGCGAAAATATGCTTCTCCATGATTTAGGTAAAGATGAACGATTCCCACTAACAGAACAAGAACTACTTCAGGTCATAAGCGAAATAGGAACTGGATTAGTTCAGCATCAAATTGATGCTATAACCGCAGATGTCAAAGCATTAAAAGAACGCTATCCAGAAGCAGAAAACTATATCCCCCAACCAATACTTTAAGAGGTATCAATGACAAGAGAACCGGCTTATAAATTAGATCTTCCACACGTATATTCAGGAAAGGTCCGAGATATTTACGATGCTGGAAACAACCAATACTTGATGGTCACTAGCGACCGTATATCAGCTTTTGACGTGGTGATGAACCAACCAGTCCGAGATAAAGGGCGAGTATTGATGGCGATGTCAGCATTTTGGTTCCAGCATTTTTCAAAATCAATGAAATCCCACCTCATTTCAACAGATGTATCTGATTTCCCGGCCAGTGCCCAAGTTCCCGAAATTGCAGGAAGATCAATGCTTGTTAAAAAAGTAGAAATGCTTCCAATCGAATGCATAGTTCGTGGGTACATCACAGGTTCGGCATGGAAAGAGTACAAAGCCAATGGAACAATGCACGGAACTCCGCTCCCCACCAATCTTCAAGAATCCGAGAAGTTACCTGAGCCCGTATTCACACCATCAACCAAAGCCGAAGACGGATTGCACGATGAAAATATTTCATTCACTCAAGCCGCAGACATCGTTGGCCTTGAAATCGCGGAACTAGCGAAGCAAAAATCGCTGGAACTCTATTCACAAGGAGCCGAATATGCGTTAGAACGAGGAATCATCATTGCCGACACAAAATTTGAGATGGGATTTGTTGATGGTGAACTCGTTATCGCAGATGAGGTTCTTACACCCGATTCGTCACGATTCTGGGCAAAAGACGAATGGGAACCCGGAACGACTCCACCTTCATTTGATAAACAACCTGTTCGCGACTTCCTCGATGGCCTTGATTGGGATAAATCTCCACCTCCCCCTGAACTACCCGACGAAGTAATTACCGCAAGTTCAAAGCGCTACCGTGAAGGCTACGAAAAAATAAGCGGAAAAAACTTGGATGACTGGCCTGGTTAACACCTAGATTCTCACTAACTTTGATGCATGAACTGGACAGTTATACCGGTTTAGGTTTTATGATGGATATCTATGGGGAATAAAGAGGCATTACAGCCAGGTGAAGCACGCCAAGAAGGCCCATCATTACGAGATGAGCTCCTTGCCGACCCGACACCTCCCCCCAAAGCCTTACTTGAAGAGTCATATGAATTCCTTGGAGATAACGACCTACCATACGAAAGCTACATAAGTCCCGAATTCGCGTCATCTGAATATAACAAGCTGTGGTCAAAAGTGTGGCAGTGGGCATGCCACGTTGACCATATTCCTGAACCTGGCGACTATTTCGTATACGACGTTGGGCATTTATCCTCTTTAATTGTTCGAACGACGGATGGAAGCATCAAGGCGTATTACAACGCATGCATGCACCGTGGAACGCAACTAAAACAACCAGGAACGTGTGGTTTTAGCAAAGAACTTAGATGCCCCTTCCACGGATGGACGTGGTCGCTTGAAGGAACACTCGTTGACCTTCCCGGAGCTTGGGACTTCCCCCATGTCACACAAGAATCCCACCAATTACCTGAAATGAATGTAGCGGTCTGGGAAGGCTTTGTCTTCGTTAACTTTGATCACGATGCGGAACCACTTGAAGAGTATCTTGGAGTCCTCCCAGAGCATTGGAAAGATTGGCAACTAGGGGATCGATATATCGAAACGCATATACGAAAGCATTTGCCATGCAACTGGAAAGCTGGAGCAGAGGCATTCATTGAGGCTTACCATGTACGAGAAACGCATTCGACTGGGAATTTAGGAGATGAAGTAACTACACAATACGATGTCTTCGGAGATAATGTTTCACGGTTCATTCACACACGCGGACTTAATAGCCCTCTAAAAGAAAATCCAAGAACAGAAGATGAATTACTCGCCCACCTCAGCGGGAGAATGTTTGGAGATGGAGATTTCAACCTCCCAGAGGGGGTCAGAGCACGTGACTACTATGCAAAGATTGTTCAAGAGCAAATGGGTGAAAAGTATGGCCATGACTTCACGCACCTCAGCGAATCGTTAACCCTCGACTCGATTGAATACTTCCTTTTCCCAAATGCCTTTTTCTTCCCAGGTCTTTCGCTTCCAATGGTGTACCGATTTAGACCAGATCCTGAAAGCCCAGATTATTGCTACTTTGACCTTATCTTTATGCGCCCACGACCAAGCGATGCGGAAGCTCCCCACCCACCCGAAGTGATTACATTAGATATCAACGAAAGTTATTCAACAGTTGAAGGTGTTGGCCCACTGGGCAAAATTTATGATCAAGATACCGCAAATCTTGCAGCTCAAACCAGAGGCTTCAAAGCAAGTTATAAGCGCGGGCAGACTCTAGGAAATTATCAGGAAATACGAGTACGTCATTTACAAAAGCGGGTTCTCGACTTTCTTAATGCGTGACCAATAAAGTCATACGAAGATACTCATATTGCTCCTCTGCTTGTGGCAACATTGAAGCGTGGAGTTCGAAGCGATCGTTGAAGTACAACTCAAAGAGGGCATAGCCGATCCACAGGGATCAACCATAGAGAACGCGACTCCGAAACTAGGATTCAATGGTATTGAAAATGTGCGGGTAGGAAAGAGCATACGCTTCACCATCACAGCTGAAGACGAAGCGAAAGCAAAAGAAACTATTCAGGAGTTATGTGAAAAGTTTCTAACTAATCCAGTCATAGAAAACGCAATTATTCATCTCCAAGGAGCAGAGTGAACCCAACTATAGGAGTCATTGTCTTCCCAGGCTCTAATTGCGAACAAGACGCGTTAGAAGCAGTGACTAGTCTCGGCGCAAATAGCAAACTGTTATGGCATGACTCTTCTGATCTAGGTGATATAGATGGAGTAATCATTCCAGGAGGTTTTGCTCACGGAGACTATCTCCGGCCTGGAGCAATTGCACGATTTTCACCTGCGATGGAATCCGTTATTTCTTTCGCCCGTTCCGGCCGACCTGTATTAGGAATCTGCAACGGATTTCAAATCTTAACTGAGGCAGGCTTATTGCCCGGAGCGCTCCAAAAAAATAGTGGATTGAAGTTTCTCTGTAAACCCGTCAAACTCAACGTGCAAACAACGAATTCTGTTTTGACCTCACAAACTACAAAAGGCGATTCATTAACTATTCCCATCAATCATTTTGAAGGGAATTACACCTGTAACGAAGAAACATTAAAAGAACTCCACGCTGAAGACCGAATCTTACTCACCTATGAGAACAACCCGAATGGTTCAATAGGAGATATCGCAGGAATTTGTAACGCACAGCGAAATGTTGTGGGATTGATGCCTCACCCAGAGCGTGCTTGTCACCCACTTCTTGGAAGCACGGACGGGCAGCCACTTCTCCATAGTTTTATTGAAAGCTCAGGATTATGAGCGAACCGGTACATCGCACACTCGGTTTAACCGACGATGAATTTGAAAAAATCATCGAAATACTAGGACGTGAACCAAATCATCTCGAACTTGCCATGTACTCGGTTATGTGGAGTGAACACTGCTCATACAAATCATCGCGCATACACCTAAAAAGACTTCCAGTTGAGGGCGAACATGTTCTCGTAGGCCCAGGTGAGAATGCAGGCGTCATAGATGTTGGAGATGACATAGCGATTGCAATCCGAATAGAGAGCCACAACCATCCAAGCTATATCGAACCGTACCAAGGCGCAGCAACAGGCGTTGGAGGAATTATCAGAGATATTTTCACCATGGGAGCGAGACCAATAGCAATTATGGACCCATTACGATTCGGTCCTATAAATGACGCACGAAGCAGATGGGTAGCAGAAGGTGTAGTTAGCGGCATATCTGGCTACGGAAACTCTGTCGGAGTGCCAAACATCGGCGGAGAAACCGTTTTTGACGAAACCTACATCGGCAATCCACTCGTCAATGTTCTTTGCCTTGGCATACTTCCCAAAGACAGACTTGTGCTCGGGCAAGCATCTGGAGTTGGAAATTTAGCGGTTCTCCTCGGAGCGACAACGGGTCGAGATGGTATCGGAGGAGTAAGTGTTCTTGCCTCTGCAGGTTTCGGTGATGAAGAAGAAGATGCTGAAAAGAGACCCAGCGTACAGGTCGGTGACCCTTTTGAAGAAAAGCGCCTCATTGAATGCTGTCTAGAGTTACTTGACGCTGGACTTGTTGTAGGCATCCAAGATTTAGGTGGCGCCGGTCTCTCGTGCGCCGCATCTGAAACTGCATCTCGCGGTGGAGTCGGGATGGACTTTGATGTAACAGCTGTTCCTCAACGAGAAACAGGGATGGAACCATTCGAAATTATGACGAGCGAATCGCAAGAGAGAATGTTAGCAATCGTCAACCCACAAAATTTAGAAAAGGTACTGCTTATTAGTGAAAAGTGGGAAATCCGATCATCAGTAGTAGGCAAAGTTACTGAAGGCGGGCAACTCCGTATTATGGAGGGGCCTGACGGACCGGTCCTTGGAGAAGTTCCTGCATCTTCACTCCATGAAGACGCACCCCTCTATGACCGACCTATGGAACCGCCGCAGGACCTTGCTACACGTAAAGAAGACACTCCAGAAGGACATTTAACGGAATCAAATGATGTATCTGAAGATCTTCTTTCACTCATGCAAAATCAAGAATGGATTACATCCCAATACGATTCACAACTCTTTCTGAATACAGTCGCCGGCCCAGGTTCGAATGCAGCAGTCCTACGACTTAAACACCCAGTAACAGGGAAAGATACAGGACGTGGAATCGCTGTAACAACAGATGGAAATCACCGATGGTGCGCTGTCGATCCTAAAATCGGAACAGCAATGACTGTTGCAGAATCCATGCTTAATCTTGCTTGTGTAGGCGCTGAGCCCAGAGCATTAGTGAACTGTCTGAATTTCGGCAATCCAGAAAACCCCAATGTCATGTGGGAGCTCAGTGAAGCAGTTGACGGTATGGCAGAAGCCTGTTCACAATTCAATATTCCCGTAGTTGGCGGAAATGTAAGTCTTTACAACGAAAGTCAAGGAAACAACATTGACCCAACACCAATTATTGGGCTCATAGGCGTTATTGACAATCTTGATAAGCCACCTCCGGGAGTCACTTGGAATGAAGGCGATAGGTTAATGGTCATTGGTCCCCCCTCAAAGGGTCTATCTGGAAGTGCTTGGGCTTTCGCAAGAAATTCAAGAAATGGGCAATTAAATCAAGTTGATTACGAAACACATGAACGACTCTGCCAAACCGTCCAAATGCTAGTTCATCAAGGACTTGTTACTGCAATTCATGATATTTCTAGCGGTGGTTTAGCAGTTGCAGTAGCTGAAATGGCAGTGCAATCCGGTATTGGATGCTCACTGGCACGAGTCCCAGACATTGAGTCAATGTTTTCAGAATCACCCTCACGAGTCGTAATTGCAGTTGACCCGGAACAGATGCAAAGTGTCGAGGAGATTATCCAAAATCAAGATATCCCGAGCGCACGTATAGGGCTCGCACATGGTGACAAGTTCACCATCAAGGGTTTAGTAGATATTGCTCTATCAGAAATCTTAGAACAGTGGGAAGATTCCTTACCACGAGTATTTGAGAGTGGAACCACTCAAGGGTAGTCCGCTACTTCTTCTCAATATCTATTTCTAAACCAGCTAAGCCACGCAAAACATAGCTGGACTGGTATTCAAAAGTATTGCCCTCAGCAAATGTAGGGAGTTTGAGACGACGAACAAGTTCTTCAAAAGCAACTTTTCCTTCCAAACGCGATAGCGGAGCCCCGATACAGAAATGATGGCCTTTCCCAAACGCAATATGCTCCTTCAGATTATCTCTTGTAGGGTCGAATGCTTCAGAGTCACCGAAGGCAGATTCATCACGATTAGCTGCGCCGAACATTACCCATACGCGCGACCCTTTCGGGATAGATACGCCCTGAACTTCAGTATCTTTCGTCACGACTCGAAATAAACCCTGATTGGGTGATGAAATTCGTAACCCTTCTTCAACTACCCCATGGATCAGGCCCTCGGGGTCAGCTTCAAGGGCATTCCACCATTTCGGTTCTTCGATAAGTGTTCGCATTGTCTCATCCAAAAACTTTGTCGTTGTTTCATTTCCAGCAACCATCAGCTGTTGAATAATGCTGTAGATTTCTGAAAAATCTAATTTTCTCGTCTCGCCTTCGTCTAGATCAGGGTGGGCAAAATCAGCATGCGCTAAATCAGAAAGCACATCATCTTGTGGGTGCTCCAATCTTTTCTCATACTCCGAATACCAATAGTTCTGGTTTTCTAATTGCACTGTGACGGCATCAATCCACTCATCATGAGAGAGCTTATTGCCTATCGCTGCAGTGGCTGCGTCGGACCAATTCTTGACCTTTCCTTCGACTTCAGGAGCCATATTCAGTGCATAGTGAATCACTCGAACAGGAAATGAAACTGCAAAGTCATTATGAAAATCAACCGTCCCCTCATCAGGGAAAGCATCAATAAGCTCGGTAGCAAACATGCGAACTTTATCTTCTAGCGCGGCAATTCTTCTTGCTGAGAACGTCCGCGAAACGAGCTTCCTGTATGCAGTGTGATATGGCGGGTCGATGGTCAACATCGTTTCTTTGCGGGGCCACCCTTGGCTCTGAATCTCTGCTATCGCCTTCAATGTTTCAGGAGATGGTTTTGACGTTGTATTCGACATCTGAGAGGAGAATGTTTCAGTATCCCGAAGTATTTCATTCACAACATCCAAACGAGAGGCAAAGAACATATTTGATTGCTCATGGAAAAAAAGCGGTCCATGATCACGTAACGCAGCATAATGATTGAACGGGCATTGTTGAACTTCCCGATCCATTGGGTCGTACGTACTTAGGTCGATCTGGTCAGAGGTTGTCATAATTTCATCTCCAATATTCCCCCCATGAAACGGTTAAAGCTATCTCACCGCATGCATGCTTTACTCTATTGAACTGCTTCTTCTACTATATGCCAAACTGATAACGCAGTATTCATAATTTGATCTTCTTCCATCAATGCACTGTGGTTCAGAATCTGAAAGAATTCGTGTGTGGCCCCTGACGAAACAAGCTTCGATGATGACTCACCTCGAGAAGCGTGCGGCGTTGTAGGCATCTATGCACCGGGGCAACCAGTAGCGCATTTGAACTATCTCAGTCTCTATGCACTCCAACACCGAGGGCAAGAATCTGCAGGTATCGCAACTAGTGACGGAGAAAGAATAACTGTGGTCAAAGATATGGGGCTGGTATCCAATGTTTTTAACAACCGAACCTTAGCTGGGCTAGATGGTCATCTTGGAATAGGGCAGACGCGTTATAGCACGACGGGTTCAAGTTCTTGGCGAAACGCGCAACCTGTGTATAGAGGGGAGTTCCAAAGAGAATTTGCTTTGGGTCATAATGGAAACCTAACGAACACAGAAGAGCTTGCGCAGGAAGCTGGAATGTTGCCTGGAACTATCACAAGCGATAGCGATCTTGTAGCAGAGCTAATTGCAAACCAAATCGGTCACGAATCTAATCACAATGCCTCTGATGGCCGAGAGCTTGAACGAGGACTAGTCAAAATCCTTCCTAAACTAGAAGGAGCCTTCTCATTTGTCCTAATGGACGAGGCGCATATTATCGGAGTTCGCGATCCCAATGGGTTTCGGCCGTTGTGTCTTGGGAAATTAGACAACGGATGGGTACTTGCATCTGAAACTCCAGCACTTGACATTATTGGAGCTCACTTCGTTCGAGAAATTGACCCCGGAGAAATGGTTGTCATTAGCGCTACAGGTGTCCGTTCTATCCAGCCCTTCCCAGCTGAACGTATAAACCCAACACTCTGCGTTTTCGAATTCGTCTATTTCGCCCGCCCTGACACCCAGCTGTACACGCAGAGCGTTCACCACGCCAGAGTTCGAATGGGACAATCTCTAGCGAAACAAGCACCAGTTGAAGCAGATGTCGTCATGGGAGTACCTGAATCAGGTATTCCTGCTGCTGAAGGTTACGCAAAAGAAATAAAAATTCCCTATGCCCAAGGACTAGTTAAGAATCGGTATATCGGAAGGACCTTCATTGCCCCTAATCAGGAACTGCGTTCGCTAGGTGTCAGAATGAAACTTAACCCGCTCAGGGACACGATTAACGGCAATCGGCTCGTTGTCGTCGATGACTCAATTGTTCGCGGAACAACAACAAGGGCGATGGTAAAGATGTTACGAGAAGCAGGAGCGAAGGAAATACATATGCGTATTTCTTCACCTCCATATCGTTGGCCATGCTTTTACGGAATGGATACCGGAACTAGATCTGAACTTCTAGCAGCGAACCTCACAGTGCAAGAAATACAGGATTACCTTGATGTGGACTCTCTTGCCTATTTAACGCTAGACAACTTATTAGAAGCCACCGGAACTAACAATGCCGGATTCTGCTCTGCATGTTTAACCGGAGATTACCCAGTAGATATCCCAGTAAACCTATCGAAGAAAATACTTGAAGAATCAATTCATAAACCAGAGAAATCTGCAGACACCCAGCAAGAAAAGATATCTGGCGGGATTCAACAATCCTTTAGCGAGATCCATGAGTAACGAAACATATGAATCTGCTGGCGTCAACATAGCTGCCGGAGAAGAAGCAGTCGAACGCATTACCCCACTAATCGAAAAGACCTTACGACCTGAAGTACTCACAAAAATAGGAGGGTTCGGAGGAGCTTTTGACATAACACAAACAGGAAGAGCGCACCCTGTGCTTGTGTCCTCAACGGATGGCGTAGGAACGAAGGCTCAGGTAGCCATGATGGCAGAACGGTACGAGAGTATTGGGATTGATCTTGTTGCCATGTGTGTTGATGATCTTGTCTGCGTAGGCGCAGAACCACTTTTCTTCCTTGACTATATTTCAGTCGGGACACTCGTCCCTGACCAAGTTGAACTTCTTGTAAAAGGTATTAGTGATGGATGTGAGCAAGCTGGGTGTGCTCTCATAGGTGGTGAGATGGCTGAGCATCCTGGCCTGATGGATGCAGGAGAGTTTGAGCTTGTAGGTTTCAGCGTCGGAGTTGTTGACAAAGATGACATGGTTACCGGAAAATCTGTCAACACAGATGATGTGATAATTGGGCTACATTCTCCTGGTCTTCGAAGTAATGGTTATTCCTTAGCTCGAAAAGTACTTTTTGATACCGCTAAAAAATCCATCCATGAACCAATCTGGGAAGGAACCGACGTTACCGTCGGTGAAGAACTTCTCCGCCCGTCGGTAATATATACCCCGACCGTTCTTAAAATATTGGAACAGAACCCGATTAAGGCAATAGCTCATATCACCGGAGGGGGACTCCCCGGGAACGTCAACCGAGTGCTTCCAGACAATATGGATGCTCAGATACATAAGGAAATGTGGTCAACTCCTAGAATCTTTACCGAAATCCAATCACTTGGGAATATTGATGAAGATGAAATGTTCAAGGTTTTTAACATGGGAATCGGAATGGTGTTAATTGTTGATCAACAGAGTGTGGATAGCACGCAGGAGATTATTGATTCAACCGGAATTTCATCCACCCAAATCGGAACTGTCAAAGCAAATGGCACAGGTTCTGTACAAATCGTTTAAAGCTGACAGGAATCAAATATGCAAACGGGTAAATATCAAGCAGTAACATATGACTTCTGGAACACGCTTATTGCNGAAACAACTAATTCACTTGACCGCCGAAGAGCCTTATGGACCAAGATTCTCTTCGAGAATAATATTGAGATAACACAACAACAACTNGATGATGCNTTTGCGGAAGGATGGAACCATTTTGATACGAATTGGAGANATAACATTCAATCCACACTTGAGGGCGTGGTTAGCGCAGCGCTAACAAAACTTCCCGNTNCTGTTCCTTCAAACATCAAAGACCAATTGACCGACGCATACTTNGAAGCATCAGAATCAACCCCGAGAANCNTACTNCCCNATGTTAAACAAACCCTNAAGNAGTTGAANGAGATGGACCTTCGTNTAGCAGTNATATGNGANGTAGGAACAATCCCNAGCAGCCGCCTNCGTTCATGGCTGGANGATCTTAATGTCTACGAATTCTTTGATTACTTTGGGTTTTCAGATGANATCGGTGTCTACAAACCCGACTCAAAGATATTTANTGAAACTCTTACAGGGTTAGGAATCNCAGACCCTTCTCAATCCATACACGTTGGNGANNTAAAAAGAACTGANGTTGCNGGNGCACGNGCAAACAACATGACATCAGTTCGNTATATCGGAGGGCGAGACGACCCAGAAGATGGAGATGAAGCAGANTACGTCATCAAAAACCATCTGGANATTCTCGAATTATTCNAAANNAATTANTTATCCGAGAAGTGAGGNATCACATATTNTCCATATTGNCGNATNGTTTCCATNGCAGCTTCATGNGGNACNCCGCCCATNTGCATGATGCACATAATTTCATCNGCTCCGGCACTTTGTAGTTNNGTCACATATTCAATAGCGTCATTCTTATNGCCNTAGGCATGATCAATATTNAAAGGACTTGTAGAGGCCGCTACTGCAGGTACNGGNTGTCCACCCTCAACCATNAATGCTTCGACTTGNTCNTTTGCGTCACTTACAGCATCACGGATATCTATTTCAGGTGGAACTGTTTCAGGNAGGGGTGTTCCTAAATTCCANTGCTGTATGGATTCNGCAAAAAACTTTTGNCCTCTAGCACCTATTTGGAAAGCTTCTTCNGCATCATCAAGGACGATGGTTGGACACAAGGCNGAAAGAAAATTCGTNGGTTGTTTTGAGATGCAAGANTCTGGGTCTCGTNTNGCAATTGCTTCGTCGTAAATCTCTCGTANTGCCTGCACTTGAGTNGGCCCGGAAAACCCTANCACTAAAGCCCCNACACCGTACTCGGCAGCTAATCGAACGGTTTCATCTTTTGTGCAGGCCATATATAGCGGTGGGTGTGGAAGTTGCATTGGTCGTGGAATCACTGATCGAGGAGAAATCTGAATGCTTCCATCCCACTCAAACTCATCAGTTTGAAAACATTGACTAAGAATCTGAAGCGATTCCTTTACTTGTGGATACGTGTCGTCTTTATTCACTCCGAATCCTGACATCTCCATTGCGGTAGCCCCACGGCCAGCTCCTACATCGAGCCGCCCGCCTGAAAGACTGTCTAGCATTCCTACTCTTTCTGCAACTCGCAGTGGATGGTTGTAACCAAATGGCATGCATACCACTCCATGGCCAATACGTATTTTTGTTGTTTTCGCTGCAACCCATGTGAGGAAAATTTCAGGCGCACTCATGTGAGCATAATGTGTGAGACTGTGATGCTCTACAGCCCATATTCTATCAAATCCCATCTGTTCGGCGAAAACCGCCTGATCAACACAACTCAATAACGTTTTTCGTTCCCCTTCAGGGCTTACATCATCACACTGGAATTCAAAAATGATTGAGAATTTCATGCGCCCCCAAGTAGCTGTCTAACTTAACGCCCATAGTAGTTGCCCATTAGAAAAGAAAGCGATTCGGTCATGTACTCTCAGGTATATGGGAAATACCAAGTTTGATGACCTACATGATTTTCGTTGCGAAAAATTAATGTTCAAAGGCGACCAAAAAGATGTTTTCTGGCAGGGTAATGGACCGGGAGTCATACTATTGACTGAAATTCCTGGAATCACACCTGAAGTAGCGGACTTTGGAAGAAGAATTGCTACAGCTGGGTTCACCGTGGCTATGCCAAACCTCTTTGGGGAGCCTGGCCGCCCATATAACAACGCCTACGCAATGAAATCAATGACACGTGCCTGCATTTCAAAAGAATTCATCACTTTCGCAACGGGGAAAAGCTCACCAGTAACAATCTGGGTCCAACATTTAATCAAAGTCACTACCGAAAAGTGCGACGGAAAAGGCGTTGGAGTAATCGGAATGTGTTTAACGGGCGGTTTTGCTTTATCGTTAGCCGTGAATCCTCTTGTAAAAGTTCCTGTGATGAGCCAACCAAGTCTTCCGCTACCAATCGGAACGAAAAGAAAGAAGGACCTTGGTTTATCACAACAAGAGTTAGCGGTCGTGCGTGAAAGAGTAG
>PATH01000029.1 GCA_002712325.1 Acidimicrobiaceae bacterium | reverse complement strand
CACCCGTACCCATTCCGAACACGGAAGTTAAGCCCACCAGCGCCGATGGTACTTGGGACGAGTGTCCCCGGGAGAGTAGGTCGCCGCCGGATTTTCGATTAGCAGCGGGTCGTAAGACCCGCTGCTTTAATTTTTGCCTCTTTATCCCATTTACCTTTATGCCTTGTAGGCTTGATCAGCTATGAATTCGTCTAGAAAAAATAATCAAAAATCCCCTTCAAATAGGGGAAAGGCTCCGAAAGGCTCTTCCGGCACGGGTAGGAAAAGTGGCGGAGCTCCCAGAAAATATACTAAACGTCAAAGTAGCCCATCAAATAACGACACCGTGGACCCAATACCAGGTAACCAAAACTGGGGAGGACTAGCAAGAAAAGGTGTACTCAGAGTCCACCATGACGACACGAAAGCAATTGAGGATCAGAAAAACAAGCCCGCTCAAGTTGAAGAAGAGATTGAAGATCCCGATGCGTTGCGTCTACGCGAAGAGCGCGCACGAAAGAGAGAACAACGTGAAGTCAGAAAACAAGAACTTCAAGCAGAGGCTAAAGCTGCGCTAGAACGCGCTAGTAGCAAAATTGATCGCAAAAACGAAAAGGCTAAAAGGCCTAACAAAATAAAACAGCTTAAACGTAAACCCCTTTCACATAAACGCAATAGTAATCAAGACGTCAATGCTAAATTGCGCAAAATCCTCGGCTCTGTAGAAGGCCAAAAAGCCTACAAAAGATTACGAGAAGCCGATACTTTATTTCAGCAAGAACAATTTGAAGAAGCGAAGAGAAAGCTGACGCCGTTAATAAAGAAAGCTTCAAACGTCTCAGAAATTCAAGAGTTGCATGGATTGATATGTTACCGACTCCATGATTACTCACAAGCCGCCTTTTCCTTAGAGCAATTTCGTTCTCTAGCTCAATCAACTGAACGTCATCCAATTTTGATGGATTGTTATAGAAGTGAGAAGCGCTGGGAAGACGTCAAGTTCCTTTGGAGCGAGCTAGCGGACGTTTCGCCTGACGCTTCAACAGTTGCAGAAGGAAAGATAGTGTACGCCAATAGTTACGCTGATCAAGGTAATTATCCGAAAGCCATAAATGTTTTAGAGAAGGGGTGGCGTGCTCCGCAACGACCTCAGGAACATCATTTACGTAAAGCATATGCTCTGGCCGACCTCTACGATAGGGCAGGAATGCCCATCAAAGCACGTGAACTGTTTGGGTGGATAACTAAAACATCCCATAACTACCTAGACGCTTCGGACAGATATGGTCAATTAGCCTAGTTATCACGTATTAGATGCGTCAAAAATGCTTTGAATTGAACTGTCCAACAAGGTATCAAAATCACTTTGTGATTGCTGGGCACTTAGGCCTTCAGTCAAAGCCCTAGAGAAGCTCGCAACCACACCAGAGTTTCGAGACATTCGAGCATTTGCTTCCTCACGGGAATACCCTCCAGATAAAGCAACGACGCGCAAGATCTTTTCGCTCTCAACGAGATCGTGATAAAAGTTATCTTCCTCGGGCAGAGTGAGTTTTAACATAACGGCATCTCCTTCAGTAAGCAGTTCCAGGTTCCGTGAAATAGCATCACGCATAAGCCCCTCACAAGATGACTTTTCAGGACTATGGATATCTACCTCCGGCTCAATTATTGGCATTAGCCCTGCCTGAAGAATTTGACTGCCAATTTCAAACTGTTGATCCACCACAGCGTTAATGCCACCTTCGTCAGCTGATTTGATGACAGAGCGCATTTTCGTTCCAAAAATATTACTTTCTAAAGCCTTATCAAGAAGAGCACTTAAGCCGTCTATCGGTTTCATCATTTGTACACCCTGATTTTCGTCTGCGAGACCTTTGTCGACCTTCAAGAACGGCACTACATTTTTCACATTCCAGAGATAGTCAGATGAACTCATGCTGTCTATAGAGCGGTCCATCGTGTTTTCAAACAAAATAGCACCAAGGATCCTTGTTCCAGAGAAACTTTGACTAGTTACTATCCTAGTTCGCATTTCGTGTATACGATCAAACATTTCATCATCGCCGTTGTATTCGGATTCATCGATTCCGTATGCTTTGAGAGCTTTAGGAGTACTGCCTCCGCTCTGATCAAGGGCTGCAATAAAACCAGACCCTGCTCTAATCTTTTCCAATTGTTCGGTGTTCATCCAGAGGTCCATTCTTTGGTCACAATGTGCTTAGACTAGACCATAGAGAATAAGTCTGCACAGCAAGTGGATTGATGAGAAATAAGTCACACGTATATCTTTACAAGGGTCAGTGTCAATAGGTTAATATGCGACTATCGTCAACATGTTGGATTAAGTAGGGATCAAGGGGGATTCCGTGGCCGATACCATTTCACAGCCTGAAATTAGAGAAGTTAATAGAATCATCGTTCGTTTCGCCGGAGACTCTGGTGACGGAATGCAACTAACGGGGGAGCGGTTCACGAGCGCAAGTGCTCTTTTCGGAAATGACCTTGCTACCCTCCCCGAGTTCCCAGCAGAGATCAGAGCCCCACAAGGAACGCTCGCAGGAGTTTCAGCTTTTCAAGTTCAAGTATCTGACCATGACATTACGACTCCAGGAGATGCTCCTAACGTTTTGATTGCCATGAACCCTGCTGCTTTAAAAAAAGAGTTGTCGAAACTAGAAGAAGCGGGAACGATAATCGTTAACCGAGATACTTTTGAGGAAAGAAACCTTAAAAAAGCGGGATATGAAGAGAACCCGCTTGAAACAGGCGAACTATCGGGTTACACATTATTCGAAGTCCCCATGACTTCCCTAACAAAGGAAGTTTGTAAAGAAATTGAAGGGATCAAGCCACGTGATGCGGAAAGATCAAAAAACTTTTTTGCTCTTGGGCTAGTTTCATGGCTTTACCAAAGGCCACTTGAGCCGACATTGGATTGGATAGAAAAGAAATTTGGCAAATCTCCTCAAGTTGTAGCTGCCAATAATGCAGCTTTTAAAGCAGGTCATGCTTACGGTGAAACTACAGAGGCTTTTGACTACGCTTACGAAGTAAAACCGGCACAATTAGAATCAGGCGAATACACAAACATAAATGGAAACACTGCCCTTTCATGGGGTCTCGTAGCAGCAGGTAAGCTATCAGAGCGCCCAGTATTCTTGGGTTCCTACCCAATCACTCCAGCGTCAGATATCCTTCATGAATTAGCCAAACACAAGAACTTCGGAATCCAAACATTTCAAGCGGAAGACGAAATAGCAGCCGTGGCTTCTGCCATCGGGGCTTCATTCGCTGGTGATCTCGCTTTAACCACGACTAGTGGACCGGGTGTCGCTCTCAAAGGAGAAGCGATTGGTTTAGCTTTCAATCTGGAACTACCTCTAGTGATTATTGATATCCAACGTGGTGGTCCCTCTACAGGCTTGCCTACGAAAACTGAAGCGTCGGACCTTTTGATGGCCATGTACGGGCGTCATGGTGAATCTCCCATTCCGGTGATCGCACCCTACAGCCCAGGTCACTGTTTCCATGTGGCTATTGAAGCTTGTCGCATCGCATTAAAGTACCGAACTCCGGTCATGCTTCTATCTGATGGTTATCTAGCAAATGGGTCCGAACCATGGAAATTGCCAGATGTAGACTCATTACCAGACATCACCACAACTTTCACAACTGAAACAAACCATGTAGATGAAGATGGAAACTCCCACTTTTGGCCCTATAAACGTGACCCAGAAACTTTAGCTCGTGCGTGGGCTATTCCAGGAACACCGGAGCTAATGCACCGGATTGGTGGTATTGAAAAAGAAGATGGAACAGGGAACATCTCATATGATCCATCTAACCACCAAAAAATGACCGATATCCGACAAACTAAAGTCGATAATATAGCCAATGATATGCCACTTACATGGGTAGAAGGGGATCTTGATGCCGATGTCTTAATGATCGGTTGGGGTTCCACATGGGGATCAATAGCAAGTGCTGTGAAACAAGCCCGTAGCGAAGGCCATAAGGTAGCTCACGCCCACCTCATTCACATTAACCCATTCCCAAGAGATCTTGGGGAAGTTTTGTCTCAATACAAAACCGTAATTTGTCCCGAGATGAATATGGGGCAGCTGTCAAAACTCTTACGCGCTGAATACCTTGTTGATGTTCAATCTTTGAACAAAGTCCAAGGACAACCCTTTACAACATCTGAGCTACATGAAACAATTCTTGCAGCTCTGGGAAAGAAATAAGAGATAACATGACCGATACTGCTTCTGCCTCAGCCCCAGCAACTACAAAAGCTGACTGGACAAGTGACCAAGAACCACGATGGTGCCCAGGGTGTGGTGACTACTCCGTACTCACAGCTATGCAGCTTATGCTGCCCGAATTGGATGGGCGCCCTGAAGACACAGTTTTTATCTCCGGAATAGGTTGTGCTGCGAGGTTCCCTTACTACATGAATACCTACGGGATGCATTCAATCCACGGTCGAGCACCGGCTGTTGCGACGGGTCTCGCTATATCGCGACCCGAACTTGATGTTTGGGTTATAGGTGGAGATGGAGATATGTTGTCGATTGGTGGTAACCATCTCATCCATGCCATGAGAAGGAATATTGATTTCACAATCCTTCTATTCAACAATCAAATATATGGACTAACGAAAGGTCAATATTCTCCCACGAGCGAAGTTGGGAAAATTACGAAATCGACCCCAATGGGTTCGATAGATCAACCATTTAACGCTGTAAGTATAGCTTTAGGTGCAGAAGCTACATTTGTAGCTAGAACGCATGACATGGATCGTAAGCACATGCAGGAAACATTTAAACGTGCACATGCTCACAGAGGTTCTTCATTAGTGGAGATATATCAAAATTGTAATGTGTTTAATGACGGTGCATTCGGTGCGATTACCAAAAAAGATAAGCGAGATTCCATGCTGATCCAACTTACGCATGGGGAGCCTATTCGTTTCGGCTCTGATAAAGAATTAGGCGTTATTTCAGATCATTCAGGTAATGCTCAAGTTGTGAAAGTGTCCGATGTTGGTGAAAACGCGCTAATTGTTCATGATGAAGGTTCAGAAAATCCAAGCGTTGCGTTTGCTCTCTCTCGGTTATCTAGTGGTCCTTATGAGCCCACGCCTATGGGAGTTTTTCGCGAAGTTAAGAGACCTGAATATTCCAAGAACGTTAACCAGCAAATTGAGGTTGCAAGAGAACAAAACGGTGAAGGAGACTTGCACGAACTTCTTCGGTCTCAACCTACTTGGGTAGTTGATTAAGGTATTCTTTACCTATCGCACGTACAAGACTAAACGACGAAATCCTCCGCAGAGCATTAGTTGCTGAGACTGAAGACATTTCTGCTCTTGTGGCTGAGCACCGAGTAAAAGTAAATGGAAGTTTCGCTCTTAACGTGAACCAATTAGTTAAACAATCGGACAGCATTGTTATCGTGTCATCTCCAAAGCAGTTTGTGAGTCGCGGGGGAGAGAAACTAGCACATGCAATCCAGTCATTTGACCTTACTGTGGAAGGAGCAAACTGTATTGATATCGGATCTTCAACTGGCGGCTTTACGGATTGCCTATTACAACGCGGAGCGAAAACAGTTACCTGTATTGATGTCGGGTATGGGCTTCTTCACGAAAAAATCAAATCTGACGATAGGGTTACTGTCTTTGAACGAACAAATATCAGAAGTATTTCTAGCGAGTCACTTACACAAACATTTGACATAGTAGTAGCCGATCTAAGTTTCATATCCCTAAAAACAGTGATGAAAAATATCTTAAGCTTAGCAAATTTTGAAGCTTCAATAGTTCTGCTTATCAAACCCCAATTCGAAGCAACGAAATTAGAAGCGAGTAAATCTAAAGGAGTAATCGTCGATCAAAATATTTGGCATAGGACAATACAGGAAGTAACAGCATCAGCAGCTGAACACGGAGGCAACGCACAAAGTATTGTCGTTTCTCCTGTGCCGGGTAAGGCTGGAAATAAAGAGTTTTTGTTGCTGATTTCAAAGCAATTTCCAAATCGAGAGATCAATTTGCCGCAATTCGTGTAAATATGACACTTCATTGGTGTTTAAGTGATCGATTAAGCCTACGATGAAACATATGACTCGCTTTATTGCGTACATCAATACAAGGCGACCTGAAGCTCTACAACATGCTGTTGAGCTATTGGATTGGCTTGAAGAGATGGGAATCAGTTGTTTTTTCGCACCTGAATCAGCAATTGCCATAGGTCGTCCGGAACTTGCTATAGAAGAAGGTGATATTGTAGCTGATTTTAAATTAGCTATCGCATTAGGCGGAGACGGTTCAGTGCTAAGGACCGTAAAAGCCGTTAGTGATCACGAAATTCCTGTTCTCGGCATCAATTTTGGCCGTATAGGCTACCTCTCCGGAGTGGAACCAAGCCTGTCTCGGCAAAGAATAAGCCAATTCTTGGAAGGGGATTTCTATCTAGAGAAGCGAATGAGGCTTAAAATCGAATCACCCATTGTAGAGAATCCCCTCTATGCGTTGAATGAGTTAGTCGTTGAAAAGGTAGACCCAGGAAGAACTGTTCGATTGGGACTTGAGATCAATGGGGATTTCTTCACTTCTTATGCAACTGATGCATTGATTGTTGCCACACCAACCGGATCGACAGCGTACTCTATGTCTGCACGTGGACCTATAATTGACCCAATGAATCAAGCTATCCTTCTTACACCAGTGGCTCCTCACTCACTTTTTGACAGAGCACTTGTTCTTTCTCCAGATGATGAATTAAAAATTTCAGTCCTACCGGATTGTGAGGCTTCATTTGCTGTTGATGGGAACGTTTCAGGGAATCTTGATCTAGGCGATTCGATCACTTGTTCATCAGCGGAAAAACCTGCTCTGCTAGTTTCATTTGGTGGAAGCAATTTTCATCAAGCGCTTAAGGAGAAGTTTGGTCTATCAGACCGTTAGGGAGAGGCACAAAAGGATAAATGGCTGAAGTTGCTGAACCAACTCCTTCAAAAGAAGCGCAATTACTTGAAATGCATGTCAGTAATCTTGGTGTTATAGAAGAAGCGTCGATTGTCTTTTCGTCGGGAATGACCGCTTTGACTGGTGAAACAGGTGCAGGTAAGACACTTATCGTCACAGCGTTGCAGTTGCTAACCGGGCAGCGAGCTGACTCTGGGGTAATCGGTCCTTTCGGCGATGAAGCTCGTGTGGATGCTCGGTATGTTATCGGCGATGATGAAATCGTGATTTCGCGTGCTGTGCCCCGAGACGGCCGTTCGAGAGCGTACATTAACGGTTCAATTTCAACGGTTTCTTCGCTTCAGGAGCTTACGGAGAATTTGATTGAGATACACGGCCAGCACGGGCACACATCATTAGAGAAGTCAGCTGAACAGCGTAAAGCACTTGACAGATACGCCAGAATAGATTTAACAAAACTAAACGCGTTGCGAAAGGAAAAAGGTGATCTCGAAAACGCATTACTAAAAACTTTAGGGCATGAAAATTTTCAACAGGAACTGGATTTCTTAAGATTCCAAGAGAGTGAAATATCGCAGACTCAAATTGAGAGCCCAGAGGAAGAAGAAAGACTTAAGGAATCTGAGAATCTTCTCGCCAATGCTACTGATAATCAGTACCTAAGCATGAAAATTTCTGAGACATTAAAGGCAGATGGTCTCCTAATTGAGGAGATAGGGAAACTTTTGCAGGAGGTAAAAGGAAATGAGTCTCTGGAGAGTTTTCAGCATCAGTTAACTGAATTGATCCAAATAATCACCGAAATTTCAAGCGCTGCTAGAAACTTTTCCGAGTCAATTGATGTTGATCCTCAACGTCTAGAAGAAGTGCAACAGCGAATAGCGTTGCTTCAAGACATCCGGCGGAAGTATGGGGAGACACTTCAAGCCGTTTTGGAGAAGCAGCAACAATTTGCCGAACAGATACTGACTTTCGAAAATGCGGGACAAATGTCGCAAGAAATTCAAGAGAAGCTTCAAAAAGTCGAAACAGACTTAGTTGAAGAAGAGAAAGTAATAGCGAGCTTACGAAAGAAAGCGGCTCCAGTGATAGCAAAAGAAATAGAACTTTACCTTCGCGAATTATCTATACCAGAGGGAAAAGTTGAGTTCCTCATTGATGGACCGGCTGGGGAACAAGTGGAGATAAACGTGTCATTAAACCGTGGCCAAGAGTTGCAGCCTTTGAGTAGAGTAGCTTCGGGTGGGGAATTAGCAAGGACAACGCTAGCTGCAAGACTTGTCTTGTCTACTGAGCCTGAGACCCTTATTTTCGATGAAGTTGATGCAGGAATAGGTGGGCAAACGGCATTAGAAGTAGGAAAATGTTTGAAGAAACTTTCCACAGATCGGCAAGTTTTGGTGGTAACTCATTTGGCGCAGGTGGCGTCGTATGCTGATACCCAGGTCAAAGTGACAAAGACCGAGAATGAGCGGCTTCCAAGCATCACGGTACAAACGCTTGATAAGGAACAGCGAGTTGTAGAAATATCCCGAATGCTTTCTGGTTCTCCCGACAGCGAAAATGCTCAAAAGCACGCTACTGAATTACTTGAAAATACTCGTTGACTTAATACATAATGTGATTATCCAACGCGAGATGAAAAGACGCCGTTAAGATGGAGTCCCGTGAGCAAACATATCTTTGTGACAGGTGGCGTAGCTAGTTCTCTCGGTAAGGGAATCACCGCCTCAGCCCTCGGACGGTTACTCAAGTCAAGGGGACTGCGGGTTACCATGCAAAAACTCGACCCCTATTTAAATGTTGATCCTGGGACCATGAACCCCTACGAACATGGCGAAGTTTTCGTCACAGATGATGGGGGAGAGACTGACCTTGACCTCGGCCACTATGAAAGGTTTATAGACGAGAATCTATCGCGAGGGTCAAATGCTACAACAGGATCTATCTATTCATCTGTAATTGCTGCCGAACGGCGCGGTGATTATCTAGGGAAAACTGTACAGGTTATCCCTCACATNACTGACGAGATTAAACAGCGTATTTCTTCTCTGTCACAAGAAGATGTTGACGTTGTTATAACTGAAATTGGCGGGACCGTTGGTGATATTGAAATTCTTCCATTCCTAGAAGCAATACGGCAGTTTCGTTTAGATATTGGACGAGAGAATGTCTGCTATGTGCACGTGACTCTAGTNCCTTTCATAGGGCCATCAGGAGAGCAGAAGACTAAACCCACTCAGCATTCAGTGACCGAATTGCGTAGTCGTGGTATTCAACCCGATGCGATTGTTTGCCGAAGTGAAGAACCGATTAATGATGATTTAAAGAGAAAAATTTCCAATCTATGTGATGTCCCTTTCAAGGGTGTCGTCAATGCAGCAGACGCAGACTCTTTGTACGAAATTCCTCTAGTCATTCATGAAGAGGGATTAGATGACTTTTTATGCGACATCCTTCAGATCAATTCTCCTAAGCCGGACTTGGAGAAGTGGCGAACATTAGTCACAAAAGTCCGATCGGCTACCGGGTCAGTTCGGGTCGGTTTAATAGGAAAGTATGTAACACTNATTGATGCCTACCTTTCNGTTGTCGAGTCACTCAACCATGCAGGTATTCATGCAGGAACGAATGTGGATATTGATTGGATTCAAGCTGAAGACGTAGAGGGTCTATTAGCTGCGGGGAGGCTCAAAGACCTTGATGGAATAGTCGTNCCTGGGGGATTTGGGGAGAGGGGCATTGAAGGGAAAATTGCTGCCGTAGGCTATGCACGAATGAATGAAATTCCATGCCTTGGGTTATGCCTNGGCATGCAAGTTATGACCATTGAATATGCTCGTAATGTTCTGGGTCTAACCGATGCTCATTCAACTGAATTTAATCCAACTACTTTGAATCCAGTTATTGACCTTATGGAATCTCAACGAGAAGTAACGGATATGGGTGGGACCATGCGCTTAGGAGCTTACGTAGCTGAACTTCTTGAAGGCTCACAAGTTGCGAACGCATACGGTAAGACAGTTGTCTCGGAGCGTCATCGACACCGATACGAATTTAATCCAAAATTCCGGCAAAAATTTGATGAAAGCGATTTCGTATGTTCTGGAGAAAGCCCTGATGGGAGGCTTGTAGAATTTATTGAATTGCCGACGCACCCTTTCTGGGTGGGGACGCAAGCGCATCCTGAATTTAAAAGCAGGCCTGACCGACCTGCACCCTTATTTGAGGCCTTTATGTCTGCGGCAACTATCCGAGCTGCAGGTAGAAATCCGCAACTACTAGATATAGATGAAGCGCAGTCTATTCATTAACAAAAGTGATGTCCGAATTTAAATCACTCAATAATCGACTTAAATTTGAAGGAAAAATCACTTCAGTCTACGAATCTGANTTCATAGGGCCAAACGGAGAACAAATAACACGAGAGATTACACGTCACCCTGGAGCGGTATGTGTCGTGCCAATTATCGCATCGGAAGTTGTGATGATTAGACAATTTCGACCTGCAATTGGTGACCATCTTCTTGAAATCCCCGCNGGGAAAAGAGATATTGATGGTGAGTCCCCTGATGTAACCGCCCATCGAGAATTGCAGGAAGAAGTAGGACTATCAACTAATAATTTAATTGAACTAGCTCAATTCTTTAACAGTCCGGGATTTTGTGATGAATACTCTTATTGCTACCTAGCTTTAGACTGCGAGGATGTTAGCGATGACAGGCAGGGACTTGAAGAGGAATATATGACAATTGAACGAGTCTCTATTTCCGAAGCATTAACTTTACTCACNTCGGGCCAAATCGTTGATGCTAAAACCATTATCGGCTTATCATTGGCCTTGCAATATCTCAATGGAAGATAATTCTAGTATTGAGGATTCAGCGGTACGTGACTTCTTGCTTTGGTTGCGAGTTGAGAAAGGTAGAGCAGATTCGACCATCGAAAGCTACAAGCGGGATTTAAAGAAGTTCCTGGAATGGGTCACCCAAAATAATTTATCCATGAAGACGTTAGGAGGAAACGACGTCATACGTTTCCTCCGTGACCTGCAAGAGATGGGCTATTCTGAATCGACGATAACCCGGACAATGGTGTCAGTTCGGTCACTNTACATGTTCATGGACATTGAGGGTCTCCGAACAGGCAATCCGACAAAGAGTATTGAACTTCCANGCGTTCCAAAGGGTTTGCCAAAAGCGATCAGTGAAGATGCGGTCAATGAACTCTTATCTGCAATTGAAGGAGACGACTCTGTTGCCAGAAGAGATCGAGCTATTCTAGAAGTACTTTACGGAACCGGTGCCCGTATTACAGAGCTAGTAAATCTCTCACTTGGCGATATCGATCAAACAGAAAATCTGTTGAAAGTTCTTGGCAAAGGAAACAAAGAACGCATTGTTCCTTTGGGGAGATTTGCAATGAAAGCANTGAAGGACTGGTTAGCGCCTGCTGGAAGAGGATGCTTTGAGCCAGAAATCTGGAAATCCCGAGACGATAGTGAAGCTCTTTTCCTCAATAGGCGGGGTGGGCGCCTTACAAGGCAGGGTGGCTGGGGTGTCGTAAAGAAGTACGGAGCCAAAGTCGGGCTAGGCTCTAGTCTGTCCCCACACACACTCCGTCATTGTTGCGCGACACATATGCTGGAACACGGAGCAGACATCAGAACAGTNCAAGAGCTTCTTGGCCATGCCAGCATAACTACCACGCAGATTTACACTAAAGTTTCACGTGATAAATTAATTGAGACGTATAGATCTGCACATCCGCGAGCCCTGTTATGACTGAAAGTCACTTCGGTTCTTTGAAACANCTGATAGCACGGTTTGCTTGCTCTCTCTTTCCATCTAAGGGAACTAGCGAAACAGATAAGTTCCTAGCACTCCTAAATCCAGGCGAAATGAGCCTATTTGATGCGCAAAGACAATTTGACAAGAGGCACAGTTTTCGGAGTGTCAAGAAATTGCATACTTTGTTGGAAACCCCTGATCCCGATATTGTCATCGCTTGCGGTTTGCATGATGTAGGGAAACTTCAATCAGGATTTGGGATCTTCGGAAGAGTATTCGCTACATGTGTTTCCGCAATCGTCGGTTTGCATCGAGTTGATGTTTGGAGCAGAAACGGATCTAATTCCGTAACTCATAGAATTGCCACTTATGTTCAGCACCCTGAAATAGGTGCAGGCCTTTTAGCTGAAGCCGGGAGTAACGCCATAGCAATCGTCTGGGCCCGTGATCATCACAAACGACTTGACGAATCAACCTTGGACCCTTCACTTTTCATGACCTTGTCTAAAGCAGACCGAAGATGAATGAATTCTTTATAACGAAACCTGAAGACGAACGGGTAGCTGACTTCGTTGGNTTGAGTAACCATAAATTGCGACGACTACGTGAGAAAGATGGAGGCGATATGGCCCCATATTTCATCGGTGAAGGAATAATCGTTATCAACAGGGCATTAGCTGTCGGGCATAAATTGTTGACTTTAATTGTCAGTGAAAAGTTTGATCACTCTCAGATTACGGCTGTTCCNCAAGAATGTAACGTCTTCCGATGCTCCCCAAGTGTTTTGGAGGCGATAACTGGTCGACCTAACCTGAAGGACCCTATAGCGACGTTCCTTCGCCCACCACAAAACAAATTTGAAGAACTAACAAGAGAAGCTGAATTAATTGTTTTAACTGAAAGCGTTCAAAACCCAACAAACATGGGAATGGTCATGAGGAATGCGGCTGCATTCGGAGTTGACGCAGTGTTCTTTGATCCCCAGTCATGCGATCCTCTCTATAGACGTGCCGTAAGGGTTTCAATGGGGCAAGTTTTTTCCGTTCCGCACACCCAAGTTCTTTCGATACCCAAAGCGATCAGTGCCTTAACCGGAAAAGGTTTCCTAACAATAGCGCTAACGCCAGATCCCAAGTCCGAGAATCTAAGTGCAATCCTTGAGGAAACCAGTCAATCTATTGCATTAATTATCGGATCTGAGGGTTTCGGATTATCAACCAATTCACTTACGGCAGCAGACTGTACCGCCCAGATTCCCATGCACAATAATGTTGATTCGTTAAACGTCGCTACCAGTTTGGCCATCGCATTATATGCAGTGCAAAACTAAAGCAAACGATCGCTAGGCCTCTAATAAACCTATATTTGTCATAGCCCGCCCAAGGGTTGCAGAAGAAATTTCTCTAGCCTTAGANGAACCTAAGGCCAACAAGCGACTTGTTTCCGTTGGGTCCGATTCAAGTTCTTTGAACTTTTCTTGAATCGGGCGAAGTAACTCAATAACAGCATCAGCGGTGTCGCTCTTTAGATCTCCATACCGACTGTATGACGATGCAACTTTTTCCGGTGTAGATGACGTTGCAGCAGCCAGAATTGACAAAAGATTAGAGACCCCAGGTTTTTCTTCAATATCAAACCGAACATCTCCATCGCTGTCAGTTACGGCGCGTTTAATTTTCTTAGTGATAGATTCATGGCTTTCAAGAACGTTTATTGTTCCTCCTGGGGAAAGTTCTGATTTGGACATTTTTCGCTCAGGGTGCTGAAGATCCATAATTCGAGCACCGGCAGGGGGAATGACATGTTCAGGAACAACAAATGTATCTCCAAAACGGCTATTGAATCGCTCGGCAATATCTCTAGTTATTTCAATGTGTTGCCTTTGGTCATCCCCAACAGGAACCAAATTGGTATCGTACAGCAAAATATCAGCAGCCTGAAGCGCAGGATAGGTAAACAACCCTCCCGAAATAAACTCGTTACGACCGGACTTATCTTTGAATGCGGTCATTCTATTAAGTTCCCCAAAACTAACCGTGCATTCCATCAGCCAAGCAAGTTGGGAATGCTCAGNCACGTGGCTTTGCATGAACAGAATGCTTTTATCAGGGTTAATGCCAACAGCTATCAATAACTGCGCAAGCTCCAATGAGTTTTTACGGAGCTCATCAGGGCTTTTAGGAAGCGTTAATGCATGTAAATCAACTATGCAATAAACCGCATCATGTGATTCCTGATGATCAACCCAATTTACAAGAGCTCCGAGGAGATTACCGAGATGCAATTCCCCAGAAGGTTGAATGCCACTGAAAACTCTAGCCATTCATTTAAGGTTAGGTCACGTAGAGTCTAAAATGGGTCACTCATAATCAAAATTCCTGTTGGCTAGAGGGTAATATCTGTTTATGGCCGATCACCGACAACCACCAGTCAGATATATCGAGCGGATAACTGCAACATATGANGCGTTGGGGTATGACCAATATCAATGGCATCATAGGGGATCGAAACCTCCATTTTTTCAACTAAAGAAACCATTGGCAGAATGCAAAGTTGGAATGATCGCCACCGGAGGCGTATACAAAACAGGCCAAGTCGCATTTCACTACAAGGACGATACGTCGTACAGAGCTATTCCTTCCGATACCGAAGCGTCAAGTTTACGCGCAACGCACTTCGCATATGANCTTTCGGGTGCTAGAGAGGACATAAATGTTGTCTTCCCCATTGAAGGACTTCGAGCTCTCAATCAAGAGGGCTTTATCGGATCTTTAGCAGATAATTTCTTAACATGCATGGGGGGAATTTACTCTCAGCGAGCAGTAAACGAAGATTTGGCACCCCAACTTGTTCAACGATGTATAGACGAGGAAATAGATGTCATCCTGCTGGTTCCTGTCTGACCGGTATGTCATCAAACCGTGGGTTTGATCTCCCATCAACTAGAGGAAGCAGGGATTGCTACAGTCGGTATTTCTACTGCGAAAGACATTACCGAAGCAGTGCGAATGCCTCGAGCCGCCTTTCTTGATTTTCCTCAGGGATTCACTACAGGGAAAACGAGAGATATGAACCTAAGTAAAGAAATCTTGAAGTCATCTTTGAAGCTTATTGATGTTTCAATTGATGATGTATTCGTGGATTTGGAGTTTCGGTGGGCTGATAACGATGAGTGGAAAGATTCTGTTTTCGCCGTAACTAGCGTTGGTGAAGCGACGGATACCAGACTCGCGAGATCAGCTAAGCCACAATACCAAAGTNAACAAGATAACGAAGAAGCACAGGCTTCTCATAGAGATGGGGAGTGTCTAGTGTGCATAGGAATTGATTATTAAGTGGCTTCTGAGCGTGCTCTTTTGTAGGTCTCTAAACAACGATCACGTGCAAAAGAATGTTCAACAATTGGGAACGGGTAGTCTTCGCCAAGACGTACGCTTAGCAGCTCGGGATTTTTCTCGTTGATCTCCCATGGCGAGTGAATTTGTTTAGAAGACAACGATGCGATCTCGGGAACCCATTTTCGAATATAGAGACCTTCTCTATCAAATTTNTCNGACTGGCGAATCGGATTAAAAATTCTAAAGTAAGGGGCAGCATCAAAACCGGTTCCAGCTACCCACTGCCAGTTCCCAACATTTTGAGAAGTGTCGCCGTCTATAAGTGCGTGCCGAAAATACCTTTCTCCCCACCTCCAATCAATAAGAAGATGCTTAACCAAGAAAGAACCTGTGATCATGCGAACACGGTTATGCATAAAGCCCGTTTCTTTCAATTCACGCATTCCGGCATCGACAATTGGATAACCTGTTTTCCCTTGAACCCAAAGATCAAATTCTTCCGAGTTGTTTCTCCAATCAATTTTGTTGTATTTAGGATTCGCAGGCGAATCAATAATCTCTGGTGATGCATCCATTAAGTGTGCATACCAGTCACGCCAGGCAAGCTGGCGAATAAACGCTGTTGAAGAATCTGATTCTTGGTTTGTCAAAGAAAGGATCTCTTGCGGTCCTATCGTCCCAAAGTGAAGATCACTCGACAGTAAAGATGTCCCTTGGATACTTGGGAAATCTCTAACCTCCTCATATCCCTCAATTCGATTAAGGAAAGTTGCAAGACGCTCGTGAGCACCTGCACTTCCCGAAGGGAAAGCGGGAGTTTCAACAATTGGCGGGAGAGTATTCGAGCCTTTTGGTTGTGAACAGAAACGGGGAGTTGGGCGGACTAGAGAACTTGGAATGTCAACGGTTATCCACCTTTTGAAGAAAGGAGTAAATACCTTATGAACCGCACCAGCTCCTGAAACGACCGCTCCTAGGGGGTGAACTAAATTCCCCCAATGTCTGACCACCTTGATATCCAATGTCTCACAGATGGTGTCGTCACGACTTTTCGCTAGAGGTGACTGATCGTTATTGAAATGAAGGCTTGTAGATCCCCATTGTGATAGAAGATTAGGGAGTGCTTCCCTCGCTGGGCCCTCTATCACCTGCAGGTACCCACCAAGCGATTCCAGTTCAGCCTTTAGAGTCGTTAAGTTAGAGAACAACACATCTCTCTTCCGTTGCGAGGAAGCCTCTAGCATTGATGGCTCAAGAACAAATACCGGAATCACATCCCCTTCGGAACAAGCGCTATTCCAAGCAGGGTTGTCACTTAATCGAAGATCTTTACGAAACCAGCACACGGAGATGCTCATATTCCCAAGTTATTGGACGATCGAAGCGAAGCGCTAATCCTCATGGGCCCAAAAAATGAAAAATTATGAGCAGATATCTCATTTCTTGATGCTTAGAAGGTCTAGAGTAATGCCCGTGGGTTATGAAGTAGATACACCAGTCTTTGCAGGCCCTTTTGACCTATTGCTTCATTTGATCTTGCAAGACGAAGTTGATTTATATCAAGTTTCTCTGGGGGGAATCATCGAAGC
>PATH01000028.1 GCA_002712325.1 Acidimicrobiaceae bacterium | reverse complement strand
AGGTGGATTAGCAGTCGCGCTAATTGCGAAAGGATTTTCTGGCGACAGTATAGGAACATACGCTAACTTGGTCGGAGGGGTTGGTTTAATACTGACCGCAATTCTGAATACAGACGGGATAGCAGGAAAGGTCGCTCGGGATAACCAAGCGAAACGACAAGCTAGATCAAAGCAGAGAAAAGAAGAGGTCTCGCCAAAGGCAGGCTAGGGGGGAAAATGAAAAAAACACTAATAGCGGTGTTCACAATCTTTGTAATGATTGTGGCTGCCTGTGGTGGATCAGACAGTGGATCAGATAATGAGAGTTCTCAGAGCTCTACGGAAGAGGCTCCAGCATCATCTGCCGGGACCTCACAAGAAGACTCTTCTTCGGTAGGGGAAGACGCAGACGGTAATGATGCACGCGAAACTCTTATCGGCCTTATTAGTGCAATTACGGGTCTAGACAATGAAGATTATGTTGCATGCATAGTTGACTCTGTTGCTGAATCAGAAGGGCTCACATACGACGAAATCCTCCAAGACATTACGAGCGAAGAGAGTCAGACTGATGAAGCAGCTGAAGCAGCAAGCATAGCCTGCATAGCGGAATTGTCTCCTGAAGAAATAATGGAACTTTCTGAAATTGGTGAAGAGGGAGCTAGCGCCGATGAACCGGTTGAAGCAGACTATTCACTACCTGCCGTTCGAATAGGTTTAATGAATCAAGAAAACGACCCCGTAGGCTCATTTCCAGAGATAAGGTTCGGTATCGAAGGAGCTGTCAATTACATCAATGCAGAATTGGGCGGAATTGACGGCCACCCCGTTGAACTCGTGACCTGTCTCCAAAATAGTGTCCCTGCAGCACAAGAATGTGCTCAGGAACTTGCAACGAGTGACCTAGTGTCAGTTATAAACGGAGTGAATATTTGGACAGTTGCATTCGATTTCTATGGAACTATGGGAGAAACACCAGTTATTGGAGGCTTACCGCTATTTGCCGGTGACTATAACCAACCAAACGCACGGTACTTTAACGGAGGTAGCGTGCAAGTATATTCTGCTGCCGCTCGATTCGTTGCCGAAGACCTTGGGGTAGATAAGGTCGCAGTTCTTGTGAACCAAAACCCTGCGGCTACTGCTGCTCTAGACTCAGGCCTAGCTCCTATATTTGACTCCTACGGCATTGAATATGAGGCTATTGATGTGCCTATTCCTCTGACAGATGCAATTCCCCCAGTAAGTCAGGCAGAAGCAACTGACGCTGACCTCGTCATGCTCCTCGCGGCAGGAAACGAATGTGTTCCTGTTATTAGAGCGGCAAACCAGTTAGGGATACCTGCGGAGAAAATGTTCTATAGCGCAACATGTGACACGGAAGACATTTACGCAGAAGTCGGTGAGCTAATGGTTGGTAGCTACATCCATAAAGGTGGCTATACCGATCGCGAAGTTTGGGCACCCGATGAAGTTTGGGACGAATTTGACCGAACGGACGGTTTATTGGAGAAGTATTCACCGGAAGCTACAGACGCTTCCTTTACCGGTCTCGGTTGGGCAACGATGCTTGATATCTATGACCTATATTCAGAGATTGGATATGAAAATCTAACTGCAGATACGATTATCGGAACCATGGATGATGGTGAGACCCGCGGAAGAGTAGGGTCTTTCGGCTGGTCCTGCATTTATGCAGACATAGGGCTCCAATCACTATGCCAGGGTTCAGCCCTATTTGTGGAAATAGGATACTCAGATGGAACTTCCCTACCACCTGAGATAATTGGTCCAGGGGGATACGTAAACGGCCTCGATTTACTTAATTAGTCCTCACAGAACTGAAACACCTTCACGCGCGTCAACCGGATAAAGCATTACTGAGCTTTCAGCCGGTTGCGTTTTAGGTGCTGCGAAATTTGTTTTGACGTATCCACAGAAATTGTGAATCTTGTCACGACTAACAAGGGCTACTGCAGAACCGGCAAACCCTCCACCGGTCATTCGAGCTCCGAAACAGCCTGGGGCACCCAAAGCCACTTCTACAATTCTGTCTAAAGCAGGACCCGACACCTCATAGTCATCCCGTAAGCTCAAATGACTATCACTGAAGAGCTGTCCGGCAGTTAATGAATCACCCATAGAAAATGCCTTGACTACTTTGCGGACGCGATCATTTTCGCTAACTACATGACGAGCTCTCCGCTTGAGTGTTTGATTACTCAAATTTGCGATGTCTTCAATTGATGCATTGCGAAGCGATGGTATTCCGAGATCTAAAGCTGCAGATTCACAACTTTCCCTTCGCTTGTTATATTCTGACGATCTCAACTCTCTTCGTGTACCAGTATCCATGATTACCACTGCTGAATCTTCAGGGATAGAAATCATTGAGGTTTGCAAAGTAAGGCAATCAAGCAGTAACGCCGAACCACGTTGCGAAAGCGCACACGCTATTTGATCCATTATTCCAGAACGCACGCCAATAAATTCATTTTCTACACGCTGCCCAACCAAAGCAATTTCTGTAAGTGTTATTTCTAATGCTCCAAGATGTTTGAACACCACGCCCGCTGCTATTTCTAAGGCCGCTGAAGACGATAAGTTTGCTCCCATTGGGATAGAAGAAGAAATGTATCCATTCCAACCCAATGAGCCCGACTCTGGTCCTACTAAAAGGGATCCCATTCCGTGGATATATCTACCCCAACCTGAAGTACCCATAGGGTTATCCTCAAGAGAGAATTGCGCTGACCCAAATCCCTCAGAAATAAGTTTCATTTGGCCATCCTCTGATGAAGAGGCTGCGATCAAAGTTTCAAAAGGCAACGCTATCGGAAGAACAAAACCGTCATTGTAATCTGTGTGTTCGCCAATCAGATTCACTCGCCCAGGGCAACGCACGATTATGTCCGGAACAGAACCAAAATGCTTTTGGAAACCATTCGAGGTTCTTTCCACTTGATCGGAGGTAGAAACGTTCACATCTCCATTCTTCAGCATTAGCGCCATAAATAAAATGAAGAACTAAGGAATTCCTCTTTTAGGATTAAGTCGTCTACATTGAGTTGATGCCTAAGATAGTTTTTGTCGGCGCAGGCAGTACCGTATTCGCTCAAAATCTTCTTACAGACATTCTCTCTCTGCCTGAATTAAGTCACTCGGAAATCGTACTGTACGACATCGATGCGGAGCGTTTACAAACAAGTTCGCTGGTCGCTAACAGCATTCAAGCACAGCTCGATACTAATGCGGTTATATCCAGTTCATTGGACCTCGCAGAATCTCTTTACACAGCTGATTATGTCATCACCATGTTCCAAATCGGTGGTTATAAACCATCAACAATAATCGACTTTGAGCTGCCCAAGCGATACGGATTACGCCAAACTATCGGAGATACTCTCGGAATAGGGGGCATTATGCGAGCTATTCGAACTATTCCGGTTCTATTGCAATTAGCTAGAGAAATGGAAGAACTCTGCCCCGATGCAGTGTTGCTAAATTATGTAAACCCAATGGCCATGCTGTGCTGGGCCATTGGAGAGTCATCAAACATACGGACCATCGGTTTATGTCACAGTGTCCAGCACACAGCGACACAACTAGCTCGTGATCTAGAAATCCCAGAGGCAGATTTAGATTATGCTGCCGCAGGGATCAATCATATGTCGTTCTTTCTGAAACTTGAAAGAGTAACAGCGATGGGAAAACTTGACCTCTACCCTCAGTTACGAGAGCGGGCAAAAGGCCAGATCCCGTTTAGGAAAGTTTCACAATCTGTTGCCTTGTCTGACGCAGTGCGTTATGAGGTATTTCGACGCACCGGGTTTTTCGTCACGGAATCAAGTGAGCATTTCGCAGAATATGTTCCGTGGTTCATAAAAAGTGGGCGGGAGGATCTCCTTAATGAATTTTCAATACCCCTAGACGAGTACCCAAGACGATGCGAAGAACAAATAGCGGAATGGGACTCGCTTCGAGACACACTGGAAAGTCCCAACACGAAATTTGAACCTCGGAAAAGCAATGAATATGGGGCAGGAATCATTCACAGTTTAGAGACAGGGCACCAACGCATTTTCAACGGCAATGTCATGAATACGGGATTGATCACAAATCTTCCCAACGAGGCGTGCGTCGAAGTTCCATGTGTAGTGGATGGCTCTGGGATACGGCCTCAAAAGGTAGGTAAATTGCCACCACACTTAGCAGCAATTATTCAAACAAACATAAATGTTCAGTCCCTAACTGTTCGAGCTGTTCTAGAAGGAAACAAAGATCACATTTATCATGCAGCTATGTTAGATCCTCGAACATCAGCTGAATTAAGCCTAGAAGAAATCTGGTCACTGGTCGATGAAATGATTACAGCACATGGAGAAATGATCCCTCCAGAGCTCAGATGAAAGCAGGACACTAATATGGTTTTTAAAAACTCACTTTTAGCCTTTGACGTTGACGGTACCCTTCTCAATAGCTACGGAGAGCTAACCCAACGAACTATTGCTGCTATAGCATCTGCCTCTGAACAAGGAGCAACGATCACTCTGGCTACTGGTCGAAGTTGGAGCGAACTCGACCTTGTAATGGAAGCTATTCCTGAAATAGAGTACGCAATTTGCACAAATGGATTGGAAGCCTACGATCGGGCCGGTCAATGCCTGTACACCGAGGAAATACCGGAGGACCTAGTAGGGAACTTAATAAAGATTATTCGTACATCGGTATCTGGAGTTTCAATAGGGGCAGGAATTGGAAGTGAGTTATATGCAGAGCCAGAGGTAATCGACGGCTTAGTGCCCGGTATTGAGATAGCGCCTGACCGAGTTCTAAATGACATCATGGATGCTTTAACCGCCAATGTCCGCGATCTCCTGATCTATCACCCCAATTATGTTAATAAATTAGATGAATTGTTTGCCGCTATAACTGACATCATCGATGATCGAAGAGTCGACGTTGTCTATTCCGGTTTACCTATGATTGAGATAGTTCCTGCGGGCAGCGGAAAAGGGACATGTCTTGCTTGGATGTCAGATCATCTAGGAATAGAGAAAGAAGCTGTGTTTGCTTTTGGTGATGGAATGAATGACCTTCAAATGCTGAGTTGGGCGGGAACAGGATTAGCGATGGGCCAATCATCTAAGACAGTGAAAACAGTCGCAGATAATGTCATAGGCACAGTTGACCAAGAAGGAATAGCAGAGTGGATCGAAGCTAAACTTGGAAAGTAGTCTAAAACTTCCAGCAAAATCTATGTAAACCTCTTATGCCATCAATATCCTCTTATAAAGGAATCCAGGATTAACAATGACAACAAACGATTCGTTACATCACAGGTANAAAGCCATTATGGCTCCCTATTTGAATCCCTTATATACCTCTCCCATATCAATNAACAGGGGAGAGGGAAGCTACGTGTGGGATATAGANGGTAACCAGTACCTTGATTTCTTTGGTGGTGTCCTCACAACAATGATCGGTCATAACAATCAAGCCGTAACGGAAGCAATCCAATCGCAGGCTTCAAAAGTTCTCCACACAAGTACGTTGTATNTAAGTGAACCGATGATTGAATTGGCAGAAGAAATAGGAGCAGCATCAGGAATTCCTGATGCACGTGTCTTCTTCACCACATCAGGTAGCGAAGCAAATGATACAGCCCTTATGCTCGCTACAAGTTACCGAAACTCCAATGAAATCCTTGCTATGAGGCACAGCTATCATGGGAGGACATTCGCGACACAAGCAATTACTAGCCAGTCAACTTGGTTATCGTCACGAATATCTGGCCTTTCCGTCAACTACGTGCAGGGTCCCTACCGGTTGCGAAGCCCCTTTCAAGATATGCCAGATGAAGAATTTACCAATGCATGTGTGGTGGACCTTCAACAAATTCTCGATACTGCAACAACTGGAAATGTCGCGTGTTTAATTTTCGAGCCCATTCAAGGAGTTGGCGGATTTGCGATTCCGCCCGATGGATTTTACGGGGAGATGAGTAAGGTCCTATCAAATTACGGAACCCTGCTGATAAGCGATGAAGTACAAACTGGTTGGGGCAGAACAGGTGATCACTTCTGGGGGTATCAAGCACATGGGATCACTCCTGACATGCTTACTTTTGCAAAAGGTGTAGGAAATGGGATAACCCTTGCCGGGGTAGTAGCACGAGCCGAAATTATGGAAAACGTTACGGCGTTGAATTTCAGCACATTCGGAGGTAACCCTCTTTCTGCAGCAGCAGGTCTGGCTACATTCAGAGAAGTCAAAAGTAAAGATATGCAAGGAAACGCCCTCGAGATGGGAAAGCGACTAAAAAGCGGCCTTGAAAAAATAGTCAGTGCCACCTCATGGATTGGTGACCTTCGAGGAAGAGGCCTGATGGTAGCTCTGGAGATCATTGGAACGGATTCAAGCAGTGACAACGCAGAACCATACCCAGAACGTGCCACAGAATTTCTTGAAGTCTGCAAAGACCATGGACTGCTATTAGGCAAGGGCGGCGCGTATGGGAATGTGATTCGGATCACACCAATGCTGAATGTAACAGCGAACGAAATCGATCAAGGGATAGAAGCTATAAGTGCCGCAATTAACTCCATAGGCAAGTAGCTAGTTCAATCTCCTCGCAAAAGGTGTGCAGCTTTCATGGCTAACTTTGCTGTCTTCTGTGTTCTCGTTTCGGATGCATCAGCAGAACCCATAAAGCGCCTACTGATCCGCACTCCTAACCATCTCAAGGGTTCCGGTTCCCATTTCCTCGATCGCACTCCAACCCAAGGAAGCGAAACAAGATCAGTTTGCCTTTCAAGTATTAAATCCGCCATCGTTCTACCCGCTAGGTTTGCAGCTGCAACACCCTCACCTACATATCCTCCAAGAAATCCAACACCGGATAGCTTGTCAAACCGAAGGCCGGGAAGCCAGTTCCTAGGAATGGCTAATGTGCCACCCCATCGATGTGTTATCGCAACGTCTTTTAGCTGAGGGAGAAGATTCACAAGATTTTCCCAAACAACTGTATGTGATTGCAGATTGCTTTCGATACCAGAATCAATTCTCGACCCAAAAAGATAAGGTGGCTTACCTTGGCCACCAAAGGCGATTCGGTTGTCTGAAGTTCGTTGCCCATAGATAACGATGTACCTTCCATCATTAAAAGTAGGTCGATTATCAAGCCCAATTTCGCNCATTTGGGAATCAGTGAGTGGTTCAGTAGCAATCATTCGTGAATATACAGGAAGAAGATCAAGCTTTTTCCCAGCGATGTCTCGCGTGTACCCTTCGGTAGCTTGAACTATCACATCAGCTGATACGACGCCTTCTAAGCATTCAACCTTCCCTGCAGCGATAGACAACGCCGTTGTTCCTTCTATAATCGTCCCGCCTTTGGCCTCAACAGCTAAGGCAAGGCCTCTAACCATTTTCCCAGGATCAACCACAGCAGAGGGGGCAAAGAAAATACCAGAGTGCACATTCGTTGCGTTCACATGTGCCCGAGCCTCATCCGCCTCAAGAATTCGGACAATTTCTTCACCCGTACCTCGCCTACGAGCAAGTTCAACCGCAGAACGCTGCCTTTGTGCTTGTGGGAAATTTCTCGCCAAGCTTATGAAGCCGCCTTTATGGAAGCCACAATCAATGCTTTCTAACTCAAGAACACGTTGTATCTCGTCGACTGTTTTGTACATAGTCCGTTCAAGCCGAAGAGCATCATCNATAGTTGACCGTTTCGCATATTTTTCAGTGCCTCCCGCCAACGCTCCTTCACACCATCCCCCATTGCGTCCAGAGGCTCCAAATCCACAAAACTCCTTTTCGATNACGAGTACACGAAGNGAAGGATCATTCTCAAGTAAATAATACGCTGTCCACAAGCCGCTATACCCGCCACCAACAATGGCGACATCAACAGACATTTGGCCTTCTAGGGGTTTACGATCAGTGAAACTCTGGTCGAATGACTCTAACCAAAGAGGAGCTTCACGTGCATTCTGTATAGGAGACATAAATTTACGAAACCTTATCATAATGATATGCGAAACTTATAGCCCTGTGTGAACTAGCGTGTGTGATTGCTAATGAGTAATCTTGAGAAATCGCTCATTGANGAGGTTTAAATGACATCAGCCCTTTTGCATCCATTTTCAAAGCCATCCTCAGATAATTTTCGGACACTTGTCCNGTCGNAAGGAGTGCGTGTCTGGGATGACGAGGGTAATGAATATATAGACGGTTTAGGAAGCCTCTGGTATTGCCAGGTTGGACACAATAGAACCGAATTAGTTCAAGCAATTACGACCCAACTTCAAACTTTAAGCTCGTATCACACCTTCGCTCCTATGGGAAGTCAAATATCTGATCAAGCAGCAGAACGGATACGGTCAGTTTCTCCTTTCCCCGATGGTCGAGTTTTCTTATGTAGCTCCGGCTCTGAGTCAGTTGACACGGCCATCAAAATTATGCGAAAAGTAGCGATCCTGCGAGGTGAGCCTGAACGTCAAATAATACTGCGNCGCGCTCGGGGATATCACGGTGTAAATGTTGGCGGAACGACTCTTCAAGGTATTCCTGCGAACAGGGAAGGGTGGGGAGAGCTACTTCCGAAAGTATTCGAAATAGATCCAACAAATATCGAATCAGCAGCATCTNTTTTTAAAGAGCACGGCCACAATATAGCGGGAGTAATAACTGAAGCTGTACAGGGGGCCGGTGGTGTCTTTCCACCTCCCGAAGGTTTCCTTGAAGGACTACGACGCCTGTGCGATGACAACGGTTCCTTACTCGTTTTTGACGAAGTCATTACTGGATTCGGAAGAACGGGAAATTGGTTTGCTTCCGACACCTACAACGTAAAGCCAGACCTGATCACATTCGCAAAAGGTGTGACAAGCGGATACCAACCGATGGGTGGTGTGCTCGTTAATAGAGCAGTATGTAATTTATTTGAGCAAGACCCAGATTTTGTTTTCATGCATGGTTACACGTACAGCGGTCACCCAGCTGCTTGTGCTGCAGCAATTGCAAATATAGACCTTATAGAAAAAGAAGGTCTTGTTGAAAGGGCAAAGCATATAGGAAAGAGAATTTCCAAGGGTCTGGAGGCACTCAAAAGCGATGGGCTTCTATCTGAAGTTCGCGGAGTTGGAGCTATCTGGGCAGGGCAGATATCAGGAGCAACAACAGAGCAAGGCATAGCAGTCAGAGACAAAATGACAGAAAAGGGAGTGATCTGTAGGGCGATAAATGGGGCATTAGCATTTTGCCCTCCACTGATAATTGAGGATCAGGACATTGACCACATGATTGATATAGCCGAACAAGCAATCAACGAAATCATGAGCTTATGAAACGACCTAAGTTACGCATCCTTGACGCACAGGGATCCTTTGAATCAATAGGTTTCCTTCACGGGAAGCAGTTTGCTGATGAGATCCAACATTATGTCAGAGAAAGGGTAACGCTCGTAGCCTCCGGGTCGTGGTCCGGTAAACAGATGAGTGAGTCAGATATCATTGATCTCGCTGAGTCAATGATTCTCGAGCACCAAAATTTTGACNCTCAACTATTCAGTGAAATGAGCGCTCTTGCAGAAGGTGCAAATATTTCAATAGCTGAAGCAATCATTGTTGGCGGTTTCACTGATTTCGTGGACACGGTCAGGTCAGCAACAGGTGGGATAACTCCACCTGAGCTTCATGAAGATGACTGCACAGCAGTTTTAGTTCCTAACTCAAGAGCTGCTGGAGAGGGCTTTCTCGCCCAAACTTGGGATATGCACGATACAGCAACAGATCATGTACTTTTGCTTCGGGTGAAACCAGATGATTGCCCTTCTGCACTTATTTTTACTACAACCGGGTGCCTAGGACAGATAGGAATGAATAGCGAGAGCGTTGCAGTAGGAATCAATAACCTTACAAGCAGCACCGGAAAAGTAGGAGTGGTTTGGCCTACTGTTGTCCGATCAATGCTTCGGCAGGAATCAGCAATTGATGCGCTTGGTGTTTTAAGAAACGCCAATCTCGCTGGGGCTCACAACTACCTTCTGCTTGATAAGCAAGGGGATGGTTTCAACGTAGAGGCCATGCCTGATGCCCAAACAGTAACTCAATTGGAGTCGGTACCAATNATTCATACGAATCATGCCATATCAGCGGAAGCTCAAGCAGAAGAAGCCGAACGACCAGCAGATTTACTAGCTAATTCAACCCTGAGACTTTCAAGAGGAAACGAACTTCTAGCAAATGGCGGAATAGACCTGGAACGCTTGATCAAATTAACTCAGGACGATGAAGCAATATGTAGAAAGCCTGAACCGCCTCACAGAATAGAGTCAAGTGGTGCAGCTATTATGCGACCAGCAACTGGTGAATTCTGGGCATGCTGGGGCCAGCCATCTCATAACGACTACGAACTCATCAGGTGGCAGGATGATTGATGGAACGATTGTGCATGTCGGAGAAAATTCGGGACTAAATTATAGACATCCTAGACCTGAATGGTCAGCAGAAATGGAGAGCATAGAACTCTCATCATTTCCTACTTCTGATCCAGAAGATTTATATAACAAACAAGAGCTAGAGGTGCTATCTCGCGACTTTCCAGAAGGAGGTTTCGTTGGATTTGATGGGCACTCAGCTGTTGCAATGGGTTTAGGTGTGCAAGTCCATTTCGATGAGAAAAATCCCGTTCACAGAGTTCACGACATTATGCCCGGAAATGGAAGTTCAGGTCATATACCAAGCGGAGATTGGTACTACGGAACATCTATAGCCGTAAACCCACAATACCGCCGAAAAGGAATAGGTGGTGAGCTTTACGTTCTCCGTAAACAGGTTTGCATCAAACGAAACCTTAAGGGGATTATTGCGGGAGGAGTGATGCCTGGCTTTGCAAAATACAAAGAGGAAATGACTGCTGATGAGTACATAACTGCCGTAAGGGAGAAGATTATTTATGATTCAACACTTTCATTTCAGGCAAACAATGGTTTTGAATTGGTGTGCGCTTTGCCGGACTATATTGCGAATCCAGAGATTGATAATTACGCAGCCTTAATTATCTGGAGAAACCAAGAATACAAGGAGATCTAAGTATGGGTAACGAAATTGAAGGCGACCAAGCTTTTCGGCGAGATGACCTGCTTGGGCGAAATCCTGAAATGACATTTGGAGGGGCTCTCTCTTTCTTAAGGCGAAATTACTCACGTGACCTCTCCGAGGTTGACATAGCGGTAACTGGCATCCCATTTGACATGGCAACCTCCAACCGACCTGGGACACGTCTTGGCCCCAGAGCGATACGTGCGGCTTCAGTTGGTTTAGCGGAATTAGAAGCATACCCTTTTGGTTTTGACCCCTTTAAATATGTGAAAGTAATAGATTACGGAGATTGCTTCATTGATTATGGCTATCCAAATCAAGCACCTGTTCAGATCGAAAAGCACGCTCTTGAAATCATTAATAGCGGAACCATGATGCTGAGCATGGGCGGTGATCATTTCGTAACTTATCCTTTGTTAAAAGCGCATGCGAAGAAACATGGTCCGTTATCTCTAATCCACTTTGATGCACACTGTGACACTTGGGATGATGATGGGCAAAGACTAGATCATGGATCAATGTTCCTTCGAGCACTCCGTGAAGAAATTATTGACCCCGATACATCTGTCCAAATTGGAATTCGAACACATAATTCAGAGACATATGGTTTCACTATCCTTGGTGCTCCCTGGGTTCATAGAGAAGGAGTTCCAGCAGTCGTAGATGTGATTAAAGAAGTTGTAGGGGAGAGGAATGCATATTTGACTTTTGACATTGACTGTTTAGATCCTGCGTTTGCTCCAGGCACAGGAACTCCCGTCGCAGGTGGGCTAAGCACAGCGCAAGCTTTAGATACAATCCGTTCTTTGGGAGATTTCAACATTGTCGGCATGGATGTTGTTGAAGTAGCGCCATCCTACGATATAAGCGAGATCACCGCGATTGCTGCTGCAACACTTTTGCATGATTTCATTTGTCTACAAGCCGAGAAAAAAGGGGCCACACGTCAACCGTTTGGATATATCTAGAGAAGGGTACGATTACGTAAAGGGGGAAAATGACAGCTGCAGTTGAATTAAGAGCAATCACCAAAAAGTTCGGAGACGTTATTGCGGTTGACAGTGTGGATTTGACCATTGAAGATGGTGAATTCTTTTCCCTGCTCGGCCCAAGCGGATGCGGCAAGACCACAACACTGAGAATGATTGCAGGTTTAGAATTCCCAACTGAGGGAAGCCTCTCAATCTTTGGGGAAGAAGTAGGTACCCTTGCTCCCAATAAAAGGTCCGTCAATACAGTTTTCCAAAATTACGCCCTTTTCCCGCATCTCACAGTGCTTGATAATGTCGGGTTTGGCCTCAAGATGCAGGGAGTCGCAAAGAAAGAAATTAAAGAACGAGCTATGGAGATGATTGAGCTAGTTCAGTTGGCAGGGCTCGAGACTCGCAAGCCATCGCAAATGTCTGGGGGACAACAACAAAGAGTAGCCTTAGCGCGAGCACTCGTGAACCAGCCAAAGGTTTTGCTGCTAGATGAACCTTTAGGCGCATTAGACCTAAAGCTCAGGCAAGAAATGCAACTTGAGCTAAAGAAACTGCAACGTGATGTGGGAATCAGCTTCGTATTTGTTACTCATGACCAAGAGGAAGCCCTCACAATGTCTGACCGGATAGCAGTCATGCATGAAGGAAAACTTTTACAAGTCGCAAGCCCTGAAGAGATTTATGAAAGCCCAGCGAATAGATTTGTTGCTGACTTTATTGGCAGGACAAACCTATTAGACGGAACGACTTCAAATAGTGAAACTGTCATTCTCAGCAACGGAACTCCAATTAAAGCAGAAAATACTTTTCCTGAAGGAACTAAAGTATCCATCAGTATCAGACCGGAAAGGACAAAGATCACTCAACGCTCAGAGTCATCTGACTCCCTATCTAGTATTGAAGGAACAGTTGAGACCATCACATATCTTGGGAATGCCCGAGTCTACGGCGTGAAATTTACATGGCTATCAATTGAAGTTCGAGATGAGAACAGGCCAGGACTGGAAGTTTTTAATGTCGGAGATGATGTCACTGTTCACTGGGAACATGATGCCATTTCGGTAGTAGAAGACTAATGCGCAAAAGAGAATCTTCAGAGCACGTCGTAGAGGTTGCCACACCTGAATTCGAAAAATCGGCTCAAAAGAAAGAATCCCGAAGAGGGCTTCTCATGGCTCTGCCATCGTATCTTTACTTGATCTTGTTCTTTGTTATCCCACTAGGTATCGTCCTCATTTATAGCTTCGCTACACGAAATCGATTTGGTGGAACAGATTTATCAGGTTGGAATGTAGAAAGCTATGAGAGAATCGCAGAACCAATCGTTCGGACAATATTATTTCGTTCTCTTTGGTTGGCGATCCTCACAACAGTTATTTGCCTAGTTATCGCATACCCGTTTGCCTATTATCTCTCTACACGAAAACCAACAATCCGAAATGTGATGCTGGTATTTGTAATGATTCCGTTCTGGACAAACTTTTTAGTACGTAACTACGCATGGCGCGTCATCCTCGGAAATGACGGACCTTTCACTAAAGTCACCGAATTCTTTGGATTAGGAACTCACGAGCTCCTTTTTTCTCAAAAGGCCGTTGTTCTCGGGCTTGTCTACGGTTATCTCCCATTTATGATTCTTCCCCTTTACGCAGCGATTGAGCGAATAGATGGTCAACTACTTGAGGCAAGCAGGGACCTTTATGGAAATGGGTGGCAATCCTTCAAAAATGTCTTGCTGCCATTGTCAATGCCGGGTGTTATCGCAGGGTCTATATTGGTCTTTGTTCCTTCGCTGGGCGCATACGTTACTCCAGAGATACTTGGTGGTGCGAAGACGACACTTCTTGGAAGTTATATTGTCACACAATTCCTAACTGCTCGAAACTGGCCATTCGGGGCTGCGTTGAGTTTCGTCCTCATGGCCGTAATGCTACTCATGACTATCATTTATTTCCGTAAAGGCGGAAGAACATTATGAGTAACGCAGTAGAACCAAGAGGTCTATCAAAAATCGGACTTCAAATAAACGGTTGGCTTGTGTACCTATTCTTTTATGCCCCCATTGTCCTGCTCGTAATCTTTTCTTTCAGTGATAGCCGGAATGTTGGGAAATGGGGAGGATTCACTCTAAGTTGGTACGAACAATTCGTAGATAGTTCAAATGCGCGAAACGCACTTGAGAACTCAATAAAGATTGCGATTGTTGTAACTATAATTTCTGTAATTCTCGGGACAATGTCAGCTCTTGCATTGGAGCGATTTACCTTCAAGGGGAAAAGAGTCTTTGACGCTTTACTTTATCTTCCCATCATCATTCCTGACGTCACAATGGCAGTCATGCTTCTATTGTTCTTCGGAGAGTTCTTTGAAGTCCTAGATAACCTTTTCGGTCTGCAACTACGAAAAGGATTTTGGTCAATATCTATAAGCCACATAGCCTTCAACATCAGTTTCGTCTCAGTTGTAGTTCGAGCCAGATTAGCTGGGATGAGCACACACCTTGAAGAAGCAGCTGTAGACCTTTATGCATCTAGATGGAAAGCATTTAGATATGTTACCTTCCCGCAAATACTTCCAGGCATCGCAGGAGGAGCTCTATTAGCGATGACCCTCTCATTGGACGATGTTGTCATCACTCAATTCGTAGCAGGTCCCGGCTGGACCACGCTTCCAGTGTATGTTTTCGGGCTTATTCGTAAGGGTGTTACACCACTTATCAACTCAATTTCGGTGATTATGCTACTCTCGTCTATGTTATTAGTGGGGCTATCGCTATTGGCAGAACGCACGAGACGCGGTGGTTAAATAAACCATATGGTCTATGGCCAGGAGGAAGAAATGAAAAAAACACGAAAATTACAGGTGCTCGGTGCCATTTTCGCTATATCGCTGCTAGCTGTAACGGCTTGCGGAAGCGACGATGATGACAGTGCAGGGTCAGCATGTGAGGTAGGTCAAATTGACGGTGACCTCGCAATGTATAACTGGGCAGAATACATAGATGAAGAGCAATTAGCAGCCTTTGCAGATGAATATGGCATTAGCTTCACTTTGGATACATACGAGAGCAACGAGGCAATGCAACCTATCATTTCAGCCGGAAATTCTGGTTATGATGTCATCGTTCCTTCTGATTACATGGTTTCAATCCTTATCGAAGCCGGGCATATTATGAAGCTCAATTTGGATGCGATACCCAATAGTTCAAATATTTCTGACGATTTCAGCGGTCTTTACTATGATCCGAAAGCTGAATACTCGGTACCTTACCAATGGGGAACGACCGGTATCGGTGTGAACACAGCGGTTGTTGGTGATGATTTCCCACGATCATGGGGACTTATTTTTGATCCGGCAATCTCTGGGGAGTTTGATGGCCAGATTCAGTTACTCAACGACCCAAGAGAAACAGTAGGAGCAGCGCTTAAATATCTGGGCTACTCATTAAATACAACAAGCGAATCAGAGTTGAACGAAGCTAAAGACTTACTAGCGGCAACGTCAAGTAGGCTCGCAGCATTCAATACTGACTCTGCCGACGAGTTCCTGACAAGTGGCGAAACAGTGATAGGGCACGGTTATTCCGGCGATATGTTCGTACAGTTCCTGGATCAAGATAACTACGAAGACTATATTTACTTTGTTCCTGAGGAAGGCGGAACCAAATGGATTGACAACATGGCAATCCCATTTGACGCACCAAGCCCATGCACAGCACATACTTTCATTAACTGGATGCTAACCGCTGAGCAAGGCGCTGCGCTCACCGACTGGAACTACTATGATACGCCTAACCAAGCGGCTCTAGATCTCATGGGCGAAGACCCCGATGGGTATTACGATGACCTACTCGACTTCATTCGAAACCCAGATCTCTTTGCTGGTGGCGTTGACTCTCTTGAGTCAATTGAGGACACCGGAGAATTCGAAACGAATTACTCCGATGCATTCGTAAACGCAAAAGGCTAAGTTCTTTTCTCTGGGGGCAAGGGTAACCTTGCCCCCAGAAGTCCATAAACAAATAAAGCTCAAGCAAGATGGAGTGAGCAGTATTTGCAGCGAATTCCCTACGATAAAATTATGTATGATTGGGATTGCGAACACGAGAGGATCCCATGCGATCAATTCAGCATCACATAAACGGTCAGAGGGTTGACGAAGGAAACCAAAAGACCCAGGCTGTTCTAAACCCAGCTTCAGAAGAACAAGTAGCTGAAATGCAGCTTGCAACATCTAAAGAGGTTAATCAGGCGGTTGCAGCTGCTAAGTCTGCCTTCAATGAATGGAGCGAAGCTTCTATCGCAAAACGCACAAAACTTTTATACACGTTTCGTAATCTTGTGCTTGAAAATGAACATTACATCGCTGAACTAATAACTGAAGAGCATGGGAAAGTTCACAGTGACGCAAGGGGAGAAGTAGCAAGAGGGATAGAAAATATTGAATACGCATGCGGGTTTGCTGAAACTCTCAAGGGCTCATATAGCGAACAAGCTTCATCAGGGGTAGATGTTTACACCATTCAACAGCCAGTGGGCGTATGTGTTGGGATAACGCCGTTTAATTTTCCAGTTATGGTTCCTTTATGGATGTTTCCGAATGCCATAGCTTGTGGAAATACCTTTGTGCTCAAACCCTCAGACCGAAACCCTTCCGCGCCAGAATACTTAATTAAATTAATGAGCGAAGCTGGATTTCCAAATGGTGTAGTTAACTTGATTAATGGAGGGCCAGAAACAGTTAACCAACTTCTAGATCATGATGATGTAGACGCTGTAAGTTTTGTAGGCTCCACACCTGTCGCAAAACATATTTATGAGTCAGGAACCGCTAACGGCAAAAGGGTTCAGGCATTAGGGGGCGCCAAGAACCATATGGTTGTGCTCCCAGATGCTGATATTGACCTTGCTGCTGACGCGGCAGTTTCCGCAGCATATGGATCCGCTGGCGAGCGGTGCATGGCAATTTCAGTTGTTGTAGCTGTGGGAGATATAGCAGATACTCTAGTTAGCGCTATTGCCAAGCGAATTGACAAACTAAAAATTGGTCCAGGCATGGAGTCTGACTCAGAGATGGGCCCTCTTATAAGTCAGGACCACCGAAGCCGAGTCATTGAATATATCAATTCAGGTGAGGCAGAAGGCGCGACTATTGTCTCAGATGGTCGAAATCATCCCACAAACCAAAGGGGATTCTATGTTGGAGCGACTCTCTTAGATAATGTCACAACAGACATGGAAGTGTACCGAGACGAAATCTTTGGTCCAGTTCTATCAGTTGTGAGACTTCAATCCTTTGATGAAGCATTAGACGTTATAGCTAAGAACCAATACGGTAACGGAGTTGCGATCTTCACCCGTGATGGTGGCACCGCTAGACAATTTCAGAAGAATGTTCAAGCGGGAATGGTAGGGATTAACGTTCCGATACCTGTCCCAGTTGGGTATCACTCGTTTGGAGGCTGGGATGATTCCCTATTTGGAGATACAGCAATGTATGGCCCCGAAGGAATGCGTTTCTACACAAAACAAAAGGTCATAACAAGTCGTTGGCCTGACCCAACAAGCAGCCAAGTAGATTTAGGATTTCCTCAGAACACCTAAAGACGCTCTGACGAGCGCTGGACTAACCACTGAAAAAGTGGGTCACTATCTCGAGTGTCCAACATTTCCGGGTGCCATTGAACAGCGATAATAGGACGATCACTATGCTCTATCGCCTCAATTCCATCATCAGAGGAGAGTCCAGTTGCTAGAAACCCATCGCCCAACCTATCAATGCTCTGATGATGTAAAGAGTTTACCTGCATCGATGCCCCGTATAGGCCTGAGAATACAGACCCCTCATCAAAGGTCACTTCGTGCACTCGACTTGAAGGTGGTTCCTCACGAACAGCATGGGGAGGAATATCTTGAAATAGAGTTCCACCAGCGTAAACATTCAGGATCTGAAGGCCCCGACAAATCCCAGCAGCAGGTAAGTTGTTCTCGTACACCTTCTCAAGCACTTTCAATTCAAAATCATCACGTACTGGTTCTATTGACTGCAGTTCTGGCTCAGGTTCTGCTCCGTACCTTCTAGGGTCTATATCAGCGCCACCACTCATAAGTATGCCATCCAACCGAGGAATGATTTCTGACGGGTCAAGGCTAAGAGGAAGAAAGACAGGAATCCCTCCCGCAGCAATAATGCCTTGGGCATAGTCAACCCAATACACATCAAAGGAAAGATGATTCATGACCTTGAGACTGCCACGCAACTTATCTCCTTTGCGTCGTCTCCCAGTAATTCCTATTAGAGGCTTTTGGTCCACCATAAATCAATTTCAGCTTTTAAATCCAATGTACGAATGCAACGGTATCGTAATTAGCATTAACTAGGTGACTTTCCAGCCACAGTCTTAAAGGAATAATAGAAAAATTAGTTTTCATGAAATTCACTGTTGACGCTACTTACGAAACGAAATCAATTCGGTCAATAGTCGCCGCACCTGACTTCGAACCGGGACTTAATTTTTTTGTGAATGTCCTTGAGTTCAAAATTGCTATGATTTCACCTGCGGATAACCCTAATTACGCAATCTTAACTAGAGACCAATTCACCGTAGCCTTGGACAAAAATGCAAAGGCACAACCACTATCCATTGAAATCCCAGTGGAAAACCAATCCCTTATCGGAACGGGTCTGACTGGCCCCAACGGCACCAAGGTGCAGTATGTTCCAATAGTTAAGAACCGCAACACTATAAAAAACCTCAAACCAATCATCCATTTCTCGCGCATGAACGACACAGAATGGGTGCAGGGCAGAGCAGGAATGTCTTATAGATCATTAACAGGTATCCACAATGAAATATGCGCAGCATCTCAAATAAGAATTGAAGGAAGCGGAAAAGTCGCTGATTGGGTGCACTACCATGATGTCTCATTCCAGACACTGTTTTGTATTAACGGTTCCGCAAAACTGGTTTATGAAGACCAAGGTGAGCCCTTCCTATTTAAAGAGGGGGATTGCATTCTCCAACCACCAGGCATCCGCCATCAAGTGCTGGAATCATTTGATGACCTTGAAGTTATTGAGGTCACATCTCCGTCAGATCATGCAACATTTTCTGACTTCGACATGAACTTACCCAATAGCATCGACGCTCAAACTCGACACTTCCATGGTCAACTATTTACTCACGACTCGTCCAGCCAGAGAAAGGCGACAACTTACAACGAATCAAGTTCCTTAACGGTATATGAGACTTCCGTAGGTGAAGCATCAGGGAACCTAGGTTGGGTAAATGAAATCCATGGTCATGCAGAAAATGATCAAGGAGCAAAAATTACGTCTGTTCGCCCTGAAAAGAACCTCTCCTTCTTTCTTTGGTTTGTTAAAGAAGGATCTGCGCAAATAGAACTTGAAGGACAAAAAGAAACCCTAAAACCTGGAGACGCAATCAGTTACCCATACGGATTTCCCCCTTCAATGGAATTCTCCGTACTGGACCATGACTCTGAATTCCAAGTACTTGAAATAGGGCTCTGACGTAAATCATTACTATTACTCGGCGGCAATCTTTTTAGGAAATGAAAAGGAAATTAACCAGTTAGCAGCTAAAAAGACACAACACGTAAACAATGCAGCTGATAAGCCACCCCAGAGATAAGTCAACCCAGACAGAAGAGTCCCGAACAGTCTTCCAAAAGCGTTGGCCGAGTAGTAGAGACCAACATTAACAGCCACATCATTATCATCCTCGGTAAAAGCAAGGATTAGATACGAATGTAGTGAAGAATTGAGGGCAAACAAAACACCGAAAAGTAGTAATCCTACGATTACGGTGGCACTTTTAGCTATGTCATTCGCTACCAGCAAGGTTAGCAGAATAGTAAAAAGCATTAATATAAACGACCACAGGCGAGTTGAGATTTGAATTACGTCTGATGCCCCCTTAAGTCTGATGACAGAGGGGGCACCAGACTGGATAATGCCGTAGCCGATAACCCAGACAGCAAGAAAAGCTCCGATTCCCTCAAATGACCAACCCAAAGTCTCATCAAGGAAAATAGGTAGAGCGACGACGAACCAAATATCTCGCGAGCCAAAAAGAAAAAATCTGGCAATCGAAAGACGGTTAACGGCAGGGTAAGTTGATGCCCATATACGATTAGGGATAGATTTACTAGACTTTCCAATACTCTCATCAAGCCACACTAAAACTGTCAACAATGCAGCCGCAACAATGGATGCAAGTAACAGAAGCGAAGCTCTGTAACCGCAAGATGACAACAGCGCGCTACCAACGAAAAACCCTACGCCCTTCAATGCATTCTTTGAGCCCGTAAGTACAGCGACCCAACGGAATAGACGAGATTGTCTCCCTGAAGACCCATCCTCGGGAACCACAAACTTCACAGCGCTTTTCGAGCTCATTTTCGTGAGATCTTTCGCAATACCTGAGAAGGCTTGACAGGACATGACAAAAGCGACTGAGAGGAGCTTTCCCCAGCTTGGTTGTACAAAAGAAATTGCAATGAGAGCAAATATTTGAATCAAAAGACCAGTTTTCAAAGTTTGTTCAAGCCCGAACTTTGACCCAGCGATTCCTCCGAACAGATTTGTCAAGATCCCCATGAATTCGTACGACAAGAAAAGAAAGCTAAGCTCCAATGGTCCGAAACCAAGCTCATGGAAATGGAGCAGAACAACCATCCGTAAAGCGCCGTCAGTCAGTGTCAAGCTCCAATAAGCACCGGTTACCAGACCATAGCTTTTAATTTTCATTCTGGTCTCGTCATAGGCTTTTAGAAATTTTTGCAGTCAACTCAGCCATTCGATGCACATACCCGTATTCGTTATCGTACCAAACCAAGATTTTCACAAGCCCATTCGGGAGTTTAAGGGTAGACAACCCGTCAACAATCCCAGACCGTGGATCATTGACAAAATCTGCGGAGACAAGAGGTCTATCTTCATAACCCAGTATTCCCTTCAATTCTGAAGTTGAGGCTTTTCTAAACAGTTCATTGATCTCTTCTGCGCTAAGTTCCGAATGTAACGAAAAGACGCAATCCGTTAAAGAAGCATTAAGAACAGGCACTCTAACTGCGAGTCCGTCAAGTTTCCCCTCTAACTCTGGAAAGATACGAGTTATCGCAGTAGCTGAACCAGTTGACGTAGGAATTAAAGAATTTAAAGAAGAACGAGCTCGTCTGGGGTCAGCAAGAGGTTTATCAACAACTACTTGCGTATTAGTGGGTGCATGAATAGTAGTTATCATCCCATTGTCAATACCTACCTGTTCATGAAGCACCTTCACTACTGGTGCGAGGCAATTCGTCGTACATGAAGCTGCGGTTACAATGTCATATTTCGAATGGTCATAAAGGTGATCATTGCAGCCCATGACAATATTTAGAACGGTCTCGTCATGAACTGGAGCAGCTACAACAACTTTTTTAACCCCTCGATCAAAATAATCAGATAATGCCTCAACCGTTCTAAATGCCCCTGTGCACTCAATGACAATTGAAACGCCTGTTTCTTCCCATGCGACATCCCCAGGACTTGCAATTTGAGTGTATTCAACCGAAGTCCCGTCCAGTATAAGATTCCCTTCCGACTCATGGGCTTGACGTTTCCATGTTCCGTGGACTGTATCGAATTGCATTAGATGCGCAGCAGTTTTTGCATCGCAGTTAAGTTCATTTATGTGGCTTATCTCAAGTTGCTCATAATGCGCAAGCGCCCGCACCACCAGTCTTCCCATTCTTCCAAAGCCGTTGATGCCAATTTTAAGAGCCATTTAGCGACTCGCTAGGAATTTGTTCTAATGAAGACCGGTGACTGCTCATTTGATCGTTCCGAGCAAAATTTGTAACCATTTTCTGAGAACTCTTCAAATTGCTGACATTGAGAAATTCTGTTTCGAATAATCCAAGAAGCCATTGAGCCTCTTGCACGTTTTGCATAGAAACTCACGGTTTTGTAGTCTCCGCCATCTTTTCGGTCAAGAAATATTGGTGTCATAACCGGAAATCCTAATTCTTCTGTATGAACAGATTTAAAATATTCGTTAGACGCAAGGTTAATTAAAACTTTCTCACCAGGGCTCTCCTTAAGAGCTTTACCTAGAGATTCGGTTAGAGAGCTACCCCAAAATTCATAAAGGTTATTGCCGTGTTCAGTTTCTAGCTTTGTCCCCATTTCAAGTCTGTAGGGCTGAATCAAATCCAAAGGCCTGAGTACTCCGTAAAGGCCAGAAAGTATCCTCAAAGTTTCCTGTGCATAGTCATAGTCTTCTTCCGAAAAGGATTCTGAAGCGTTCATCCCAGTGTATGTATCCCCATTGAAGGAAAGTATCGCCGGACGGGAGTTTCGTTTTGTAAATGGAGTGCTCCAGTCTTGGTATCTTTCAAAATTCAATTCCGCAAGTGAATCTGATAAAGACATTAGTGAACCAAGCTGGTCAGGGGACTTTCCGGAAAGCACATCAACAAGCTCTTCACTTCTTTTAATCAAGGCTGGTTTGCTATTCTTCTGAGTCGCCCATGGAGACTCAAAGTCAAGAGCTTTAGCGGGTGAGACAACAATAATCATATTTCCATTTTTACATCAGATTTACAGTCTTTGCCGAAACAACAGCTACCAATCTTGAGTTTTTGTCTTCGTTGTGAAAATCTTACGATATTGGGAAAGGTAGATTGGTGCATGAATAGGTTCAGTGATGATGAGGTTGCCATTGCTTTTGACGAGTACAGAAAACGTGGCGTTATTGACAATGATTGGGAATCTTGGGCTAGTTTATTCACTCTTGAAGCTAAATATGTAGAGCATTTTCTGGGGGAATTTAGCGGTAGAGAGCAAATCTCTCAATGGATTGTTTCTACTATGAAGCAGTACCCCAATATCTCTATGTGGATGAATGGGGGCAAGTGCTTGAAGCTGAATCAATTTCAGCTGGATTAGATTATCCAGGCATTG
>PATH01000027.1 GCA_002712325.1 Acidimicrobiaceae bacterium | reverse complement strand
AGACACTTCACCTGCCTCCGTTACGAGCAGCGAAGCCATAGAAGCACGAAATGAAACGCTTTCTAGTTGCTCGGCAGAGGGAACAGAAGATGTCAACGGTACATGGTTAGTCGCAACAGACTGTGGGACCTTTGACGAGAGTTGTTTAACTGAAGTCTGCGCAACATCTTTTGCAGGTTTCCGAATCAAAGAGGAACTCGTTGGAGTTGGAGGGAAAACGGTTGTCGGAAGAACTCCAAATGTAACAGGTGCACTCGTAATTAATGAGAAGTTGATCAATTCCGAACCAAATCAGCCGTTGATAACTGTTGATATGGCGAGCCTTATGACAGATAATGCAGCAAGAGACAATGCTTTAAGAAACCAAGCTATTGAAACTGCAAAATTTCCCACCGCAATATTCGAAATCAAAGATCCTATTGACTTCTCTAATGAAACTGATCTAGGCGCAGGATTCACGCGTGACGTATCTGGGGTATTGACCATACATGGAGTCAGCAGACAAGAGACAATATCTATATCCGCCTCCTTTAATGGAAATACTATTCTCATATTCGGAGAACTTGGCCCGATAATGCTCAGTGACTACGACATAGAAAAACCCCGATCAGCAGTTGTGTTGTCAGTCGAAGATAATGCGTCGATGGAATTCCAAATCTTCTTTAAGAAAACAAACTAAACGTATACAGAGAGGGTGGCAAAGCATGACAAAGCTAAAGAAACCGCTATCGTCAAACATATGAAAATCTACACGAGAAAAGGTGATGACGGGACTACAGGCCTGTTCTACGGTGGGCGAGTTAAAAAGAATTCGCCGCTTCCTTCAGCCTACGGTGAAGTAGATGAGGCCCAAGCAGCAATAGGCCTTGCAAGGGCTCAAATTGGGAAAGGAACTGAGCTTGATAATCTTTTAGTTCAAATCCTGCGAGACCTCTGGGTTTTGATGGCTGAACTTGCCACACTTCCCGAGAACCGAGACAAGCTTGAACCAGAGACCAGCCTAACAACTACAAATATGGTCAACAGACTGGAGGAAGCCATAGACGAATTTTCTGAAAAGTTTGAAATGCCAAGCGAATTTATCGTGCCAGGCCAAAACCCAGTCGCAGCCCATTTTGACTTCGCTCGCACCGTAGTCCGAAGAGCAGAACGAGCCGTATTAGGAATTGAGGTTGAAGATTCAAATGTAATGCCATATCTGAATCGNCTATCTGACCTTATGTGGATCATTGCACGTACCCAAGAAAAGAAATCCCTAACAGCAAAAGAAAAGAAGGAATAAATGCCTATTGAAATAAAGAACTCAAGCTCAATATCAGCAAGGTCAGATCTCCTTGTAAGAGTCGTAACGATAGAAGAGATCGCTAATCAACCATCTGATTTTGACACCAACTATCTTTCCTCGCAAGCATTTGAAGCTAAAGAGGGCCAAGTAATCTTCACGAATGGAAGTAATTACTCAACAGCATTAATTGGGATAGGCGAAGATGCTAACGCAAGTACAGAAAAATTTCGGCAAGCCGGCGTTCACCTCCTTCGGGGAATCAAAAATTTTAAATCAATAACAATCGACGTAGGTGGAAGCGATATCGCAAAAGAAAATAAAGCTACAGTAATTCAAGCATTTCTTGAAGGAGCGATATTGGGAGACTATGAATTCACGGCTTTGAAATCCGATCCCCCTAAACCAGTGAAACGCACAATTACTGTTCTCGGGTCAGGAAGTGGAGTGAAATCCGCTATAGCTCGAGCAGAATCTATTTCTAGTGGTGTGAATACAGCTCGGGATTTCGTAAATCTACCGGGAGGAGATTTAACGCCCGTAGTTTTTGCGAGGAAAGCGACTGCACTCGCAAAAGAAAATGGCTTGAGCATAAAGGTACTAGATGGGCCCGCAATAAAGAAAGCAAAGATGGGTGGGATACTTGGTGTCAATAGAGGCTCTACACAGCAACCTAGATTTGTTCAACTCAGCTATAAACCAAATAAGAGTAACGGAAAGCATATCGTTCTCGTCGGTAAGGGAATTACCTTTGATGCGGGAGGGCTCTCAATCAAAACTGCACAAGGAATGTCAACAATGAAGTGCGATATGGGGGGAGCAGCAGCAGTACTGGGCTCCATGATAGCAATCGGGCAGATAGCTCCGAATACTAAAGTAACGGGCCTGATCCCACTTACCGACAACATGCTCGGAGGGGATGCAACAAGGCCAGGAGATGTTCTCCACATTAAGAATGGCAAAACAGTCGAAGTTCTAAACACTGATGCAGAGGGAAGACTTATTTTGGCTGATGCTCTCTCTGTGGCTTCAAAAATGAAAGCCGATGCAATAGTGGACTTAGCGACACTAACGGGCGCTTGCATGGTGGCGCTGGGTAGCCAATATGCCGGTTTGATGGGAACAGATAATTCTCTGATAAGTGCTATTGAAGATGCGGCCAAACAGACTGGAGAGAGAGTTTGGCATCTTCCTTTACCAGACGAATATAGAAGTCAACTTGATTCAAATGTTGCAGATGTCAAAAATATCGGAAGTAATTGGGGAGGTGCCTTAACGGCCGGGCTATTCCTTAAAGAATTCGTCTCCGAAGAAATTCCATGGGCTCATCTCGATATTGCAGGACCTGCGTTTGCAGACACTGCATGGGGTGAGCACCCGAAAGGCGGAACAGGTTTCGGAGTCCGCTTGCTTATCGATCTAGTTGAGAATTTCTAGATCTTATACGGAATGCAAAGTCATACGTTACTACGGCGTAGGCAAGTATTGACCCTAGGATAAGAATCGCTATATATCCTAAACCCCACCAGTTGCGCGAACTAACTTGTTCCCCTAGTCCGTCAACCCCAACAGACCCTAGAGAGACAATCATCAGAGCAAAATTCATGAGGAGATGACTTCGCGAAGTCGGGACTTCGGATTTCCCAAAACAACCACAAGGTAAAGCAACAGGTAAACGTAAAATGTGCCATGTTAAAACAGAAAAAATAGCAAACCAAGCTGCAACCACGAATGGGAAAAATTTACCAGCAAAAATCATGCCACAAATAGCAGTCGTAAACTCAAGAAAGCCGATAGACCTAACAAAGGTCAAAGATGAAGGGAAATTCAGCTTCTTCCAAGCATCATGACTTAGTTGAGGGCTGAGGAGTTTTAAGCTCCCACCAATTGCCAATAATTGACAGGCTATAAAGTAAGCAATTGAAACCATAAAAGAATTCCCTCAACTCGTTCACTACCAACTCTAGAACTAGTTTGTCACGCTAGCATTCTTATAGTGGAACAAAACAAACCCCATCAAAAAGAACTCGATAATGCCAAAGAAGTTATAAAAAATTCCTCAAAAGTAGTGATACTTACTGGCGCAGGGATAAGTACGGACTCCGGTATCCCAGACTTCCGCGGCCCCAATGGAGTTTGGACAAAGAATCCAGAAGCAGAAAAGGCCTCGAATATCCGGTACTACACGACTTCACCTGAAATCAGGAAGAGAAACTGGGAGCTCAGAGCTTCTGGGGACCTTTGGCCAAGTGTTGCCCCAAATGATGGGCACAAAGCTTTAGCTAACCTTGAGGAGAAACTCCTCCTTTTGATAACGCAGAACGTGGATGGGCTTCATCAACTAGCTGGGTCTCCAGAGGATCGAATAGTTGAAATCCATGGAAATACAAGAAATGTAAAATGTCTTGATTGCGACTATTTAGCCCCAATGGAAGAAGCTTTAGAGAGAGTTCGTAACGGTGAGGAAGATCCACGTTGCGAGACATGCAACGGGTTATTGAAATCAGCTACAATCTCATTTGGTCAATCCTTGGTTGCCGAAGATTTACTTAGATCTGAACAATCAATTCACGAATGTGATTTACTGATGACAATCGGGACATCGTTAACAGTGGGACCAATTAATCGAATTGTACCTCTGGCTCATAGTCTCGGTAAACCAATACTAATTCTCAACGGAGAACCTACAGAATATGATGGACTAGCCTCCTACTTGATAAGGGGAGATATTAGTTCCACTCTTCAAGAAATTTGTTATTCAGCCTAATAGTGTGAATTTCGTAATATGAAATTAAAATAAGCTATGGCCAATTTCCGCGAGCTATTAAAAAACACTAAATCTGAAATTACTGAAGTTTCAGCAGAAAAGGCAGAAAGTCTCCTTTTGGATGGGTGGACACTCCTCGATGTTCGAGAACCGGATGAGTACGAACAAGGCGCAATAAATAGTTCAGTTCATATACCCCGTGGGAATCTCGAGAGTTCGATAGAAGCCCGAATACCTAATAAAGAAGCCAAAATTGTTGCTATGTGTGCAGGAGGTGCGCGTTCTGCGTTTGCCGCAAAGACGCTTCAGGAAATGGACTACAAAAATGTAGTTTCATTGGATGGCGGTTTTAATCAATGGAAGGATGAGAGTCGCAGATGGGAAATTCCGGCTGTCTTAGACCAAAGCAAGCGGAACAGGTACCAAAGGCACTTACTACTTCCCGAAGTCGGAGAAGCAGGGCAAATAAAGCTTCTAAACTCTAAGGTCCTGTGTCTGGGCGCAGGAGGACTCGGCTCGCCTGCAGCGCTATATCTTGCTGCCGCCGGAGTAGGAACGCTAGGTATCGTCGATATGGATGTCGTCGATGAATCTAATCTTCAACGACAAATACTCCATAACTATTCAAGGATAGGTCAGCAAAAAGTTGATTCTGCAAAGAAAACTATCAATGAGCTAAACCCTGATGTAAGTGTGATTACGCATCCCGTAAGGCTCGACGCATCAAATATTGAGGAAGTCATTTCGCAGTACGACCTCGTAGTCGACGGAACCGATAATTTCCCAGTCCGCTACATGCTTAATGATGCCTCTGTCAAACTAGGTATTCCAGTCATACATGGTTCAATCTTTCGATTTGAGGGACAAGTAACCGTATTCGACCCTCAAAACGGGCCAACATACCGTGATATGGTGCCTGAACCCCCACCTCCCGAATTAGCACCAAGCTGCGCGGAAGCTGGAGTATTGGGTGTCCTTCCGGGAATCATCGGCTGCCTTCAAGCATTAGAAGCAGTAAAAATGATTCTTGAATTAGGAGATTCCCTTACTGGCCGGTTGCTTACATTCGATGCAACAGAAATGAGCTTCCGAGAGTTTAAATTAAGGAAAGACCCTAATCTGGAAATTACCTGGGAGAACCGAGATCGTGTTCAGGTCGTAGAACTCAGCGACACCTGTAGGCCAGCTCCTCTAACCAAAGCTTGATGATCTTCTAACTATCAGATGGACCTAAGGTTGTCTTCGTTTTTATCATCGCTCGGAACTACCGATGGTGTTCCAACCGTTGACGATTTTACACTTAACTGGTTAAATGACTTCCCGAAAAGTGTTTCAGTATAAATCATTTGTCAGAGACTGTCAGAATCCTCGCTCTGCCGAATAGGAAGCCTAAGCCCCATGCGACATGCATGGTAACAAAAATCAGACTTAAAGCAACCCTCAGCCTAAATGGAAGACCCTTTTGGAGGATTGATACAGCAATAGAAACTGATAAGTATGTAATCAAAGGAATCAGATACCAAACACTGGATAACACAAATAGAACTATTGAGGCAAGGATTAGGATAATCAGACTTGGGGCAGCAACTTGCCTTATTCTCATTGACTTAGGGTGTTTGAAGATTACTTTCCTTTTCCAACTTCCGTACTGAAAGAATTGGTTAAATAATTGAGAAATATTAGATCTCGGAAAATATTTGACGACCATCTCCGGAGTGAACCAAACCGATCTTCCTGCTTCACGAATTCTGATATTAAGCTCATAGTCTTGATTACGAATAAGCTTCTCATCAAAACCACCTAGTTCTCTGAATAGAGCAGCGTCGAAGACTCCAAGGTATACGGTGTCAACCGGTCCTTCTAACCCTCCATAATGAAACTTAGAATTTCCAACGCCGAACTTTGACGTCATAGCAGCCGCTACAGCACTTTGGAATCCAATCTCTCCGGTAGCCATTTGGATACCACCAACATTACCTGCACCAGTTTCCCTAATTTTTTTCACAGCAATGTCGACGTACGAATCAGGAAGTAGGCAATGTGCATCAACACGAACAAGGTATTCGCCCGTTGCGATTTCTGCAGCTAAATTTAAGCCACGAGCTGTCCCTCCACTTTTATTTTCCACAATTTGAATACGCGGATCTAATTTCTCTTGTTCCTCTGCAGCCACACTAGTTTCATCATCAGAAGGGCCAATTGCCAGGATGATCTCGACAATATTTGTATAGCTCTGATTAAGAACAGTCTCTATTGTCCTTTCAAGCGTTTTTGCAGCATTCCTGACTGGCATTATTACGGATACTGGAGGCTTTAAGTGGTCCATCGTTATGGTCTTCGCACGAGAATTGTCCAAATAGTTTGAAATAGAATTTGGATATCAAGGATTGGAGACCAATTAACCAAATACTGAAGGTCATGACCTAATTTATAAGCAGGGTCTGTATGGTACCTTCCTTTGACCTGTGCTAGCCCCGTGATGCCCGGTGCAATATCATGTCTGCGCTCGTAGCCTGGAATTTCTAACTGATACTGGTTCGTAAAATCAGGTCGCTCTGGTCGAGGCCCGATAATAGACATCTCTCCCTTTAATACATTTACGAATTGGGGAATTTCATCCAGACGAGTTTTCCTTATCCAATCGAGACCTTTAACAACACGTTCGTCTTTGTGCTGTGCTTTTATTACGCCAGTGTCAATCTCAGCGTTCTCGGTCATCGTGCGAAACTTTAGCATCATAAACGACTGTCCAAATTTTCCAGTTCTTTCCTGCCGGTAGATTATATTCCTGCCCGCAAGTAGCCTTACATAGCCTCCCACGAAAGTTGCTATGAGCATTAACGGGACTAAACCAATCGTAAGATACAAAAGCTCTATTGTACGTTTTAGAGTAGATCGAGGTTTTGACAGAGAATGAGCGCGCAAAGCTATGAAAGGCATTCCGCCTATTTGTAGGCTTCGTTTGATACCCAGAAGAGTATCCGAAGGTATTACCCTCTGAAAAATGCCTATTCTTTGCTTTTCAATTTCAGCTAAGGGCGTAGGGTAGACGCTTTCAAGGCCTCCTGCGCTCATCAATAGAATATCCGTTGCGGATAGCTCATTAACAAGATCAGCTAAATTCATTGGGTGATCCACTAAGCCAACAACTGTGACCTCAGTTTCTGACACCAAAATGTGATCACTTCCTAAAGAGATATCACTATCGTTTCCCACAAGAAGCACGCGCGGTCTACCAAAGCGCTTATTTCGCACTTTATGCGACAACCATCTATTAAATGCAATGCCAAGTGAACCGAAAATACCAAAAGCAACTAAATTACCCCGCGGCATCAAGAAAAACCCAGTTATTAATGCAAGCGTAGCGTCCACAAGAATAGCAAACGCAGTCAATGCTGTAACGCGTGGAAGAAAAGATCTAGCCCCGATCCTTGGCGAGGGCTCATATAGCTCTCCAAAGTAGTAGACAATCAAGTGAATCAGAACAGCTATTAAGAATCCGGCACAATATGTGCTGAATGATTTAGGCCATGATGTGCCAAATCTTACGAGTAGAGAAGCGAACAAGATAGAAAACAGGACAAAAAAATCTGCAACATAGAGCGCTCGGAATCTAGTTCCTTTCAGCAGTAAATTCCTTTTCACTGATACCTTTCGCTTCATGCGATGATGATTGCACGAATTCTAGCTGTCAGGATCAATCACTATGACGATATCTCCGGCACCAACGGAATCGCCCTCAGAAACCCCAATTTCAGATATCGTTCCATCTACATCTGAAGAAATATTATTCTCCATCTTCATAGCTTCTAGAACCAGAAGAATATCTCCTGACTTGACTGTGTCTCCGACAGCTACCTGAATTTTGACTATCGTTCCCTGCATAGGGACGGAAATTTTCCCATCCCCGCCAGATGCGCTGGCGCCAGTTGAAGATGCGCTTCGCCGGATTTGACTTTTCCCACTTGGAACAGACATAGATACGCTAAAGCGTTTACCATTGACCTCCACGTCTGTAGTTCGAACAACTGAATTACTTCCATCTTCGATGTTCTCCGTATCGGAGCCTTTAACGCCAGTTAAATCGAGACCTTCCTCAACCCACTTTGTAGAATGCTTGTTTGCTTGGAAATCAGGGTGCCTTAGAATAGCCAGATCAGCTGGGATAGTAGTACTGAGTCCGGATACTTCAAATTCCTCAAGGGCTCTTATAGTCCTTGCGATGGCAGTTTCCCTATCCTTACCCCAGCAGATTAGTTTGCCAACAAGGTTGTCATAGAATTGGCTGATCTCATCGCCCTCTTCATAACCGCCATCCCACCTTGTTCCAAAACCAGCCGATGCTTTGAATGTGGCGAGCCTTCCCGGACTAGGAAGAAATTGTCCTTCAGCCGGATCTTCAGCATTAATTCTGACCTCAATAGCATGGCCTGTTATTTTAACATCTTCCTGTGCGATGCTCAGTTCTTCTCCGAAGGCAACTCTAAGTTGCTGTTCAACCAAATCAATTCCCGTTACCATTTCCGTAACAGGATGCTCCACCTGAAGACGAGTGTTCATCTCAAGGTAGTAAAACTCTTCGTTTTCATACAAAAACTCCACCGTACCGGCATTGACATAATCACAGCCTTTAGCCACGGAAACTGCAGCCTCACCCATTTGCCTGAGTATTGATTCAGGGATATCAAAAGCTGGTGCTTCTTCTATAAGCTTTTGGTGCCTTCGCTGTGCTGAACAGTCCCTGGTTCCGAGGTAGATAGCGTTACCGTGCTGATCACAAAGAACCTGAACTTCAACATGCCTCGGCTTAGTGAGATACCTTTCCATATATATTTCGTCTCGGCCAAAGTAGGCGAGTGCCTCTCTTTGCGAAGAATCAATAGCAGCTTGAATCTCGTCCTTACCTCGAACGACCTTCATACCGCGCCCTCCACCTCCGTATGCAGCCTTGATAGCAACTGGATAGCCATGCTCAGCAGCAAAATCCTCTACCTCACTAGGCGATGTAATAAAATCTGTGGTGCCAGGCACTCCACTTACTCCTACCTTCTCAGCTGCTTGACGTGCGCTGATTTTGTCACCCATAACGGCAATAGCGCCAACAGGAGGGCCAATAAAGGTAACGCCTTTCTCAGTTATAGCCTGAGCGAATTCAGCGTTTTCGGAGAAAAATCCGTAACCAGGATGGACTGCATCAATTTCAGCAGCTTCAATAATTTCGAGAATCTTTTCTGTGTTCAAATAGCTATCTGCAGCAGTTTCGCCTCCGAGAGCATAAGCTTCATCTGCAAGCCGTGTATGCAATGCATTGCGGTCCAACTCTGAATATACTGCGACTGACTGAATTCCTAACTCACGGCAGGCTCGAATGACCCTAACAGCGATCTCTCCTCTATTAGCAATAAGTACCTTTGTGAACACGGCTATAACGTTACAGAATTTGGAGCAAAAGTAAGTGTCAATCTTAAAACTCATTGAAATTTTTTCTGCTTGGAGGAAAGCTAAAATTCTCCAAAGAAGGCTTAAAGCCTATAATTTCGGGGAAATTACCTGGAAATCAACGACTGGGTCAACCAATCAAGATTTGATGCGTAAGGCTCAAACTGGGAAAAATCACCTTTCAGTAGCTATTGCTGATCACCAAACTGCCGGTAAAGGGCGGAAAGAAAGGCAATGGATATCGGAGAAAAGGTCAGCGCTATTGATGTCTGTGCTGTTTGAAGTAGATACAACTTCAGATCTATTAAGCCTTTACAGCATGAAGTTATCTATCTCAGCCGTCAGGGCCCTTGAACAACTCGGGTTTTCACAAATAAAAATCAAATGGCCAAATGATCTTATAACCCTGCATCATGGGGAGCCTCACAAGTTGGCGGGAATCCTTGCTCAGTCAACTATAAAGGGCACAAGTGCAACTGTGGTAGTTGGATTAGGGCTCAATATTTCACTAGCAAACCTAAGGGGGCTTTTGCCGGATGACAGCGTATCCGCATTGTCTGAAATTGGAAAACCGCCGGATGTCATAGACCTTGCCGAAGGTATCCTCAGAGAAGTTATTTTAACTGATCTGGATAAAGAGTCTCTTTTAGTTGAGTATGAAAAATATTCTCATACTCTTGGCACTGATGTAAGGGTAGAAATCGGGGACGAGAGATTCGAGGGTTTTGCAGAGCGCATAACTCAAACTGGGTCCCTGATTGTTAAGGTTGAAAATGGAGTTGAGAGGGAGATCTCAGTCGGTGAGATAATCCATTTACGATGAAAATTCATCAACACAAGAATCTTTATCTAAAAATTCATAGGGTAGCTTGAAGCTATGTCTATTGGAAGAAGACCAAGGCGAAAAAGAACATGGTTTCAACGCTTTTTCTTATTACTGACCTTTCTTATCTTTTGTTCCTCTACGATCGCCGCAATTCTCCTAGCCTACACATCGGAAACTGTTGGTAAGATTCCTCGCACTGCATATGGAACCACTCTTAGCGCCGAGTCAGAATCGAGCAGCGACCCTCTAAATTTCTTATTAATCGGATCTGATTCCATTGCAAATTTACCAGAGGGGGATTATCTCAGGAGAGTTTCAGGAAGATCATCTAAGCAGTTGCTGACCGACACCTTAATCGTTCTTAGGCTTGACCCAAGCGGAGATACAAAAGCATCAGCACTATCCCTACCTCGTGACCTGTATGTTCCTATTTCGGGGTATAGAGATTCGTGGCAAAAGATTAATAGCATTGTTTACTTCACGGACAAGCCGACTTTAGTCCAAACGATACGCGATGTGCTAGAGATCCCAATCCACCATGTAGTAGAGGTGGATTTCAACGGATTCATGCGGTTATTTGAAACTATCGGAGGGCTAGACGTTTATCTTGAATACCCGCTAAGAGACAGAAAAGCTCAATTAGATATTCCAGAATCAGGTTGTGTTACTTTAACGCCACTTCAAGCACTTGGTTTGGTGAGGACGAGAGAGTTGCAGGCGTATGTAGAGAACTTTGACGGCTGGTACGGACCTTCATCTAATGCCTGGGTAAGGGTTGACGGTACAGGAGATTTCGGCCGTCAAGAACGTCAGCAAGATTTCCTGATACTTGCACTCCAGCAAGCTTTTGACTCTGGTTTTCGTAACCCACTTAAAATCACAGAAATTATTCAAGAGGTTCTTGGCGGCGGATTCGTCAATCTCGATGACAGATTGACCCCTCAAAAAGCAATTAACTTAGCTCAACAGTTCCGGAATTTTCGTCCGAATGACTTGGAAAAGTATCTTCTGCCTACCGTTTATGATTTCGCAAACGAACTGTCAATACAGCGCATTATTAAAGCAGAGGCTGAACCTATTCTTGATGTATTTCGAGGTTTGAGAGCGCAGGCTTCAGAAGGCTTAACTCTAGAATCTGGCACGTCAGAACTGTCTCTTGGGACTTCAGAGGTATTTTCTCTAACTTCCTTTGAGGCACCAGCAAATTCTCGAAACCCCTCATTTAGCCCAGTAGTAAGTGGTTCTCAAAAGATGCAAGCAGAGTTAACGAATGAAGAAAAGAGAGCGGAGATTCTTGAAAAAGCAGGAAAAATCCGAGGTTGCTAGGTTAAAACCCTTCAAATTATCTAATGCTTTGCTGCTTTGGTATTTTTTTTTGAAAGAACCTTAAAACTTGCGCCAAAAGTGTCTCTGTAACCACTACCGTATGAAGGCATGGGAAAGGCTTCAACAGCAAAGAAAATTGCAAGAGCGGAAAAGGCTGTATCGTCCAGTGGGCCAACTGAGAGGAGACAGCTTGGTTATCCAGCAGCAGTTGCCTTGGTAGTTGTATTAGGTTTAGCCCTCGTGGTATTCGCTAGAGCAACACGAGATGCTGAGGCATCACCGACGCTTCAGGATCATTGGCACGCAGCATACGGAGTCTGGGATTGTGTAACCGAATCATTCCTAACGCCGTTCCAAAGCGAGTTTGACCCAGAAGGAATACATTCGCACCAAGACGGACTGATACACATTCATCCGTTTACCTCGTCTGTAACAGGCAAAGAAGCGAAATTAGGCGTGTTCCTAAACGCCATGGGGGCTTCTCTTTCAAATAGCGGCCTAGAGCTACCTGGAGGCGCAACTCTAGAATCTGGAGCTACATGCAATGGTGAGGAAGCCATCATGCAAGTCATCCGCTGGGAAGATGCTTTTGTCGGTGGGGAGCCTACAAATATTTTTACTGAGAACCTTGAGGGCGTCCGTTTCCTCAACGATAGGGAAGCCTATACCATAGCCAGAGCTCCACTCGGAGCGGATGTCCCGCTACCTACTACAATTGATAATTTGGAAGGCGTATTAGGAGGCAGAAGCGGTCCTGGAATTGACCCTCCCAATACGACCAATGTCCCAGGTCCTCAGGACTTTGGGGTGGAACTTGACTGATAGCGGGAGAAGGGCAGACTCAGGTCCTGTGCTCGTGATCGTCAGCGGTTATTTCAGCCCCTTACATAGCGGGCATTTGGATTATTTAGAGGAGGCAGCATCCGCAGGTGACCGACTAATTGTGATCGTTAATAACAATGATCAGCAGATTTTGAAAAAAGGTAAGTTAATCATGGACCAAGAAGATCGAATCCGCATCGTTAATGCTTTATCTGTGGTGGATGAGGCAATCATCTCCATTGACAATGATCGGTCAGTGAGCAAAACACTTGCATTGATAGCTGAATCTAACGAAGATTCCAAACTGATCTTTGGCAACGGCGGTGACCGAAATTCTTTGGAAGATATTCCTGAAGTAGGTATCTGTAAGAAGTATGGGATAGAGACCATTTTTAATTTTGGTGGAACCGACAAGAAGGATTCCAGTAGCAGGATAAATCAGGAGTTAGGGATAGAAGCGAAGGGGTAGGCGTTATCTAAAAAGGTCGTCCTGAGGGTCTCTCACAATTTGATCTTGAACAGATCCAATACCAAACCAACTTTCGTCAGCGCCTCGAATTATAGCAATAGGAATTCCTGAAGATTTCCCCATAACAAGTTCAGCCGCTGATGCTAATTCATCTACCAAAGCTACCTCAGTTACTTGCATTTCTCTGCCGAACGCATCAGGGCTTCCACGCAAATCAAGAATTGGCAGAACACCAGCACTACCTATAGCTACATCAGTTAAGCCTCTTCTCCAAGGTCTACCAAAAGTATCAGAAATAATTATTCCGACATCTAGCTTAAACCTGCCCGCCAAGCCATCCCGCAACCTTCTCGCTGAGCGGTCACTATCATCGGGAAGAAGAGCCGCTTGACCACGTTCCACATTCGATAAATCAATCCCCGCGTTTGCACATACAAATCCGTGTTTAGTTTGGCTAATTATCAAGTCACCTCGGCGCCTAAGAATTCTTACAGACTCTTTCTCAACTAATGGTTTATGGCTTAAAGGATCGTCGGGGTCAATCTTTACCATCTGATTTTCAGCCTTGGAGATGATTTTTTGAGTGACGACGAGAATGTCTCCAGACTGAATAGCATCTATCTTCCCGATTATTTCAACTAGGTCATCTCCGGGTGATATCTCGGGAATACCTTCAAGTGGAATTATCTCTAATTTTGTCATTTCAGTTTATTATCTCACTCAATACAGTCCTGCAAAGATCCGCTGACTTAGCGCCGTCGGTCATAACTGTATCTGTAATCATGCATCTAAGGCCCAATTCTTGAATTCTCTTACACTCACTTCTATCAACATCGTCGATAACGAAAGTTCCGACAAAGTTTTTGTAAATTTCAGCAACAGCTGTAGCAGATGCTTCATATCCCAGCTCGTTTAAGAGGCGCCCAGCAGGACCCTTTAATGCTTTGCCATTAATAATTCCCGAGATTGCAATAACATTTTCGCTCCTTTTACGAAGAGCATCTTCAATTCCGGAAATTGAAAGTATCGGAGCAATACTCACAAGGGGATTCGAGGGAGCGATAAGAACAATATCGGCTGTAAGAATTTCAGAAATGACATCAGATGCTGGCTGGGCTGTTTCGTGGCCTTCGAATCTGATGTTGGCGATTTCAACATCATGCGATAGTCGAACAAAATAGTCTTGAAAATTTAATTCCTCTCCTCCAACGGTCGTAACTATTGTCCGGACGGGATCGTCACTCATTGGGATAACCCTGACTGCAACTCCCCACTTGGTGGCGATTTCATGAGTTATCTCCGAAAGGGTAGATCCTTCGGAAAGTTTCTGAGTGCGAAATAAATGAGTTCCAAGGTCCCTGTCACCAAGACGAAACCAATCAATTCCTCCATATTTAGCCACCATATCCATGGCTTTCCACCCTTCGTCCTTTAAACCCCATCCCGTATCGGGATTAATTTCATTTGCGAGAGTGTAAATTATTGTGTCAAGGTCTGGGCTGATATGGAGACCATGCATTGATAAGTCGTCTCCCGTGTTCACAATAGCTGTTACGGACTTGGGGTCGACTACTTTAATTAGGCCTCGAAGTAATTTGGCAGCACCAACGCCACCACATAGAACGACTATTCTTTTGTTAGTCAATTCTGTCACGCTAAACCTTTGAGGCGTCCTTGGAGCAAGGCTAAATCCGCTTCAACCATCATGGTCACAAGGTCCTCAAACGACGTGGTGGGCTCCCAAGCAAGTACTTTCTTCGCTTTGCTGTAATCCCCAACAAGGAGATCAACTTCGGCTGGCCTGAAATATTGTTCATCTACAAGTACATGGTCTTCGTAATTGAGTCCGAGGTGGCTAAAGGCAAGATCGCAAAATTCTCTCACGCTATGGGTCATCCCAGAACAAATTACATAGTCATCTGGTTCTTCTTGTTGAAGCATCATCCACATCGCTTCAACGTAATCGCCGGCAAATCCCCAATCTCTCTTCGCGTCAAGATTGCCCAACGAGAGCTTTTCTTCAAGCCCTAACTTAATTGATGCAGCACCATAACTTATTTTTCGAGTAACGAACTCTAAACCACGTCTCGGACTCTCATGATTAAAAAGTATGCCGCTAGAGGCATGGAGATCATAGCTTTCACGATAATTGACAGTTATCCAATGCCCATATACTTTCGCAACGCCATAAGGGCTACGAGGGTAAAACGGAGTGGATTCAGTTTGAGGAACTTCTGCTACTTTGCCAAACATTTCACTAGAGCTCGCCTGATAGAATCGAATATTAGGGTCAACAATACGAATTGCATCGAGCATTCGAGTAACACTTAAAGCAGTTGTTTCTCCTGTTAGGACTGGTTGCCCAAATGAAGTCTGAACAAAGGATTGTGCGGCAAGGTTGTAGATCTCATCAGGCTCATGAATTTTGATCGCATCAATTAGTGAGACTTGATCAAGTAAATCGCCGTTTGCGAACGCTATTGATCCCTGTATGTGTGCAATGCGTTCGTAATTTACAGTGCTGCTTCTCCGAACCATGCCTACGACCTCGTAGCCCTTGTTCAGAAGTGCTTCAGCAAGATAAGATCCATCTTGACCAGTTATTCCTGTGATTAGTGCTTTAGGCAAAAGATCTCCTTATCTTTCCTCAGTTATTAGAGCTTTTGTTGACTTGATTGTGTCTTCAATGGTTTGCTCAAATTCTATATGGGGTTCCCAGCTAGTTTGCTTATGAAGCTTTGAGTAGTCTCCGACTAATACAGGTGTATCAGACGGCCTATGGAGCTTAGGGTCTATTTTGAGTTCGAGTTCAAAATCAATTCGACTTAAAAGCGCAGTGGCTAAATCTAAAATCTTTCTACCAGTTCCAGAGCATACATTATAGACATTACCTCCTTCGCCCTTAGTGAGAATTAATCTATAAGCTCTTACAACATCTCGAACATCTGTGAAGTCTCGTATCGCTGCAAGATTTCCAACTGTGATCTCTGAATGTCCGATTTGTCGAGCTAAAAGCATGCGTTTGGCTAATGCGGCGACAACATAATTTTCCTTTTGCCCAGGTCCAAAGTGATTAAATGATCTTGCCATCATGATTTCTAAATTGCGCGAATTCATTTGCTGGCATAGTAACTCTGCAGCGGCTTTACTTGTCGCGTAAGGGTTTAATGGGGTAATTGCGTGCTCTTCAGTTATCGGCAACTCAGACTCTTTAACCGAGCCATAAACCTCTGCGCTTGATACACAAAGTACCTTCTTTACACTAGATATTTGGCATGCACGAAGTAAGTTCAGGGTGCCTTCAGCGTTAACACGAAAAGTTTTAAGTGGATCTTCCCAAGAGGCTTTGACATCTGCTTGTCCAGCAAGGTGATAAACAAACTCAGGTTGAATTTCTGAAATTAGATCGGCCATGCCAGCGGGGTCCAACAAGTCTGGCCCCCCAAGGGAAAGATCAGAACAGATAACCTGATCTCCCTGGTCAGAAAGATGCTCGGCTAAATGTTGACCAACAAATCCCCCAGATCCAGTTATTAGAGCTTTCATTATTTCCCTTACTAATTACTATTAATTGTACTGCTGCGATGAAGGGGTCACTATCGAAGAGTTCTAAAGGTGAGTTATTTATCTTGCAGATACTTATTGGGGTACATGAGAAATAGGGAATTCGGGATTATTCTTCGCCACAGTGGAAGATTTGCGTAAAAGTGACGAAATAGAGCTTAATGAGGAGGTTTTTGCGTTTCCCCCTGTCCGAATTGTCGTAGTAGCGCATAAGGAAAATGAATGGTTTAAAGAATCAGTAGCTTCTTTCGCGAACCTGAATTATTTAGATAAGCAACTTATCGTTCTTGTGACAGGGCAAACGGAATGGGCGGAACCAATAGTCAGTCAATACTTTCCTGATGCCGACATACTCCAAGTAGACCCTGAAGCAGGACTTGGAGCCAATTTTAATGAGGTGATGAATAGTTCAGATGAGCCAGCATTCTATTTATTTTGTCACCACGACGTAGCTTTAGCTCCTGATGCCTTGCGACTACTGGTTGAAGAGTCATACCGTTCAAATGCTGCAGTAGTGGGTCCCAAAGTAGTGAATTGGGATCGTCCCAACGAGCTCTTGGATGTTGGGAAGGGCATGAACAGATTCGCCGTGCCTGTGCAGAGAGTTGAGGCAGGGGAAATTGATCAAGAACAATTTGATTCAGTTGAACAGGTATTTGCTGTATCTAATACCGCACTTTTGGTTCGGGCGGACCTCTTTAAAGCTCTTGACGGCTTTGATGAGGCAATGGGTATGTTTGGAGAAGATCTTGATTTCTGCTGGAGAGCTCAAATTGCAGGTGGGAAAGTCATGGTAGTGCCTGGAGCAGTAGCCCGCCACAGAGCTGAAAGTGGAGAATACCAAGCGAATCCGAGCAGGAACAGGTTGATTGAACGACATCGGCTTAGGGCAATTCTCAGTAACTACGGAAAAGTCAAAGTTCTCCCTGTGCTGCTTCTAAATCTTTTAGTCTCAATAACAAAAGGAATTTTAGGACTGGTTCGAGGTCGTCTTTCCAATCTAGGAATACTTTGTGATTCCTGGTCGTGGAATCTTCTTAACTTAAAATCCTTGCTTCAAAAGCGAAAAAAAATTAATGAATTAAGACGTGTAACGGACTCAGAACTTGCGTCTCTCAAAATAAATTCATTACCTTTCCAAAGAGCCTTTTCATCTCTCAATACCTATGAAAATGCCAAACTAGAGTCAAGTGGTCGGCTACGCATTTGGATTAACGATCTTCGGAATGGCCCATCCAAAGTTTCTGTAGCCTTTTCCTTTATTTCTATAATCTTGTTCGTCTTTGGCAGTAGGCATTTACTTACTCGAAAAGTGCCTGCAATTGGTGAGTTGGTTTTATTTGATAAGGGGCCAACAGAAATATTTGACCTCTGGGCTTCTGGTTACTGGGTAACTGGACTTGGATACGAGGGAGCGATGCCGAATGCTATGAGCTTAATTGGTTTTCTAGGAATCATATTCTTCGGCTTCATGGGTTTATTGAGAACAGTCCTTACTCTTGGGATGATCCCGATCGGGGTATTGGGTATCTGGTTCTTCCTAAAGCCATTTGGCTCGCCATACATAAAAGTCGCCGGAGCGACTATATACCTAGTGAGCCCCGTTTCGTACTATGCGCTAAGTGTAGGGAATTGGGATGCGCTTATCCTATATGGTTCTTTACCCTGGGTCCTCACACTGATTAGCCGCGCAGGAAAGTCTTCTCCTCTGGGGAAGTCTGGCGGCGAAATCGGACCCAATGTTATCGCTTCAGACTTTTTTAGAGAGGTTTTGACTTTAGGCATCTTCGTAGGCGTTGTTGTTTCTCTCTCTCCGGTATCGGTCTTGTCTATGATCGCCGTTTCATTATTAGTTCTTGTAGGCTCGCTGGTCGCTGGAACAGCTATAAAGGCTCTTCGTCTTGTCATAGTGACTATGGTAAGTTGCCTTTTTGCTCTGGCATTGAATCTTCCGTGGCTACTTGATGCATTTATCTATAATCCATCGTTAGAAGCTATTTTGGATAACAGGACTCCAAATACGGAAACAATTACTGTCCTGAAAGCTCTGACTTTAAACCCTGACCTAGCTGGAAATTCCATTTTAGGTTGGGGGTTTCCAGCTGTTGCCGCTGTCCCTCTTCTTATCGCTAAGGGAGAGAGATGGGGGTGGGCAGTGCGTGGTTGGACCTTCTATTTGGCTGGGATAGGTATGGTGTGGGTTGAGGAGATGGAATACGTTCCGGTTTCGTTTCCTCAAGCAGAAATTCTATTGATACCAGGAGTACTGGGGCTTGCTATTGCAGGTGCGATGGGCGCCGGAGCGCTTCAACGAGATCTTCAAACATTCAAGTTTGGTTGGAGGCAAATGGTTCCGTTGACCGCAATCGTGGCAATTACTATGACGATTTTGCCATTTCTCGGTTTAACATTCTCTGGGGATTGGGGAATGCCAGACGATGAATTAAATGATGTCCTTTCCTACGATGAAGACGCTAATAGTAAAGTCTTATGGATTAGTAACAGTGATTTACTTCCTGAGTCAGGCGAGAAATTTACCGATGACCTCTCGATCATCGTGACTGGTGATTTGGCATCTTCCTTTGAAAATCGTTGGCAACCTCCCAAGAGCAATATTGACGATTTGTTGAAGGAGTCTTTGGACCTTGCTAGAAATAATGGAACGTCAAATCTCGGGATTCTGTTATCGCAATTTGGGATTACTGATATTATCCTTCTCGAACGCTTAGTGCCTCTTCCATCCACCAGTCGGAGTTTCCAGATAGAGGAGAGATTCAAACTTTCCCTATCCCGTCAATTAGATCTATTAAAGATAGACGTTGCTCCCGGCATTACCCGCTACCAGAATTTATCTTCTGTAGGCTTTGGAGTTATAGCGGATGAGGGAAGCACCGTAAAACGTGCACTATCAAACTATGCCTCAACCTCCGAGAGCCCGTTCCTTGATGCCCTACAACCAGTTGGGGACGACATGAAGAAATATCAGGGCGTCATTGAGATCAATCAAGAAATATATTTAGCGTTCCCCTTCTCAAAGCAATGGGAACTCGAAGTTAACAATGCTACTGTTGAACCAGAAATCGCTCTTGATTGGGCAACAGGATTTTCGCCAAAAAGCAAGGGGACAGTAGAGCTAAGATATAACACGAGCAATTCTCAAAAGACTGCAGTTGCTCTTCAAGTTATACTCTGGTCGATTGCTTTTATAGCGCTTGCTCGAACTATGTCTGAAGTGAAAGTGGATGGAAGATGAAAGTCACGCGCTGGCCAGCAATATTAATATTCGCATTACTACTAAGCGCTTCCTTGATCATTCAGCCTGATGATGAGGTTGCCTCAGATGCAGTTCTTCAGAAAAATCAACCGTCGCTAATTGGGGATATCAAGAATCTTTCCTCAACCTGGTATTGCGTAGCCGGAAGTGTAGGTGATGCTAGCCTAGCGAATCACGAACTTCTTCTAGGGAATCCCTCTAACACTGAGTCATCTGTTCTTATTTCTGTAGTTTCTGTCCTCGCTTCCGGTCAGCAAAATTTGACTGATGGATCAGGAGACACGGTGCAGGATATATACCAGCTTCCTGTGATCCAAGAGGAGTTTCCATTGCCCCCACGAACAGTGACTTCGGTTAAACTGGCAGAGATTGATGGCGTTTCGGGCGACTATGCTGCAGCTTTGATCCAGTCAAATTTGGGGAATTTAATAGTTGAACATAGACTCACCGGTCCCTTGGGTTTAGCGCAATCACCGTGTGCATCAACTACATCGCCTGAATGGAGCTTCGCTGCTGGGACGACAAGAACAGAAACGCGTGAAATGATCTTTCTCTTTAACCCCTACCCTGATAGCGCGGTATTAGACATTACGTTTGCAGCTGATGGGAGAACTCGTCGCCCAGATTCTTATAATGGGCTGGTTGTGCCCCCTCAATCTTTGCTGCCTATCGATGTAACATCAGTAGTCACACTAGCAGAAACTATCAGCACTCAAATTACTGCCAGAACCGGACGAATCGTTGCAGAACGCCTTGTTATGTTCGGAGATGAAATAGCCCCTAATGGCTTAGATGTCGAAGTTGGGTCGCCAAGTTTAAATGACCTTTGGGTATTTCCAGGAGGGATGGAGTCAGCCGTTCAGGTTTCAGTCACTATATTCAACCCTTCAGAGACAGAAGTAGCTGTTGTAGATGTCGAAATTATTCCTGATGTATCTGATATTGGTTATATCGAACCAATATCGGTATCTATACCCGCAGCAAGTTCACGAGACGTCAATTTTTCATTAGATGGGGAAGGGGGAGACTCCTCCGCCATTGATGCTTCAACTCGAATTGCGAAAGGTATCCCTTATTGGGTTGTTGTTCGCAGTACTAACGGTGTACTTGTTGCTTCTGAGAGGGTTCTTTTAACTACTTCCGCAGGGAATTTAAGCTCGGGTTATAACCCAGGGGTTGATATCTCAGGGCAAGAACATTACTTCCTTTTAAAAGAACCTTTAGGAAGAGTAGCTATAGTTAATCCAGCTTCCGATCGCCTGACCCTACTTGAAATTGAAGCCCTTTCAAATGGTAATATCTTCTCCTCACAAATAATAGAAGTTTCAGCGAAGTCTAGAAAGATAATTGACCTTCAGCAGTTAGGTGTCCCACAAGATTCTATTCTGAGAATAGTATCTACCGAGCCAGTCAGCGTTGAAAGATTTTTGGGAGCAGAAGGTTCTGGAGACTGGGGAAATGTTTCTCCAGTTGCAGATAGCGTATCAGACCTGTCTGTATCGCCACCGGAATTTGATTAGTTGATCTTTACGCTCTGTCCGCTCTCGGGTGGAATAATATTCAGGTTCACTAACGCTTCAGATATTGCGATAGAGGGTGGGACACCAGCGAAGGACCACTGAACGATTCCCTGTCGGTCGGCCAAGAGTAGAATAGGCACGGAATCAATTTCGTATCTAGCGTGCAATGATTTATTAACGGCGAAATCAATATTTTGAACTACAACGTTAGATAAGGAAATTTTAGAAACTTCATTCACGACTAAATCACATGCATCGCAGGTCTCGGATGTAAATAAAACGAAAATCCATTCAATATCCGGTTCACTGAAGTCTGATCGGTCTAGCTGATAAGGGAGTATCGATCTAGGTACAGAGGGACTGTCTGGTTTCCTTCGATTAGCTAAAGCTGAAACACTGAAAGCAGTTACCCCAATTACTAATATAAGGATGATAGTGAGTACCATTCTCTTTTAATTATAGGTTTTCAGGTTTGCTGAATTTCTGGAGTGCAGGTATTTCGGCATTTGCCTCTGAAGGATTTAAGTCATCGTCATGGTCTTTAGTTTCTTTTGAAATTCCCAAAAGAGAGTGAACATCGCTGCTGTCTAAGGTTTCCTTTATAAGAAGTGATTGTGCAAGAGCGTCCAGTCCCTCGCGATTTTCATTGATTAGGTCTTGGCACCGTTTTTCAGCTTCCCGGAGAATTGACTCAATTTCCTCATCTATGAGATTAGCCATGTCGTCAGAATAATCTCTTCCACGACCCATATCTTCACCAAGAAATACTTGTTCTTGGGATCGCCAAGCCATTGGTCCGACCCGTTCACTCATACCCCACTCGCGCACCATTCTTCTTGCCATGTCGGTCGCTCGCGCTAAGTCATCTGCAGCTCCGCTTGATACCTCGCCAAATACGATATCCTCGGCGACTCGTCCTCCGAGCATTTTTACCAATTCGTCTTTCACGTAGCTTTTCTGAAGTAGATACCTATCTTCTTCAGGTAAGGTCATGGTTACTCCCAAGGCCATACCGCGTGGAATAATTGAGACTTTGTGGAGTGGGTCTGCATTTGGCATCAATGCAGCGGCTAATGCATGTCCGCTCTCATGGTAGGCAACCCGTTCCCGCTCATGTTTATTGAGAACCGTCGCTTCTCGTGTTTGCCCCATGAGAACCCGATCTCTCGCTTGCTCTAGATGCATATTCTTAACTTTCTTATCACCTTCACGAACAGCGATTAGAGCAGCTTCGTTGATCAAGTTAGACAGATCTGCGCCACTCATTCCCGGTGTTCCCCGAGCTAACAGGCTTAGATCGACATCCTCATCCATCTTCTTAGCTTTGGCATGAACTTCTAGAATTTGTTCACGATCTTCTAATTCGGGAAGTGAAACTATTACTTGTCGGTCGAATCGGCCAGGTCGCAATAAAGCAGGGTCTAAGATGTCTGGTCTATTAGTCGCAGCCATCATCACAATGCCCTCAGTCGCCTCGAATCCATCCATCTCTGCCAACATTTGATTCAGAGTCTGCTCACGTTCATCATGTCCACCTCCGAGCCCAGCTCCTCTTTTGCGCCCAATGGAATCAATCTCATCAATGAAGATAATAGCGCTTCCCATTTTGCGAGCACTTTGAAAGAGGTCCCTCACTCTGCTGGCTCCAACACCAACAAACATTTCCATGAAATCGCTTCCGGTAACAGATAAGAACGGCACTCCAGCCTCGCCTGCAACAGCTCTTGCGATCAGGGTTTTGCCTGTGCCCGGAGGGCCAACTAGGAGAACGCCTTTTGGTATACGTGCTCCTATTTCAGCAAACTTTTCAGAATCTTGTAGGAAGTCAACTACTTCCTGGATTTCTTGCTTGACTCCTTGATAGCCGGCCACATCGTCAAACGTTGTTGAAGGTCTTTCAGTTGTGTAAGCCTTCGCTTTAGAGCGGCCTATGGACATAATGTTGCCCATTTGTCCTTGAGCCCTTCTATTTAGCCAATAGAAAAAGAGCAAGATAAGTGCAAGCGGACCGAGAACAGGGATTATGAACCCTGTCCATATATTTGAGCCGGGGGTAAAGAACTTGAAGTCTTCAATGTTCTCAAGAAAGAGTCTTTCATCATCGCTCGAGAGTTCAAGCGGTCCTGACGTTTTGAATTTGTCTCCTGACGTCGACTCAAAGGTAATTTTTCCAGTGTTGTTATTGAACTCTGCGACCGCCACTTGTCCAGAAGAGACTTGAATGCGGAATTCCTGATACGGTAAGTCCGTTGCATCATCGTTATTGAGAATATTTGGGAGAAAAAACAGGGCTAGAAGTCCTAATGCCAAAAGGTATGAGACCCTCTTTCGCCAGGGGTTGACCGTTTTTGTTTCCTCATCTTCTCGCTGGGTGTCTTTGGGTGCTGGTGGAAGGCTTTCGCTCATAAATATATCGTAGTGGAATTCACGTCCATTAAATCAGTCAACAGTGAGATGTTAGGAGTTTCTTGTCACATGCAATGTGATGCATGAACGTTTTGGTTAGGATTCAGAATGTGTCTGGCACAGTAGATTCTGAAGATAATTTACCTCTCGAAGAATATGCTTTCCCACCACCTGGCCGACTTGAAAATGATTGGCGAAAGTGGGGATTCGGCCAAGTAATTGTTGGATATGGATTGAGTTTGGTGGCATCAATAGTAACGCTAAGCCTTATTCTAGAACTTACAAATTTTAACGATTGGGATGACGTTCCAATGTGGGGTGTCTCTTTAGTTGGCCTATCTCAGCAACTCGTTTTGATAGCGGCTGTTGTTATTTCGGCACGAACTTTTGGGTTTAACTTGCAGAAGGACTTTCTATTTCAGTCAAAAAAGGCTGATGTGCCCAGAGGTTTGTGTTATGGTGTCGCTGCTCAAATTCTTGTTGTTCCTGCGGTGACGTACCCTTTCGTATGGATCTTTGACATTGATGCTGATCGGATAAGTGAGCCAGCAAGAGAGCTGAGCGATAAAGCTACTTCATCGCTAGGGGTAATAGCTATCATCGTGACGGTAGGCATATTAGCGCCGCTCGCGGAGGAACTTTTCTTTCGGGGACTTCTTTATGGAGCTATAAGGAAGAGGGGAGACTCTCTAGGAAGCGAAAAATCAATCGTGTGGATTTCGATAATTGTATCTTCTGCAATCTTTTCAGCCATTCATTTTCAGTTGCTTCTCTTCCCTGCCTTATTTGTAGTTGGTATGATCTTTGCTCTCATTTATGAAAGGTCGCAAAGGTTGGCTCCAGCAATCTGGGCTCATATCGGGTTCAATGCTACGACTCTGTTGTCACTACTCGCATTCAACTAGTATCTAAATGATTTCATTTCATTTGTGTCCTCAGTGTTACTTCTCGCTACCTTGAATACATGGGTGATATAGACGCAATTTTTAAATCCTATGACGTTAGGGGATTGTATCCCCAAGAGATAGACGAGAGACTCTGTAAAAATATTGGATTGGCATTCGCAAGTTTTCTTTTGGAAGAAGACCCACAGATTACTCAGATAATAGTTGGAATTGATATGCGTCCATCTTCAAAAGATCTTTCGGAGCATTTCATTAAGGGAATAGTATCTCTCGGCGTAGATGTTATCTATCTAGGTTTAAGCTCGACAGACATGCTTTATTACGCTTCAGGTGTTCTTGGTTCACCAGGGGCAATTTTTACTGCCTCTCACAACCCTGCCGACTATAACGGAATTAAGTTGTGTAGAGCCTATGCAGTGCCAATAGGTGAAGGGTCTGGGCTAGAACGCGTCAAATCTCTTTGCGATACGCAGATCAAAATCCCGAATGAAGCAAACGGTAATGTAATTCACCTTGATCTTCTAGAAGGCTTCACTGACCATATTCTTAGCTTCGTTAATCCAGAAACAATAGCTGATAAAAGAATAATTGCTGATACAGCAAATGGTATGGGAGGTCTAATAGTCCCTTCTGTATTCAGACACATTCCATCGGAAATAAATATTCTTTATGAAGAACTTGATGGAAGCTTTCCTAACCACCCAGCAGATCCTTTAAATCAGGAAAATTTGAAAGACCTAATTAAAAGTGTCATTGACTCCTCAGCTGATATTGGGCTCGCATTCGATGGTGATGCCGACAGAGTGTTTCTCATCGACGAGACAGGAACGCCACTCTCAGGCTCAGTCACAACTGCGATTGTCGCAAAAAGTATTCTTGAGCACCAACCTGACGCAACGATCATCTATAACCTGATATGTTCTCAAGTTGTTCAAGAAACAATTTTTGCTGAAGGTGGCAATGCTGTCCGAAGCCGAGTTGGTCATTCCCACATAAAGAAGTTGATGGCTGAAACAGACGCAGAATTTGCAGGGGAACATTCAGGGCACTACTACTTCAAAAGAAACTTCCGAGCGGACTCAGGCATTATCGCAGCGCTGATTGTACTTGAATACATATCAATGAATGGGGTCAAACTCTCCGAACTGCGCGAATTATATGATATTTATAGCTCAACGGGTGAAGTAAATTACAGAATTCAGAATCACGAGGAGTTATTAAAAGTCATTGAGCAAAAATTTCGAAATGAAGAATCTGACTATCTAGACGGACTTACAGTGAAATCCGAGAGTTGGTGGTTCAATCTTCGTCCATCCAATACAGAACCACTCATCAGACTGAATCTAGAGGCAAAAAACCAAAGCAAACGTGACGAAATATTGAATATCTTAGAAAACATCATTACTGCTTTCGATACAGGTGATGGGAATCATTAAACATTCCGTTAAAATTGAGCAATGAGCTTAGATCCTGAACTGTTAGCAATTCTGGCCTGCCCAGAAGACAAGAAAAACCTTATTTATGTTGCTGAAGATCAAGTTCTTTACAACCCCAGACTGCAAAAAGCATATGATATCCGAAACGGCATACCTGTCTTGCTAGTATCTGAATCCAGAGAAGTCTCAGATGAAGTTCACGAGCGTTATACACAGCTCTGATATAAATATTCTAGTCAATTATCTAAGCGCTAAAAAGCTGAGTGGCGCAATAGAATGTAATAAGCTGCAAAAGAGTCAGATGACCTCAGCTAGTAGATACAAATTTTGAAAGGCTTGGTCATGGTAGTTAATGATTTTAAAGTAGCAGACTTATCACTAGCAGATTTCGGTAGGAAAGAAATACGCCTTGCCGAGAACGAAATGCCAGGACTTATGGCTCTTCGTGCTGAGTTGTCCGATGATAAACCTTTGCAAGGAGCAAAAATTGCCGGATCTCTGCATATGACAGTCCAAACAGCGGTCCTTATTGAAACACTCGTTGAATTAGGCGCAGAAGTACGGTGGGTCTCATGCAATATCTTCTCTACGCAAGACCATGCAGCTGCCGCAGTTGCAGTCGGCCCCTACGGAACAAGTGAAAAGCCTTCCGGGATCCCAGTTTTTGCATGGAAAGGGGAAACCCTACAGGAGTATTGGTGGGCAACTGAGCAACTTTTCCATTGGCCAAACAATGATGGGCCTAATTTAATTCTTGACGATGGAGGCGATGCGACGTTGATGGTTCATAAAGGACTTGAGTATCTCAAAGCCGGGATGATTCCTGAAGCCGAAGAAAAAGATTCTGAGGAGTGGAAAGTTTTCCTCAACCGTATGGGAAAAATTGCACAGAGCGAGAGCATAGACTGGGAACGAATAGCCTCATCAATCAAGGGAGTTTCAGAAGAAACCACAACAGGGGTTCATCGCCTTTATCAAATGCAAAGCGAATCATCTTTGCTGTTCCCCGCAATCAATGTCAATGACTCAGTTACGAAGTCAAAGTTTGATAACTTGTACGGCTGCCGTCATTCACTCATCGATGGAATTAACCGAGCGACGGACGTTATGCTTGGAGGGAAAGTTGCCTGCGTGTTAGGTTACGGCGACGTCGGTAAAGGATGCGCCGCATCTCTCGCAGGACAAGGTGCACGCGTGGTAGTTACCGAAGTCGACCCAATATGTGCATTACAAGCCGCAATGGAGGGATACCAAGTGGTCCGCCTTGAAGACGTTATGGAAACTGCTGATATTTTCATAACCGCTACAGGTAACAAAGATATAATCACAGCTCAACACATGGCGAGAATGAAACACCAAGCCATAGTCGGGAATATAGGGCATTTTGATAATGAAATAGACATGGCGGGGCTACAACAAATGTCAGACGTCCAGAGAGTAAATATTAAACCTCAAGTAGATGAGTACGTCTTCCCTGATGGGCACTCAGTGATTATCCTTTCCGAAGGGAGATTGCTAAACCTTGGAAATGCGACCGGTCACCCTAGTTTCGTTATGAGTTGTAGCTTTACAAATCAAGTTATGGCACAAATCGACTTGCATAAACATGCTGAAGAGTATGCAAATGAAGTGATTACCCTTCCAAAGGCACTCGATGAGAAAGTAGCAAGGCTTCATCTCGATTCACTCGGTGTGCGACTTACGGAGTTGACTGAGGAACAAGCCGATTACATTGATGTAAATGTGGATGGCCCCTTCAAACCGGCTCACTACCGGTATTAGACTTCCCTGATAGCATTAATAACTAATGAATGCGCTTGAATATGGAGCTTGAAATCTTTGAGTAAAAACCCAATCAAAAAAATCCTCAGATCTGGTGAAGGAAAAAAACTTAAGCTTCTTCAGGACCTAGTTCCTGATATCAATGAGCTAGAGCAGGATTTCCAAAAGCTTTCTGACGAAGATTTGAGAGCAAAAACTTCAGAATTCAAAACTCGTGTAAAGCAGGGAGAAGGAATAAATTCTCTGATTATTGAGGCCTTTGCGGTCGTAAGAGAAGCATCAAAGCGAGTACTCGGGCAAAGACATTATGACGTTCAATTAATTGGTGGAGCAGCTTTGCATTTTGGATGGGTCGCCGAAATGAAGACAGGTGAAGGGAAAACTTTAACCTCAACACTGCCAATATATCTCAATGCTCTATCCGGTGAAGGCGTTCACGTCGTAACGGTGAATGACTATCTGGCGACACGAGACGCTGAATGGATGGGGCAGATCTACAATTGGCTTGGATTAGAGGTCGGGCTAGTCGTTCCAGGGAGTAGGGACACACAGCATAAAAGGCGACAATACGATGCAGACGTAACCTATGGAACCAATAACGAATTAGGGTTTGACTATCTCCGTGACAACATGACGATGTCGTTGGAGAATAAGGTTCAGAGAGGTCACAACTATTGCATAGTCGATGAAATTGACAGCATCCTCATTGACGAAGCCAGAACCCCACTTATAATAAGTGGAAAATTAGCTGACGCAGTAAAAACTTACAATCAGTTTGCATCAATAGTTCAACGATTAAATAGAGATGAACATTACGAGGTAGATGAAGAGAAGAGAACAGTTGCACCAACAGAGAGTGGAGTAACTGCAGTAGAGAAGGCTCTAGGGATCGAAAACCTCTATGAAGGCATTTCTGCAAATCTAGTTCACCAGTTTCAAGTAGCTCTAAAAGCCAAGGAACTTTTCCACAAAGATAAGGAATACATCATCGCGAATGGCGAAGTGAAAATAGTTGATGAGTTCACAGGACGCGTGCTTGATGGAAGGAGATGGAGCGATGGCCTTCACCAAGCCGTTGAAGCAAAAGAAGGAGTGTCAATCAAAGAAGAAAATCAAACGTTGGCAACCATTACGCTACAAAACTATTTCCGACTATATGAGAAACTCGCTGGCATGACAGGAACCGCTGAAACTGAAGCCGCAGAATTTTATAACACATATGGCTTACACGTTATTCCCATTCCTACAAACCTGCCGATTGTGCGAAAAGACCAAGTGGACTATATCTACCGATCTGAAATGGGTAAATACAATGCGTTGGTAGAGGACATAATAGAACGCAATGAGAAAGGTCAGCCAATCCTTGTAGGCACAATATCCGTGGAGAAATCCGAACTTGTTTCTGACTTACTTGATAAGAGGGGAATCAAACATAACGTGTTGAATGCTAAGCTCCACGCTAAAGAAGCCGATGTCGTAGCACAAGCAGGACGTATAGGGTCAGTTACAGTAGCGACAAACATGGCAGGACGAGGGGTTGACATTATTCTCGGTGGAAACCCAGAAGCACTCGCTGATAGAGACCTGCGTGCAGAAGGAATAGAACAATCTGACCCAGCGGGAGAGAAACGATACAGCGAACTCTTGAAGAATTACGAATCCACATGCTCTGACGAAGGAAGAAAAGTTAAGGATGTCGGTGGTCTTTATGTTCTCGGAACTGAGCGACACGATAGTCGCCGTATTGATAACCAGTTGCGAGGTCGCTCGGGACGACAAGGAGATCCAGGAGAATCAAGATTCTACCTTTCCTTGGAAGATGAACTCATGCGACTCTTTGCCACAGGCGCAATGGATTTCGTGATGAAAAAAGCACTACCTGATGACGCGCCACTGGGAGATAAGTTCGTTTCAAAAGCTATAGAGAGAGCACAAAATACAGTTGAGCAACGAAATGCTGAAATCCGCAAAAATGTGTTGAAATATGATGAAGTAATGAATGAACAGAGAAAGGTAATCTACGCCCGCCGAAATGAAATCTTGAGTGGAGAGGACCTCAGAGAGGATACGATCAACAATTTCGCAGCAGTAATCGACGATTCACTAAATACATACTGCCCAACAGAGCACAGAGAGGAATGGGACTTAGAAGGACTAGTAAGTGCCTTGCAGGCATTATGGCCCCATAAGATTGAACTATCAGATCTAGAAAAGCACGAAGAAGTAAATGCTCTCTATGAAGAAACTATGGAGAGAGCCATAGAGTTCTATGAAAGTCGGGAACAAGAACTTACACCTGATGTGATGAGACAAGTGGAGGGGCAGATAATGCTCCGAATCCTCGACCAAAGATGGAGGGACCATTTGTACTCTATGGATTACTTGAAGGAAGGAATCCATTTACGAGCTATGGGCCAAAAGAACCCTTTGACTGAGTGGCAACGTGAGGGATTTGAAATGTTTGAGACGATGATGGATTCTGTGAGCGAGGACTTTGTAAAATATGTCAGCCACATCGAGATAGGCGACAATCCGAGCACCGATAATGATCAAAATACTCTTGATCAATCTCAAAACGTGCAGTATTCGGGAACAGATGAAATAGCATCAGGTGCAATCGCCGCAGTCAGTTCAAATAAGTCCGCTGGAGAACTCGTTGAGAATGCCCCTGCTGTTGTCGAAGAGAACAAATCAACTAAACAACAGACTGTAGTAAAAAGCGAATATGAAAAAACAGGAAGGAACGATCCGTGCCCGTGCGGATCAGGAAAGAAATTTAAGCAATGCTGTGGGCGTTAGTTCGCCGTAAACCAATGCAGGGAAGACTCTAGGGTAAGGTTTTATTCATGTCTGAATCATTGCCCGACCTTCGAGAAGCGAAGAACCGGCTACAAGAAGCATCAACATATTTACGAATAGAAGAAATTACAGATCGCAAAATCGAACTTGAAGATCTGGTGGCCCAACCAGGCTTTTGGGATGATGCCAAAGGCGCTAAGAAATTAAGCCAAGAGTTGGCGGAGATCTCTGAAGACATCACGGTGTACCAAAATCTAAAACTAAAAATTGAAGACGCAGAAACCCTCATCGATCTAGCGAATGAAGAAGGCGACAACGCTATTCTTGGAGAAGCAAATCAGATACTGCATGATATTGAAAGCGAATTCATCGAGCTGGAACTTCGGTCATTGTTCACCGGAGAGCATGACGAAAGGGATGCTGTTTGTCATATACAGTCAGGTGAGGGAGGCACAGAGGCTCAAGACTGGGCTGAAATGCTCCTGAGAATGTATCAGCGATGGGCTGAACAGAAAGGGCTATCCTTTGATGTCACAGCAGTCTCAGAGGGGACGGAAGCAGGAATATCATCAGCTGAATTTATAGTCACGGGTAGAAGGGCATACGGAATGCTCCAATCCGAACATGGTGTACATCGTTTAGTTAGGATTTCCCCATTTAATAAACAAGCGAATCGCCATACTTCCTTCGCCTCAATGCACGTAGTTCCGTTCTTTGAAGAGGTCCCTGATCAAGTTGACATTGAGGAAACAGAACTTAGGATTGATACATATCGATCTTCAGGTGCTGGCGGTCAACACGTGAACGTAACCGATTCAGCTGTCCGAATAACTCACCTACCCACAGGCGTTGTTGTGTCATGTCAGAACGAGCGAAGTCAGCATCAGAATAAAGAAAAGTGCATGCAGATGCTAGCTTCAAAATTGCACGACCTTGAGCGCCAGCAACGAGAGGACGAAATAGCAAGCATTAGGGGGGAAAACAAAAATGTTGGATTTGGAAGCCAAATAAGATCATACGTGATGCAGCCCTATCAAATGGTCAAAGATTTGAGAACAAATTTTGAGATCGGGGCAGTGGAAAATGTTCTGAATGGACAAATTGACCCCTTTGTTGAGTCTTATTTGCGTTGGGTCCGATCAGAATCTAACGAAATCTAACTGTTTATGACTACTGCTATTGCCAGTTACTAATCGCCTAGTTCCTTCGCAGTGAAACAACACAAGGACTTCGAGGTGTTAATCTTTCAATATTAATAAGGGCGCTAAATGATTAAACTCGAAGATGTTACGAAGGTATACAAGGGAGAAGTTCTGGCTCTGCGTGATGCTTCATGTGACATACAAAGAGGGGAATTTGTTTTCTTAGTCGGACAATCTGGTTCGGGTAAGTCAACGTTTCTTCGCTTACTGAATAAAGAGGAAGAGCCAGATTCTGGACGTATTTATGTGGCTGGCAAAGAAATTGGCTCTCTAAGCAAGTGGAGAGTCCCCCGGATGCGTAGGCAGATCGGTAGCATCTTTCAAGATTTCAAACTTTTGCCTAATAAAACAGTGACTCAGAATGTGGCCTTTGCCCTTGAAGTGATTGGTACTCCGAAACACATAATTCGAGATCAGGTCCCAGCTATTTTAGAACTGGTAGGCCTACATGAAAAGACTCATCGCTTTCCCCACGAGCTATCTGGTGGCGAACAGCAGCGTGTCTCCATTGCACGGGCATTTGTGAACCGACCGTTAATCCTTCTCGCTGATGAACCGACAGGAAACCTTGATCCTGGGACTTCTGTTGAAATCATGCGACTTCTTGAGAGGATCAATGAAACAGGAACAACGGTAGTCATGGCGACTCACGATCGCGGTATCGTCGACACGATGAGGAGGCGAGTAATTGAACTTAACAATGGAGAAATCGTAAGAGATCAAGCTCGAGGTGTCTATGAGTAGTAGATCGGTCTTGTGCCAATGAATGTTGACTACCTCGTTAAGGAAACTGCTAGAAACCTGAGGCGTAACTTGACTTTAACTCTGGCTTCTGTGCTGACAGTGGCTGTTTCACTGAGTTTGCTAGGAGTGGCTTTACTCCTCCAAAAGGGAGTGAATAACGCTACTGATCGATGGGAGAATGGAGTCGAATTCATAATCTGGGTCCAACCCGATATCAGTGAAAATCAAAAGAATTTGCTACAGACCGATTTGGATAACTCTACTGGAATTTCTTCATACCGTTATGTCAGTCAAGAGGAGGCTTTGAAGGAATTTAACGAAGATTATTTTCCTGATAATCCAGAAATTACACAACTCGTTACTGCAGATGTTATTCCATCTTCTTATCGCGTGATACCGGCTCAGCTCAATGCTGAGGCAATTGAGATAATTGCATCTGGTTTCGAAGCCAAGCCAGGTGTCAAAAAAGTAGTACGCGCAACTGATGAAATTTCAAAGATAGAAACGGCGACGGATGTTATTCGATGGGTAGTTCTGGGAGCCGGCATTATTCTTTTGGCGACCGGGCTACTTTTGATCTTGAATACGATCCGGATGGCTATGTTTGCGCGCCGTCGCGAGATAGAGGTTATGAAACTAGTAGGAGCTACCAATTGGTTTATCCTGATTCCGTTCATGCTTGAAGGCACATTTCATGGAATAATAGGGGCGGCTTTAGGGACTGCTTCTGTTTATGGTGCAAATAGGGCGTTCGAAGAATGGCTGTCAAGCGATAATGTGTTGAATATCTTGCAGAGCTTTGCAGTTGGAAGCGGTGAGGTATGGGAAATCGGTATATTGCTTCTAGGGATCGGTGCTTTAGTAGGGTCAGTTGGATCAGCAATTGCTGCCTATAGATTTTTAGATGTTTAATCACGCTGACGTCGTAATTTCCATTTCGTATCTCGTCAGCTCAATTACCGGATAAAGTCAACCCATGACTCCCGAGGCACCAGCAACCTCCTTTGCTAGCGATAACACATCCGGAATCCTCCCTGAAGTACTAACGGCGATAAGTGAGGTTAATAGCGGCCCCGCTATTGGATATGGTGACGACCCGTACACCCAGAAGCTACGACAGCAAATGAACGAACTTTTCAACAGGGAGGTTACCACTCTCCTTGCGTACGGAGGAACGGGTGCGAATGTTGTTGGTTTGCAAGCAATGCTTAAACCATGGGAAGCCGTTATTTGCACCAAATCATCGCATATAAATATTGATGAATGCGGAGCGCCTGAAAAGTTTTTAAGCGCGAAACTCATAGACCTTGATAGTGCAGATGCAAAAATAAAACCAGAGATGTTGCAAAAGGAAATCGAGGTATTAGGGATTGTGCATCACGCTCAGCCAGGGGCAATTTCTCTAACGCAATCTACTGAATATGGAACACTTTATTCAATCGATGAATTGAAAGAGGTAATTGATATCTGTAAGCGTTCGGGCTTGCGTGTCCACATGGATGGGGCCCGTATCGCAAATGCGACTGCAGCGTTAGGTCTTTCAGTCGCTGAATTCACCTGCGACCTTGGCGTAGATATTCTAAGCTTTGGGGGAACAAAAAATGGCATGGCTTACGGAGAAGCGATCATTGTTTTCAACGAAGAATTAGTAACCGCTGCAGAGTACATTCAAAAGCAGTCTGCTCAACTCCCATCCAAAATGCGCTACATATCAGCCCAGTTCTCAGCGATGCTAGAAAACGACCTTTGGCTAAAGCATGCTTCTCATGCGAATATGATGGCCGCTCAATTAGCTGAAGGGCTTGAAACGATAGAAGGTGTCGAACTTACTCAAAAGGCAGAAGTAAATGCCGCTTTTCTAAAACTTCCCTCACAATCAAGAAGGCTTCTCCAAGATTGGAGCTATTTCTATGATTGGGAACAAGAAAATGAAGTCCGTCTAATGACCAGCTTTGAAACTACAGCCGAAGATGTGAAAAAAATGTTAGAGGGAATTCGTTGGGCTATGGGGGGAAATGCAACCGATGAATAGTAACCGACTGCTTGGTTCGCTAGAACTATTTGGAAAACGCATGTTTGCAGTAGCTGAAGGAAACGAATCTGAGTCAATCAAACAGTGCCCAGACTGGGCTGTAAGCGATTTAATGGCTCATGTAGGAAGAGTCTATGGGGCTGTAACTTCAGTCATTGAGTCTGAAAGCCTTGAGAGACCGACCACACCATTCCCAACACCGCCAGAAAATAATCAGCGAGAATGGGCTATAGATAAATTCTCTGTTCTCTTGGAAGTGCTTGGCGGCAGTGATCCAGCGACTCCAGTGTGGACTTGGGGAAGAGATCAAGATATTCGATTTTTCATCAGGCGTATGACGCATGAAACGCTTCTGCACATGAGGGATGCCGAATCAGTTGATAGCGAATTCGTTGAAGTAGATGGTGACGTTGCTTGTGATGGGATAGGTGAGTACATAGACGGCGCATTGCAGCACTCAATGAATCCAAATAAGGAATTTCTTTATCCCGATGGTTCAATACATCTTCATCGAACAGATGGTGAAGGGGAGTGGCTTATTAAACCATCGGGTAACAAAATTGTAGTTACCCGTGAACATGCTAAGGGAGATGTTGCAGTTCGTGGAAGTGCCATTGACCTTTTGCTCTATCTTTGGGGCCGAGATCCTCAGGGTCTAGAGATTTTTGGAGAACCTGAATTAGCTCAAGCTTGGGGATCGTTAGCCCCTTAGCTCTGAATAGGCGGATAGATTCGTAATTCACCCTGCCAAGAATTGTGATGAGCAACATTGCCATAAGGTTCTCTGTTTAGCGGACCGAATTTCTTTTCGGGCCAACCCATAGGGATCATGCACCCAATCAATACATCATCGGGTATTTCTAATACTTCTCGGATAGTCTGTTCTGCTACTCCTTGAAAAGTTGTGAATACAGTCCCGAGCCCCAGCGCTCGAGCTGCCAGTATCAGATTTTGCGCAGCCGGGTAAATGGATGACCATACAAACGAGTCCCTTGGGGATCCATGAGGGTAAATCGGCTTTCCGCATACGAAAATAAGGACCGGGCAACTTTTGAGCGTTTTCAAGAGATGTTCAGTCCCATCTAGCATCAATTTATGTGACTTGTCAGGGCGATCCATTGAAGCAACTCTGGCAGCCATAGATCCCTCAATAGAATCCGCAATTGTGAGAATCTTTTCCTTATTTGTGACAATAACGAAATCTCTTCCCTGTGAATTACCTGGGCTTGGTGCCCACGTCGCAGCAGTTATGACTTGTTCTATCAAATCAGTTGAAACATCGTCAGGTTTCAAATATCGCATAGCTCGGCAAGTGCTCATTGCCTCAAAAACTTCCATGTCGTTTCCTTTCAGGATCTCTAAATTAGATGTCACACATAGCACTTAACATAGGCGTATGGCAGATAAATATGCGAACAAAGCTAAAGAATCTAGACGAAAGCATGGGGAGAAGCGATGCAGTCAGAAAAAGTCCTTTATTGATAGCCAAAATGCTTTTCTTCATAATCGAGGTCAAAGACCTTATCTATGTCAATACTGCAGGCAATGGCATCTAGCTTCTTATAAGGTGCACAGGGCAAGATTTCATCAAACAAATGCACTTTAGTTATATCTAAGATCCCAAGAGAAGCTTATTTTGGTATTTGATCTAAACCACCATGGTCCAGTGCAGCAGTAACGTGCCGCTCGGACATCATGGTTATCAATTCCTTGCCACGTTCGTTACTTAAATCAAGGGTTCCACCAGCGAAGACAGAAGTTGCCAGCCCTCCTATTAGGTGCGCAAAGCCATAATCGCTCCAAGCGCTATCAAGGCTGTAGCCTTCAACCCCGTTCTTAGAGAGTTCATTGTGGTAGGCAGTTACAAGATCCCTTTCGTTAGCTCTTCGTAATTCGGTTTCCATTGACCCGCCAAGCAGGTAAGCGAGGTCGTATGCGCCTGGCCCTCTCCCGATGCCTTGCCAGTCNATNACNGTNACNTCNTCATTCTCTGCATTNCCNAANANCATATTNTCNACNCNGTAATCCTGNTGAGCNAGNGTCCANGGGGCACGTTNNGCAAGCGCAGTATTGAGCTTNAGGTAAGANNTGCTAAATANNTNAAGGAGNTCNGCACCACCNTCNGGCAAANTTGNCTCAAANGTTGCNGCATANANNGGNTANANCTCNGGNAGAACTTGATCNACNTANTCTATGCGTGGNCCNACCATAGANGGTATCCATTCNAGTTCNTCAACNTGNACTTTCTCCCACCANGCAGCNTGGATCTTNGCTAANACNCNNACTGCTGCTAAGAGCTTGCCGCTNNGACATGCCTGCAGCTTGATCAACCATNGTNAGATTGCATAGATCNTCCATNACNATNACGAATTCGGNAGTGCCAGNATTTATNGAAGCAAAATGNATATCAGGAAGTCCNGTTCCNGTAGCNTCACCCAATTCGTNATAGAANTTTACNTCTGCCTCAAACATNCCTANAGCNANTCCCTGCTGTCNGTTCTCTTCAAAGGAGGAAGGAAGTTTAACAACNACAGANGGGGGNANNTCTGATTNGTTTGATGCGTAGTTNAGTTCTACNCGGTAGATATCGCCCATGAGGCCNACNCCCTCACCNATCTTTTCGGATTCAAAGNTCGNNACATTAGNGNCNAGAACTTCNCNGAGCCATTGTGGTGTAACTTCNTNGAATGTNAANGGNATGTTTGGCATANNCTCTCCTTAGATANTTNNTGGTTTGGTNGGAGTNAANNTNGCTGGNAGATGCTTTACTCCNTGGATGAANCTAGCAGCTANNACNTCAGGTTCNCCGCNAGCNTCNATATCNGGCANTCGGCGAAATAATTCACGNAACATNACNGTNATCTCACGGCGNGCNAGATGTGCNCCNAAACAGAAATGAGGACCTGGNCCNCCAAANCCNANATGATTNTTTGGTTGNCGNAGNACNTCAAACTTGTANGGGTCNTCAAANACCTCTTCATCNCGATTNGCNGCNAGGTANAACATGCANACTTTATCGCCNGCTTTNATNTCNTGTNCNCGAANAACGANATCNTNNGTTNTNGTNCGNCNCATNTAGGTNACNGGGCTAGCCAANCGAACNATTTCNTCNACTGCTGTNGGNGCAACNGNNTCAAAATCAGANTNCCAAATTTTNCGTTGCTCTGGNTTNTCTGTGAGGTATTTGAGGCCCCAACCNATNGCATTNCNNGTNGTNTCATTNCCGGCAACNACTANGAGAATAAANAAACTNGCTANGTCGCCACTNGTAAGNTTGTCATCNTCAAGNTCNGCNTTGACNAGTTTGCTTGTNAAGTCNTCNCTATCAATNCCAACTTTAGACTCAGCTACTTCGTTCATGATNGACTGTAATGTAATNCCAGCTTCGAGAATNGCNGANAGNATNTCNCCNCCNGGNGGCACATATTCTGANTCNCCNGCNCCNAGAATCACATTNGANCAATCAAAGACNTCNTNGTANTANGANGNNGGNATACCCATCAAGTCNCANACNATNTTTAAAGGTAATGCNGCNGCGACNTCNACAATNAAATCAATTTCACCCTTTTCGCTGACNTCATNNATGATNGNNCNNGCTACTTCNTGNACNGAATCTTCNAGNTTNGAAAGCATTCTNGGAGTAAANCCCTTTGAAACNATTCTNCGNAGTCGCGCATGGCGGGGGTCATCCATAGCGATCATTGAATTAAAGAATTCGTTAAATTCAGGNGGGCTATCAAGGATNGTTATNCCTTGNGCNGAACTAAANATGTCTGGATTTCGNGAGGCATAGGNNATATCNGCNTGTTTNGTTAGNATCCANGTTCCNTTNCCCTGCGGNATAGGTGANCCTTCNGGCATTTGNGGCTCAGGTACAAATNCNACNGGATANNGGNTACGGTATTCTTCNAANTCAGNCTCNATCTGNTNNTGTGGNCGNACCCAGAATTCGCCATGGATAATGNTNGGTTCAGGNANTACTGNGTNANTCACNNTGNCATATTAGNTCNAGATATGANCAAGGGCAATTAAACNATNANTCAAAGNTTNNTNAANCNTCAGTTGTGNTTGGTGGAGCTGGGGGGAATCGAACCCCCGTCCGTTTCGGATTCATCGTCCGCGATACGACCATTCCCNNGNTTGTGGTTTTCGGCACCCACACTGCCGGGTCAGTTGNGTCANAAGACNTCNCCGCCGGTTCTTTCTCCNGNGTCAGNAGTCTTTCCTACNGTCAGCGGTCTTTCCCTGCTGTCCACCACTACTTCTGTTGCCAGGCTGTAGTGGTCAGGCCCCGGGAATCATTNCTGGTCCCGATGACTCTCNAACGCCTAAAANTTAGGCGGCNAGAGCGACACGAGANTTGCCGTGTCTTGTTTGCCCCGTTTTGGAGTCTGAGCAACTCCGGTCGCACGATCCGACGAAACAACCGCCACGTCGAAACCGATCAGCCCCTTGTCAAATAACTATTTTGAAAGGCCTCTTGTGAAGCCCCTCAAATTATCACGATAGCGGGTAATTGTGACACAATAACAAAGGAGGAAAATCTTGAGTGAGCAATGTGATGTGATCATTTTGGGTACCGGAGCTGCCGGCCTCACTGCTGCTCTTGCAGCAGCTCATGAAGGCGCGTCTGTACGAATTTTTGAGAAATCTGAACTGATAGGCGGAACTACGGCTATTAGCGGTGGAATTATTTGGATTCCAAACAATCATTTACAAGAAGAATCGGGAGTTGAAGATTCCCGAGAGAAAGCATTGTCGTATCTTGAGTCACTTTCGTTAGGTCAAATAGATTCCGATATGGCGGNAATGTTCGTTGATACCGGACCGAAAATGCTCAAGTGGATCGAGGATGTCACCCCGTGCTCGTTTCACCTAATCCGCAATTACCCTGACTACCATCCCGAACATCCTGGGGGGTTACCTGATGGAGGTCGCTCAGTGGATAATGGTTTATTTTCATTACCTGAACTTGGGGAGTGGGCTTCATTAATTCGTGGTCAAGAAAAGGGCAGCCCTGTTAAGCTCACGGAGACTCCATTAGGTGGAGCAACAGAAAAGCCTGACCGTAAAGTTTTAGGGGAACGAATCCGAAGTGGGCAGATAGGTATGGGGCTAGCTCTTGTAAGTGGATTGCTCCGGGCACTTTTGGATTTAGGAATTAAGCCGAATGTCAATACGCCTGCAATAAAACTTCTTTCAGATGATGAGGGTGTGAAAGGCGTTCAAGTTAAAGAAGATGGAGAGTATGTCGAGATACTAGCCGAGAAGGGTGTGATCATAGCCACCGGAGGTTTCGAGTGGAATAGTGAACTCGTTAGAACATTCTTAAGAGGTCCTATGAACGCCCCTGCAGGTTCACCTGAAAATACAGGCGATGGGTTGCAGATGGCAATGAACGTTGGAGCAAAACTAGGAAATATGCGAAATGCATGGTGGGTTCCTGTAGTCAAAGTTCCAGGAGAAATGCAATACGGTCATGAATCAGTCCGCCTCATACTCTTAGAACGAACCCGCCCTCATTCGTTCATGGTTAACCGAGAGGGCAAACGATTCACAAACGAAGCGGGTAATTACAACGCTATGGGAGGAGTATTCCACGCTTTTGACCCGCAGAAATTTGAATATCCTAATAACCCATGTTGGCTTATCTTCGACCACAAGCATAAATCGTTGTATGACGTGGCAGGATGCCCTGCAGGTGAAAATGCTCCTGACTGGATGACTCAAGCAGAGACAGTTGAAGAACTGGCAAACTTGATAAACGTGAACCCGAAAACGTTCAAAGCTACCTTTGAGCGTTTCAATCATTTTGCGGCCGAAGGGAAGGACCCAGACTTCAAACGAGGTGAAAGCGCTTACGACACTTTCAATGGCGATCAGTCACAAGAAGGAATCAATGCAACCCTTCAGCCTCTCTTGACCTCTCCTTATTACGCTATCAAGGTTGAGGGTGGCGCACTTGGAACCAACGGAGGCCCCAAAACAGATGCAAATTGTAGGGTCCTCTCACTAAATGGAGGTGTTATAAACGGTCTTTACGCTGCAGGGAATGCAATGGCAGCGCCAACCGGAATGGTTTACGGTGGCGCAGGAGGAACAATCGGACCAGCGATGACATTTGGGTACATCGCCGGCATGTCGGCAGCTAATCGTTAGAACCCTGCTTCGTGCTTCTTGCCATGGCTCGTGCAGCTTCACGATCTGCTTCACGTTGAGCTAATTGACGGCGCTTATCAACAAGGTTCTTCCGCTTAGCCAAAGCCAATTCCACTTTCGCCTTCCCATGCCTGAAATACAGTGAAAGAGGAATCAATGTAAGTCCTTTTTGGTCCACTTGAGCCTGCAACTTTAGAATTTCTCTTTTATGCAGAAGAAGTTTCTTAGGCCGGTCTGGTTCGTGAGAGAAGCTAGGACTTGAATGATCATATTTACTAATATGGCAAGAATTCAGCCAAATCTCTCCGTCATGTATTCTACAAAAAGCTTCAGCTAGTTGAGCCTGGCTATTACGTAAAGATTTAACCTCACTTCCTTTTAACACCATGCCGGCTTCTATCGTGTCAAAAATTTCAAACTCTCNCTTAGCTTGACGATTAGTTGCAACAATACGCTTTCCCGAATTACCCATGATGACCCGAGGCTAGCGCTAATAGGGGGTTTAAGTTGGGAAGAGCTATATTTCCTCAACATATCTCAATCTAAAGTCTGCTGTATCATATAAGCATGCTTGTGATCGCAGAGGATATTAGGACCCAAATCATCAAACATGCCATTGATGAATTGCCAAACGAAGCATGCGGGCTCTTCTCGGCAAAGCCTGATTCAAACATCTTGGCATGCTTCTACCCAATGGCAAATATTGCAGAATCAGAGAAAATTTATCAACTAAATCCATTAGAAATGATGAAGGTCGAAGACATGGCCGATACCGCCGAAACCCAAATTATTGGGGTAATGCACAGTCACACGCATACCCCTGCGTACCCATCACCGACAGATGTCCGAGACGCAACAGATTTTGATCCTCTAGGGGCTTGGCACTACTTAATAGTCTCGCTGCAAGACAATCAACCTGTAATCAGGAGTTTCAGAATCAAGAACCAGGAGATAACTGAAGAAGAAGTCACTTTCATCAGTCCCTAACCTGTGAGTTAAAGTGCTGAATTGTGAAAAAGGCGACATAATTAGGTATGGCATTACTTGGTTCAATCCTTGATCTCATAGGGAACACGCCCATAGTGGATGTATCGAATCTGAGCCCTAATCCAGATGTCAGAATTCTCGCAAAGCTAGAGAATCAAAACCCTGCAGGTTCAGTAAAGGATCGCATTGCTAAATCAATGATCTTGCAAGCTGAAAAGGACGGACTTCTCAAACCGGGGGCTACTTTAATTGAGCCATCTTCTGGGAACACGGGTATTGCTCTGGCGATGATCGCATCCATGCGTAATTATCAACTTAAAATAGTACTACCCGAGAATGTTTCGGTGGAAAGAAAGCAACTTCTAGAGGTATGGGGTGCTGAGATCATTCCTTCTCCAGGTGAACTAGGCTCCAATGGTGCGGTGAAACTTGCCCAAGAGCTAGCAGAGCAAAATCCAGAATGGGTATTCCTGTATCAATATGGGAATGAATCAAACCCCCAAATTCACTACGAAACAACCGGTCCAGAAATCCTTGCCGATGTTCCAGACATTACACACTTTGTAGCAGGGCTGGGAACTTCGGGAACACTCATGGGCGTTGGAACTTTCCTCCGCGAACAAAAGCAAAATATTCAAATTCTTGCAGTGGAACCACCATCTGGAGAAGCAGTTCAGGGACTCAGAAGCTTAGATGACGGGTTCATACCTCCAGTATTTGAAAATTGGAAAGGGCTAGAAATCCTTAATGGCAAGAGAATCGTCAGACCACAAGAGTCGCTATATTACACAAGGCAATTAGCCAACGAATGTGGAATATTCTCGGGAATCTCCTCAGGTGCGGCCCTTGCAGGAGCAATCAGAGTTGCTGAGAAGGTTGAAACAGGAGTTGTTGTTTTTATTGTTTGCGACGGAGGGTGGAAATACCTTTCCACCGGAGCATGGTCCGGTGATTTAGATGATGTGGCTGACTCCATCGAGTCAATAATTTACTTCTAACTAATTCAAAATCTTCCGTGTAGCTTTCTAAATAATTTAAGAAATGCCTCTACGATTGGATGTATGCCAAGTAACCAGCCGATAGGGATCTTTGATTCAGGTTTTGGTGGGCTTACTGTCGCTAGGGCCATAATAGACCTCTTGCCATGTGAAGACGTTGTCTATTTTGGCGATACTTCAAGATATCCATATGGGCCCCAACCTTTGGAAAAGATTAGATCTTATTCAAATCAAATATCTGATTACCTCATTAAAGAATACGATGTGAAAATGATCGTAATTGCGTGCAACACAGCATCAGCTGCTGCAGAGGATAATTTGCGACAGTCAACGAATATCCCCATAGTCGGTGTAATAGAGCNAGGTGCTCAAGCTGTTGTCGAAGTATCAAAGACCAAAAAGATAGGTGTTATCGGAACAGTAGGAACAATAAATAGTCAGGCATATGACAATGCAATTGAAGGAATTGGCGCAAAGGATATAGAACTTGTCAGCGTGGCATGCCCAGGTTTCGTGGAGTTCGTTGAGCGAGGAGAATACGCCGGAGAGCAAGTACGTATTCTAACAGACCGACTTCTTGCTCCAGTTATCGAATCCAATGTCGACGCCCTCCTGCTCGGTTGCACCCATTACCCTTATTTGGCTAGAGCGATAGGTGCATCTGTAGGTGAAGACGTTGTCTTAGTGTCATCAGCAGATGAAACAGCGTTTGCTGTTGCAAAGTCTTTAAGCGAAAAAGATCTCAAAACCACAAATATAAATCAAGGAAACAGAACATTTATCTCCTCAGGCGATGTATCTTGGTTTGCAGAGCAAGGTCAGAAGTTATTTGGACCTGAATTAGAAAAAGCGACATCCCATAACTGGAGTTAAATAATTGTGAACCCCCCGACACTGAAAGTTACCGTACTCGGATGTAGCGGAAGTTACGCAAACGCAGGTGGAGCATGTACGGGCTTTCTTGTCCAAAGCCCCGAAGCTAATGTCTGGTTAGATGCTGGTCCTGGAACACTAGCGAATCTGCAGGAACATGTCTGCTTATCAGAGCTAACAGCAATAGTGCTCAGTCACGAACACGCAGATCACTGGTTGGAGCTTCCAGTAGCTTACAATGCCATACGCCACTATCTGCTGTGCGAACCTATTCCGGTCTACGGGACATTAGGCACGTTCACACTAGCAAGAAAGATGTGCGAAAATATTGAAGAATCGTTTCGCTGCAACATAATCAGCGATAAATCATCTTTCACAATAGCGGACCAAGAATGGCGTTGCTCCAGAACTGACCATTACGTTGAAACTTTGGCACCAAGAGTTGAAGTAGGGGATTCAAGCATGGTCTTTTCTGCTGATACAGGTCCAGAATGGGATATTGCACAGCTTGGCGAAGACATAGATTTATTAATAGCAGAATCTACATTCCTCTCTCATAGAGAAAAAGAGAAAATACTGCACCTTTCAGCTCGCCAAGCTGGAGTGATGGCTCAAAAAGCAAATGCCAAACAATTAGTACTCTCGCACATTGCGCCCGGTGAAGACCCTTCTCAACATCTTCAAGAAGCCCGAGAAGCTTTTGCTGGGGAAATTTCGTTAGCCTGTGTGGGCAAACAATTCGTAGCCTAGTAAAGGAGTCTAAGTGGGGCGAGCAGATGGAAGAAAAGTAGATGCGTTAAGAGAAATAAGCTTCACGCGAGACTTCACAACTATGGCTGATGGGTCAATATTAGTAGAATTCGGAAATACTCGAGTTCTTTGTACTGCTTCAGTTGANGATGATGTCCCACGATGGATGAGGGGCACAGGGACAGGATGGGTTACCGCAGAATACTCTATGCTACCTGGATCATCACCAGAGCGCATAAGAAGAGAGACCAAAGGGCCCAAAGGAAGGACTCAAGAAATACAGAGATTAATAGGGCGATCCCTGCGAGCAGTTTGCGACATGGAAAAACTGGGCGAGCGTCAAGTCACAGTCGACTGTGATGTGCTTCAAGCAGATGGTGGTACTCGTGTCGCATCGATATGTGGCGGACTGCTTGCTCTTCATGATGCATTGTCAAGACTGAAGGCACGGAAACAAATCAACGAGCACCCAATCCTAGAAGCATGCGCTGCGGTATCAGTCGGGATTATCAATGGAGAGGCCAGATTAGACCTACCCTACGAAGAAGATTCCAAAGCGGACACTGATATGAACGTGGTTATGACTGAATCGGGGGAATTCATAGAAATTCAAGGGACAGCGGAGAAGTTTTCTTTTTCGAAAGATGAATTGTCATCATTGCTTACTTTGGCGGAGAAAGGAATTAACGAAATCATTGATCTACAAAAGGAACTTCTTAAAACTCCTCCCCAAAACAGATGAAATTGATCTCCGCTACTGCCAATCCTCACAAATATAAAGAGATGAAACAAATAATGGCTGGCAAGGTAGAGATATTGCCACGCCCTTCTGAAATCCCAGAAGTTATAGAGGATGCGCCTGACCTTCTAGGCAATGCATGCCTAAAAGCTCAAGCGGTAGTGAAAGCAACTGGTATGCCAGCAATAGCGGATGATACTGGACTTGAAGTTGAAGCATTGAATGGTGAACCTGGGGTTCTCTCTGCTCGATACGCTGGCCCCGATGCACAGTCAGAAGATAATATTCAGAAGTTATTGGGTGAATTATCCAACGTCACAGTAGACAAAAGAGGCGCTCAGTTTAGAACTGTCATTGTTGTTTTATGGCCTGATAAAACTTATGTAACTGCCGAGGGTATAGTTTCTGGAAAAATCGCTTTATCCCCAAGGGGAAATTTAGGCTTCGGTTACGACTCAATTTTCCTACCCTCCGAGGTTGCTGGGAGAACGTTCGGTGAAATCAGCGATTCAGAAAAAAATAAGATAAGTCATAGAAGCCGAGCGTTAACAGAAATTTCTAGAGTTCTTTTGTCCATTTCATAGATCTTTGCGAATCTACCAAACTTAAGCCATCTTTTGGTCAGGCAAGCTTTTGCTCGCTAAGAGCATGAAGAGCCCTCCGAGCAAAGCCGCCACCAACGAGAAAAGCCAAGCATAACTATAGTCAAAGGAGTCAGCGATTAACCCAAAACCTAAAGGGGCAAACATTGCGCCTAAACGAATGCTTGTCTGCACAATGGCCGTCGCCTCTCCTGGTTCATCGCGATGATGTTCGATAATTCCCAGCAGTGCCAAACCAGGCCATGACCACCCGATTCCGAAAATAAATACAGAGCCAACTGCAATAGAAGCTTTAGATTCAATAGCGAAAAGTACAAATGATAATGACCCAAATAGAAGTGACGCGGAAACTGCTTTAAATCTATCAAACTGNAAACGGTCTGCTAAGAAGCCCCACGCCAAACGAGAAATAATCATCAAGATCCCTCCGAGCCCGAGAATTAATCCGGCAGCTCCATCGGTATATCCAGCATTTTTCGCTGACGTCGTCAGAAATCCTGAAACGGTGACAACGGCTGCAGCGGAGAACGCACCAGCGAGAGCGAGAAGTCGTAAGTGGGATAAGCGCCACATTTCACGGCGGGAAGAAAAACTCGTTCCGCCTATCAAAGGTGCATCGGGAATGACAAACCAAGCAGGGAAAGCTAGCAGAGCTACCACCAAAAAAGTCCCTTTCCACCCGAAAGCCACCCCAAGAGTGGGGACAGCAAAGCCCGCAAGAGCTGTTGCAAAGGGGACAGCGGATTGTTTTGCCGCCATTGCGATTCCCTGCCTATCTAAAACTACAGAGGAGGATATCAAAGTGTTCGTTGCTGGATGGATGATGCCCTCGGCTACGCGATTTAATCCTATGAATAACATTAATAAGAAAAAAGTATTCCCCAGTGAACCCGTGAGGAGAGCGGCGATCGAAGCAATAATAACGCCGTATCTTAAAACACGTTTAGGCCCTGTTCGGTCAGCAATTCCCCCTGATGATGACATGACGATGCTTGAAACTAAATACCCGAAAGTGAGAATTGCACCAAGTTCAGTGTCACCGAACGAAAGATCTTCTTTTATCTCTGGAGCAAACGCGCCAAGAAGAAAACCTGGAAGCGCAACAAGGGCTATTGCGTAAGCAGAAGCACCGGTGGGACGCCAAAAGGTCCTGTCTTTGTCTTCAGGGGAATGTTCTCTTGTCACTCTATGAAGCTACTGCGTATTTTTAATGAAAGCTCCGAAGCTAATATTGTCATATTGACTATATATAATGGTAGGGTTATAAATAAAGGTGAAATCTATGCAGGAAAAATCAGAATCGTATGCTTTGTATACTGATCATTATGAATTCACCATGCTTGATGCGTTGGTGCAGTCAGGACAAGCACGCAAAGGGTCTACTTTCGAAGTCTTTGCACGCGAACTTCCCTTAGGAAGATCATTTGGTGTTTTTGCNGGTATTAGTCGTTTATTGCCGAAACTAGAAAACTTTTACTTTAGCGACGACATATTGCGATTCTTAAGGGAAGAAAAGATAGTTTCAAAACAAACCCTAGAATTTTTGTCCTCGTTCAGCTTTACGGGAGACATTGTGTCTTATCAGGAGGGAGAGACGTACTTTCCATACAGTCCAGTAATTACCGTTGAGGGAAACCTAGGGGAAGCTCTACTTATTGAGACGTTACTTCTGTCAATAATAAATTTTGATTCTGCAATCGCTACAGCGGCAGCAAGAATTGTGTTAGCAGCAAACGGTCATTTGGTTATGGAGGCAGGGTCGCGACGTATTGAACCCGAAGCAGCTGTCAATGCTGCCAGAGCAGCTTATATAGGGGGAGTTGAAGTTACGTCAAACCTTGAAGCAGGCCGGCGCTGGGGTATCCCGACTGCCGGAACAGCTTCGCATGCCTACACTCTCTCATTTCAATCTGAGATGGATGCCTTTGAGAATCAAGCAAAATATTTAGGAGAAAATTCTATTTTTCTTGTTGACACATACAACATTGAAACTGGCATTGTTAATGCAATTAAAGCCTCAAACGCTAAGTTGAAAGGAATACGAATTGACTCAGGTGACCTGGCCACCAGTGCAAAATCAGCGCGAGAACTCCTTGATGGACTCGGAGCACCCCAGGCACAGATAATGGTCTCTGGCGATTTAGACGAATACAAAATTCGGGCACTGGCAGATGCGCCAATAGATGCGTTTGAATCAGGACACAGGTTAGTCACTGGGTCTGGGGCAGCTTCTGCTGGTTTTGTCTACAAACTAGTTGCTATTGAAGACAACCCCTCAGTGTCGAGGATGCGCCCAGTTCAAAAGCAGTCTGAAGGGAAAACTTCTCTAGGTGGAAAAAAATTAGCAAAGAGAAAAGTTGGCTTTGATGGAGTGGCCGTTGAAGAATCAATATTCATTGATGGCTCTTCACGAAAGGATTCTCCTTCAGAGGGCTATAGGGACCTTCAGAGTGAAGTCATGTCTCGTGGGAAAATACTCAATCTCCTAACGGTAGAAGATTCGCGAAACCATCTAATGAAAATCATGCCCGAGATACCGAAAGAAGTCCGACTCAGGGTAGACGGAGAACCGGCCATCCCAACAATTATGTATGAAGGAAAGCAAAAGTGAATAAACCGAAGAAAGCACTTGTCATAGTTGATGTCCAGCCAACATTTTGTGAGGGGGGCTCCCTACCGGTAGAAGGAGGCAATGAGGTTGCAAGGGAGATAGCAACTTATGTCGTTCAAGATGAAAGATATGATTGCATTATCACTACTCAAGATTGGCATATAGACCCAGGAGCACATTTTTCGGACCAGCCAAACTATCAAGAAACTTGGCCCGCGCATGGAGTAGCCGGAACAGATGAAGCTAATCTTCACCCCGAACTCTCCAAGATAAGTGACAAAATAAACTATTCACTCAAGAAAGGAATGTTTGAAGCAGCTTATTCAGGGTTTGAAGGACGCGATGGCGAAGAGAGCTTAGAGCAAATTCTTTCAAAGGAATCTATCGAAACTGTTGACATTGTGGGTCTGGCTTTCGATCATTGTGTGAAAGCAACGGCAATTGATAGCGCACAAAATGGTTTCAAGACAAGGGTTTTAACTAAACTAACAGCAGCAGTTTCGCCAGTTAACGTAAGCGTCGTTTCCAAAGAAATGACTGCTCATGGTATTGAGGTCGTAAGCTAATGGCCAAAAATCCGCCTCTACTTTCGAGAAATCTATCCACCGAAGATACCGAATTTGTCAAGAGTTATGAGCCGGCAGATTATCCGCCTAATGCAGTAACAGCTGATGTAATTCTTTTAACTATTCGCTCGGGAAGACTCGCTGTCTTATTAGTTGAGCGAGCAAACCCTCCGCAAAGTGGTTCATGGGCTCTACCCGGAGGACACCTTCGACCAGAAGAATCAATACATGAAACTGCGCTCAGAGAACTAGCAGAAAAGACTGGATTTGCTGCGGAACCTGCCCATCTTGAGCAACTCCAGACTTATTCCACCCCAGGGCGAGATGCAAGAGATTCTAAAATGAGAGTTACGTCAGTAGCATACTTAGCTTTCATGCCTGACCCTGGAACTCCAAGAGCAGGCTCAGATGCTCGTTTAGCTAGATTCTGGGCTGTTGATGATTTGCCGGAATTCAACTCTCAATTAACTTGTGAAGATGGCCCTACCCTCGCATTTGATCATGCTGCGATGTTAAGAGATGGACTCGAAAGAGCAGCATCAAAATTAGAGTACACGACGCTTGCGACAGCGTTCGTAGATGAACAATTTACTATCTCGGACTTGCGGAGAGTTTACGAAGCAGTCTGGAGAAATCATATTGATGCTCCCAACTTTTCACGAAAAGTCAAAGCCACATCGGGCTTTATAGAATCAACAGGAGTAAAGCGACCAACTGGTAGAGCTCCTGCTGGCCTCTTTGTCAAAGGGGAAGCCGATATAATTTCACCACCATTTTTTAGGCCGGCAGATTAGGAAACAATACTCCTCTATTGTGTGATTTATCGTCAGATCTTAGATAACCTTACGAAACCAAGCGCCGGTGGCGGAATTGGCAGACGCGCAGGGTTTAGGTCCCTGTGTCCATTAGGATGTGTGGGTTCAAGTCCCACCCGGCGCACACCAAATAA